>JANQHG010000042.1 GCA_028277115.1 Azospirillaceae bacterium
GCCGCGGCATTTCTGCCGCGGAATACGAATTCCAGTATAGCCCAGGCAGCCACCGACCCCACGTTTCAATGAAGCCGCGGCATTTCTGCCGCGGAATACATGTTGGGATCGCCCGCTTCGGCACGACGAGCAAATTTGTTTCAATGAAGCCGCGGCATTTCTGCCGCGGAATACGATCGCCACTGCAGAAACAGTCGCGGCAAGATTGCGGGTTTCAATGAAGCCGCGGCATTTCTGCCGCGGAATACGTAAACCACGCGGTGCCGGTGCCCCAGTCACCGCTGAGTTTCAATGAAGCCGCGGCATTTCTGCCGCGGAATACGCGTAGAACCAGGTCAGCGACCGGCCGAACAGGCCGGGTTTCAATGAAGCCGCGGCATTTCTGCCGCGGAATACCTATTTGACCGTGGGAACGACAGCGTAGAAGGCAGGGTTTCAATGAAGCCGCGGCATTTCTGCCGCGGAATACTGGTTATTGATGCATCCAGGGCGGTTTCCGGAGCCAGGTTTCAATGAAGCCGCGGCATTTCTGCCGCGGAATACATGGTGGCCTGAGTATCTTGACTTGGAGAACCGAGCAGTTTCAATGAAGCCGCGGCATTTCTGCCGCGGAATACTCATGCACTGGGATACGCCACTTCCCCAACGTCGGAGTTTCAATGAAGCCGCGGCATTTCTGCCGCGGAATACGGACCCTCCCGAACTGACAGTGATCTTAACAGGATACGCTGTGGATTGCGAGCCCTGATTGATCGGACCCGCATCGGGCTGGTCGCGGTTAAGACAGTGTGGGAAAGCATGGCCGCAACCCATTGGGAAAACGTGCAAACATCAACAGCGAGCGCTCCCCCGAGTCTCGGCGGCGCAAGAGCGCTCGCGCACCGGGCCGGCGAGACCGTGGGCGCCGCCGGCCGACCCCCGATCCCGAAACGGAACGGGCGCCCGCGCGCCGGTCGACCGGCGGGGGCGCCCGAACGGTGATGATATCGCGCCGCAACCCGGACGCGGTCGTGTTGGTGCCCGATACCGTCGGCCACCCGCTTCGCCGCGACCGGGCCGCCGGCCCGGGATCAGATCACCGACGCCGCGAACAGCGAGCCGAACGCGATCAGTGCCGAAATCACCGGCAGCAGACGGCCGTCGAACGCCGCGGACTTGACCAGCTTCGTCATTGGTTTCCCCTCTTGCCCTGGTTGGTGAACCCCAAAACACCGACCCGTTCCCGGCAGGCCGGCCATCTTTCGTTCTTGCGCGCCGTGTTCGACGCGTGGTCGCCAAGGTTGTCCCGCCGACGGGGCGCTCTGCCCCTGGACCCGTTCGGCGCCTCCGCGACACCATCGACCGTTCATATGGGGGCCGCGCCGCCGGACGAAAGACCCACCGTCGGCTTATAGTATCGCGGCAACGGTTGGCGTCGAAACCGCGGCCATCGCTGTCACTGATGTGCCACGTACAGGTTCGGCCTGATCCCGAGAGCTTCACTGATTTTGTAGGAAACATCCCGGCCGGACCCGGCACCGAACGGGTCAGCCGGGGGCCGCGCCGTCGGCCGCGCCGCGGCCGGGCGGCGGGGTCAGCCGCAGCAGGGTGACCTGGTGGCGCTGGCGGCTCAGAATCTCGAAGCGGAAATCGTAAAAGGTGAACACTTGGCCGACATCCGGGATCCGCCGAGCCTCGTACAGCACCAACCCGGCGATCGTCGACGCCTTGGTGTCGGGCAGCCGCCACTCGAACTCGCGGTTGAGGTCGCGGATCGTCACCCAGCCGTCGACCACATAGGTGCCGCCCGGCTCCGGGCGCACCCCGGCGACCGCGACGTCGTGTTCGTCCGCGATGTCGCCGACGATCTCTTCCAGAATATCCTCAAGCGTCACCACCCCCATCAGGCTGCCGTACTCGTCGACCACCAGGGCAAAATGCTCACGCCGTTTTCGGAATGCCTGGAGCTGGTCGAACAAGGTGGTGGTGTCGGGGATGAACCAGGGCTTGCTCGCAACCTCGAGCACGTTGATCTCGTCCAGGCTGCCGACGTGGGATCGAACCTCGCGCAACAATGCCTTGGCGTGCAGCACGCCGACGATGTTGTCCGCCTCGCCCTCATAAATCGGCAGGCGGGTGAACCGGCTGTCGAGCACGGTGTCAAGCACCTCCGCCGGGGTGCGCGCCGCGTCGATCATCACCAGATTGCGCCGGTGGGTCATGATCTCGGCGACCTCGACATTGGTCAAATCAAGGATCGAGCGCAGCATCGCGCGCTCCTCGCGCGTCTCGCCCGCGCCGTCCTCGGTGCCGCGGTGGAGCTCGATCGCGCCGCGCAGCTCCTCTTCGGTCGACACCATGCTTTGGGTGTGGAGGTCGGCGCCGAGCAGCTTCAGCAGCAGCCGCACCAGCGTCCCGACCGTCAAGATCACCGGCCCCAACACCACCACCAGCCCATGGACCATCGGCGCCATCAACAAGGCGGTGCGGTCGGCGTAGTTGAGCGCGTAGGTCTTGGGCAGGACCTCGGCAAAGATCAAGATCAGCACGGTCATGATCACGGTGGCATAGGCAACGCCGCCGTCGCCGACCAGATCGATCAGAAGGCTGGTCGCCAGCGCCGAGCCCAAGATGTTGACCAGATTGTTACCGAGCAGCAGGGCGCCGATCATCCGCTCCTTTTCGGCGCGCAGGCGGTTGACCAGGCCGGCGCGCCGGCTGCCTTCCTGCTCGAGCTGGAACATCCGCGCCTTCGAGGCGGCGGTCAGCCCGGTCTCGGACCCCGACAACAGACCCGAGAGAACGAGCAAAACCAAGATCGCCGCAACCGTCAGCCAGATCTCGAGGTCCATGGACGCCTATCCGAGCGGGAGCGCCGCGCTGCCGCCGGCGCCGGTCATGCGTCGTCCGCGATCAGCGGCCGGCCGGCGACCGCGTCGGCCAACAGCCCGCGCACCACCGCGGGATCGACCGCGGGCACCAATTCCGCGCGCCCGATCCCGCGCATCAGCACGAAGGTGATCCGGCCGTCGCGCACTTTCTTGTCGGCCTGCATGACCGCGAACAGCCGGTCGGTGTCGACCCGATCGCCGCCGCCCGGACCGGCCGCCCCCCCCACCGCGCTCTGGGCCGCGACCAGCGGCGCGACCGCGGTCGGCAGGCCGATCTCGGCCAGATGGCGGTCGACCGCGCGCGCCTCGCCCGCCGGCATCATGCCGAGCCGGACCGACAGCGCACAGGCGAGCACCAGGCCGATCGCGACCGCCTCGCCGTGAAAAAGGCGATCGCCGTAGCCGCACACGGTCTCGAGCGCGTGGCCGAAGGTGTGGCCGAGGTTGAGCAGGGCGCGCCGGCCGGCCTCGCGCTCGTCGTCGGCGACGATCGCCGCCTTGGCGCGGCAGCTCGCGACCACCGCACGCCGCCGCGCCGCCTGATCGCCCCGGCACACCGCCGGCCCGTCGGTGACCAGCCGGTCGAACAACGCCGCGTCGTCGATCAACGCGTATTTGACCACCTCGGCATAGCCGGCGCGGAGTGCGCGCACCGGCAGGGTGTCGAGCGTGTCAAGGTCGGCGATCACCAGACGCGGTTGATGGAACGCGCCGATCAGGTTCTTGCCCTGATCGCTGTTGATCCCGGTCTTGCCGCCGACCGAACTGTCGACCTGGGCGAGCAGGGTGGTCGGGATCTGTACGAAATCGAGACCGCGTAGCGCGGTCGCCGCCACGAAGCCGGCAAGGTCGCCGACCACGCCGCCACCGAGCGCCAGTATCACCGTGCGTCGATCGATCAGCCGCCCCAGCAGCGCCTCAACCAACGTGCCGTAGTGGGCGAGCGATTTGGCGCGCTCCCCGGGCGGTACCACCAGCGGCGGCTCGACTGCAAAGCCGCCGGCCGTAAGCCCGTCGGCCAGCGTCGACAGATAAAGATCGCCGACCGTCCGGTCGGTGATCACGATCACTCTGCGCCGGCCGAGCGCGCGCTCGATCAACGACCCGGCGGTGCCGATCAGACCGCCGCCGACCAGAATGTCATAGCTGCGGGCACCGAGCGCGACCCGAACCGCTTCCATCACCCGCATCTCATCGATCGATCGCGCCGCCGCGGCGCCGTGACCCCGGCCCGTCGGGTCGGCCCCTCACCCGGCCGCCGGTTCGCCCGGGTCGGGCCCGGGCGCCGGGGCGTGGAACGGGTGGTCAAGCGGATACCCCAAATGCCGTTCCAGGGCGGCAATGACCCGGTCGACGGTCTCTTCCGGCGTGACATCCTCACTCTCGACCACCACGTCGGCCTCGGCGTAGATGGGATAACGGATTGCCATCAGGCTTTCCAGGATTTCCCGCGGGTCGCCGCGCTTCAACAGCGGCCGGTTGGTGCGCCGGGCGGTGCGGGCGAGCAGGACCTCGATATCGGCGCGCAGCCAGATCGTCAGAGCGCGCTCGGTCAACAGCCGCCGGGTCTCGTCGTCGATGTAGGCGCCGCCGCCGGTCGCCAGGATGAGCGGCGGGCTCTCCATCAGCCGCGCGATCACCCGGCGCTCGCCGTCGCGGAACCCGGCTTCGCCGAACTGGGCGAAAATCTCTTCGACCGAACAGCCGGCGGCGGCCTCGATCTCATGGTCGGCATCGACGAACGGCAGGCCGAGCCGCCCGGCGAGCCGGCGGCCAATGCTGGTCTTGCCGGCGCCCATCAGCCCGACCAGGGCGACCGTCCGGTCGAACACCGGGCGGGCGTCCGCGCGATCGCCGGTCGCCGGTCCGCCGGCGGCGTCGGTCGCCGCGTCGCGATCGTGTCCGCTCGCCGTTGCCGCCATCGTGTCCGTCGTCGCTCCCGTCCTTGGTCCCTCGGTCGGCGCCCGCGGTCCGGTGGCGCCCGAGACATTGCGCCCGGGTCGGCACGGCGGTACCATACGCCCGGATCGGTCGCCCGGGGCGGCGGGCGCGGCGCGGCCGCGCAGGATAGCACAGGCGCGCCGCCCATTTCCAAACCCGAGGCCAGGTCGGCTGCTTGTCATGCGTTTTCGCCGTCGCTCGATCTACAGCTCATCCTACTCGCGCGATTCGAGCCCGCTCGCAACGGTGCTGGTGTTGCTGGCGCTCGCCTTGATCGGCGGCACCATCGCGTTCCTTGCGACCTCGGACCTGCCGGCGCCGTCGCGCCGGATCGAAAAAGACATCCCGACCGACCAGTTCCCACGCTGAGACAGGGTCTGGGGGCTTCGCCCCCAGATCAGGGGCGCTGCCCCCGACACCGCCCCCCGACCAGGGGGTGCCCCCTGAACCCCATTGCCCCCTGAACCCCGTTGATTGAGTGGGGGTCAAGGCCCCCACCCTTTGCGGGGGTGTCGGGGGCGGCGCCCCTGACAACGGCCGCCAGGCCGCATCCGGCGCCGCAGCGGGCCTGGGCGTCAGACCCCCTTCCCCCCGCCGCACCCCACAGCTTCTCTGACGCGCGACCGTGCGACGCGGGGTGTTCGTCAAGGGAGTGGCGTATACCAAGACCGACACTGCCGTCGTCTGGACCGAGCCCCGGGCAGGCGACATGGCGGGACAGTCTCGGACCCGCTGCCGTTCCCGACCGCGCCGGGGTCCGCGCGGACCGAATACGACCGCGGGGGCCCCATCCCGTTCTCCTTCCAGCTTCAAGGATGACTGACATGTCCAAGGATACCTCGCTGTCGATGTCGGGCCTGACCGATGCCGAAGCCAAAGAATTCCACAGCGTTTTCACGTCCAGCGCGGTGACCTTCCTTTTGGTGGCGACGGTCGCGCACGTTCTGGTGTGGAGCTGGCGCCCCTGGTTCGGTTGATCCCGCCCGCGACCCGACCGAACCACCGACCCGGAGCGACGCGCACCGCCGGTGCCGCCCCCACCCCGCAAAAACGGGGGCTGCGCAGCAGAGGGACGACTCGGGCGGAACGCCGTAATCTCCGGTGGTGATCCGACTGTGCTTGCCAATAATCCTGTTCGATCCCCCTGACAGAGAGGCCACGACCATGTACCGCATCTGGCTGTTGCTCGACCCGCGTCGCTCCCTGACGCTGCTGTTCACCCTGTTGTGCGTGCTCGCGCTGTTCATCCACTTCATGTTGATGACGTACGAACGGTTCGCCTGGATCGCCCCGGCGACGGCCGAAGGTCCGACTGTTCAAGAGATGCCATTGCCGTAATGCGGGTCGGCGCGCCGACCCGCGTCGCCTAAAAGGGGAGCGTCCGGCGCACCGGGCAGGCACTGCCCGGGCGGATGCCGGGTGTCATGCCAATCGACCCGGTCGAACCGGCGGCGCCTCCCCGGTTTTCGTCAATGGCCCGGAGGACCTAAGACATGGCCATGCTCAGTTTTGAGAGAAGATATCGCGTCCGTGGCGGGACGCTGTTGGGCGGCGACCTGTTCGACTTCTGGGTCGGGCCGTTCTACGTCGGCTTCTTCGGGATCACCACGCTCGCGTTCGCCCTGCTCGGCACCTTACTGATCATCTGGTCGGCGGCGATCGACGGCAACGGCAACCCGTGGACGATCAATGTCGCGCCGCCGGACCTCAAATACGGTCTTGCCTTCACGCCGCTCGCCGAAGGCGGGCTGTGGCAGCTGATCACGATCTGCGCGATCGGTGCGTTCGTGTCGTGGGCGCTGCGCGAGGTCGAGATCTGCCGCAAGCTCGGCATCGGCTACCATGTGCCGATCGCGTTCGGCTTTGCGATCTTCGCCTATGTCACGCTGGTGGTGATCCGGCCGTTGCTGCTCGG
>JANQHG010000262.1 GCA_028277115.1 Azospirillaceae bacterium
GACTTCCCAAACTTCTACCGCGACGCCGACGCCGCCATCGCTCAGCTCGCCTCGTGAAACTTCCTCGCTAATGTCAATTCCTGAGGAGGAATTGCATACCCTTGTTGATCAGATTGTACCTGACCGGTGCGGCGGATGTCACCTTCTTGCCCAATAGGTCTGCTATATCGCCGGATCGGTGCGGTCCCGGCCCCAACTCGGCCATCGCCCGCATATAGCGTTTTTCCGCCGGTGTAAGTCGGTCAAATCGCACACGAAAGAAACCGGCGTCCAACTGCGCCAAAGCAGCAGCGGTCGCGGCGGTCGCATCGGTCAGAGATATCGGCGATGTCTCGGCAATGTCCCAGCAATGCTTGCCCCACTCCTGCAAAAAGTACGGATATCCCTGCGTCTGTCCCAGCACCTCGTTCACCGCCGCGTCGGTGAATTCAACCCCGTCCTTCTCGGCAGGAACACAAAGCGCCAAGCGGGCATCTTCGTCCTGAAGGCGATCGATCTCGGTGAATTCGAACAAGCGCTCGGCATACGACTTGGCTTTTCCCATTCGACCGACCAGCTGCGGCAGTCCGGCCGCGACCATGGTTACCGGCAGTTGGTGTTGGCTGAGACGATGAAGCGCCAGGATCAGCGACGCGATTTGTTCCTCCGGTACGTACTGCAGATCGTCGACGGCGAAGACCACGGCCCCGTTGCGATCGGCCGCCGCCTGACCGAGCGCGGTCAGAAGATCGATCAAATCCGATTCGAGGTCACCGCTGTCGGCGATCCCCGGGGCGGTCTCGCTGTCGATCGTGACCTCGACATCCTGATACTTGATCTTGACTGTCCCGACGAAGCTCGCCAAGGCCCGCCGGGCCCGCGCCAGGGTGGACCAGATCGCCTGCCCACGGTTGATCGTCAGCAAGGTGCGCCGAAGCGCCGGCGCCAACAGCCCGGGCAGCGACCGGTTCTCCGGTGCCTCGATCGCAACCGTGGCGCACCCGATCACCTCGGCTTCCTGGCAAATCTTGTTCAAGAGAACCGTCTTGCCGACCCCCCGAAGGCCGTGGAGCACGACACTGCGCGCGGGGCGCCGGTCCTTGATCCGTTCGAGCGCCACCGCCGCACGATCGATCACCTCGTCGCGCCCCGCCAATTCCGGCGGCTGGACGCCGGCGCCCGGGGCATAGGGGTTGGTGCGAGGGTCCATTTATACCAACCTTACTACGGTTTATCGGATTCCGATAAGGTGGGGTAAACTCGCGATAGTCAACCCCGCGGGGGGGCCCACGCGACCGGTTTCCCTTCGGATCCACGGCCCTGCCGATCCGGCGGCTGGACAGCGCGCACGGCCGGCGTAAACTCGACCGTCACAGGGGGCGGCGGGACCGGGAGACGGCGACGGATGACGGCGGCGGAGACGATCGAACACACCACGCGGCCGCCCGGCGGCCATGGGCCGCTCAGGGTCGGAATCGGCGGCCCGGTCGGCTCGGGCAAGACCGCGCTGACCGATGCCTTGTGCAAGAGGCTGTCGGCCCGATACAGCGTCGCCGCGATCACCAACGACATCTACACCCGCGAGGACGCCGAGTTCCTGACCCGCTCTGGCGCGCTGCCGCCGGAGCGGATCGCCGGGGTCGAGACCGGCGGCTGCCCGCACACCGCGATCCGCGAGGATGCCTCGATCAACCTTGCCGCGGTCGACCGGATGGTCGCCGCGTTCCCCGACCTCGAGTTGTTGTTCATCGAGTCCGGCGGCGACAATCTGGCGGCCACGTTCAGCCCCGAGCTCGCGGACCTCACGATCTATGTGATCGACGTTGCGGCCGGCGACAAAATCCCGCGCAAAGGCGGTCCGGGGATCACCCGCTCGGATTTGTTGGTGATCAACAAGACCGACCTGGCACCGTTGGTCGGCGCCTCGCTCGCGGTGATGGAACGTGATGCCCGGCGGATGCGCGGCGACCGCCCGTTCGTCTTCACCAACCTGAAGTCGGGCGACGGCCTCGACATCGTGATCGCCTTCCTGCGCGATGCCGGCGGTTTGCCCGGCTGAGCACCCGATCCTACCGCCCGGTCAGATCGACCGGATCAGCCCGCCGTCGACCCGCACCACCGAGCCGGTGACGTAGCTCGCCCGCGCGCTGACCGCGCATGCCCGGCAGCAGCGCGTGGGTCAGATCGATCACCCCGACCACCATGCGCTCGAGATGCGCACGCACCGCGGCGCCATCGACCACGGCGACCGCACATTTGCCGGTCAGTCCGAGGTCCATGGCCGCATCTCTGATCGTCTCACCGTCAGATATCATCGCAACAAACACGCAGGAGAGCAAAAAACCCGGCCCACCCAAGGTCCAGAGCGGAGTTTTCCTGCGGCCGGCTTGACCGATCGGCCCGGCACGGTCAGGGTCGGCGATATGACGATTGAGCGGCGCGCGCCGTCGCCCACCGGCCGCGCCGAGTCCCACCCTGACGCCGCGACGCCTGCCATGCCGCCGCTCCCCCTCGACCGTCTCCCCGCCGCCGCCGATCCCGACCAGGCCGCCCGCGGGCGCGAACGTTGGCTCGCCGCCGCGGCAGCGCTCGACGCCGACGACCCCGAGACCGCCGGGTTCGCGCGCAGCCTGGTCGGGCGCACCGACGGCCGGGCGTTGCTCGACGCCGTGTTCGGCAACAGCCCGTTCCTCGGCCAGTGCCTGTTGCGCGAGCTCGGGTGCCTGCGCACGCTGGTCGAGCACGGGGTCTCGCCGGCGGTCGAGGCGGTCCTGGCGATGCTGGCGCCGGCCGCGACCGCCGGGCTCGACACCGCGCCCCTGATGACCCGGCTCCGGGTCGCGCGGCGGCGCGCGATGCTGGTGATCGGGCTTGCCGACATCACCGGCGCCTGGCCGATCCGGGCGGTCGCGCGCGGGCTCAGCGATTTCGCCGACGCCGCAGTGGGCGCAGCGGCGCGCCACGCCCTGCGCGCTGCCGCGCGCGCAGGCCAGTTGGCGCTGCCCGACCCCGACGACCCCGAACAAGGCTCGGGCCTAGTGGTGCTCGGCATGGGCAAGCTGGGGGCGCGCGAGCTCAACTACTCGAGCGACGTCGATCTGATCCTGCTCTATGACGACGCGACGGCGCCGGTGCCCCGGCCGGACCAGATGGCGCGCACCTTCATTCGGCTCGCGCGCGAGTTGGTCCGTCTCCTCGACGAGCACACCGCCGACGGGCGGGTCGCGCGGGTCGATCTCCGGCTGCGCCCCGACCCCGGTGCGACCCCGATCGCGGTGTCGATCACCGCTGCCGAGACCTATTACGCCAGCGTCGGCCAGAATTGGGAGCGCGCCGCGATGATCCGTGCGCGCGCGATCGCCGGCGACACGGTCGCCGCCCAGGCGTTGATGCACTATCTGAAGCCGTTCATCTGGCGGCGTCACCTCGACTTCGCGGCGATCCAGGACATCCACTCGATCAAGCGCCAGATCAACGCCCACCGCGGCCACACCGCGCTCAAGGTCGACGGCCACGACATCAAGGTCGGCCGCGGCGGCATCCGCGAGGTCGAGTTCTTCGCCCAGACCCAGCAGTTGATCTTCGGCGGCCGCGACGTGCGCCTGCGCACGGTCGCCACCACCGAGACCTTGCGCGCGCTCGCCGAGACCGGCCGGATCTCGATCGACGCAGCGAGCGAGCTCGTCGACGCCTATTGGTTCCTGCGCCGGGTCGAGCACCGCATCCAGATGGTCGACGACCGCCAGACCCACCGCCTGCCGGCCGACGACGCCGGGGTCGCCGCGATCGCGACCTTCCTCGGCTACCCCGATGCCGCCGGGTTCCGCGACGCGCTGCTCTGCCATCTCACGCGGGTCGAGGGCCATTATGCCCTGTTGTTCGAGGAAGCACCGTCGCTGAGCGGCCCCGGCAACCTGGTGTTCACCGGCACCGATTACGACCCGGGCACGGTCGACACCCTGGCCCGTCTCGGCTTTGCCAACCCGACCGCGGTGATCGACACCGTGTCGACGTGGCATCGCGGCCGCTACCGCGCGATGCGCTCGGCGCGGGCCCGCGAGCTGTTGACCGAACTGACCCCGGCGCTCTTGCATGCATTCGGCCGCACGCCCCAGCCCGATGCGGCCTTGCGCAACTTCGACGCGAGCTTGGGCGGGCTGCCCGCCGGGGTCCAGCTGTTCTCGCTGTTCTACGCCAACCCCTGGCTGCTCGACCTGGTCGCCGAGATCATGGGCACCGCGCCGCCGCTCGCCGCGGTGCTCGCCCGCCATTCCGAGCTGTTCGATGCCGTGCTCGGCCGCGACTTCTTCGGCGCCCTGCCCGACCTGGACACGCTCGAGGCCGGATTGGCCCGGGGGCTCGCCGACGCCCGCGACTTCGAGGACACGCTCTTGATGTGCCGGCGCTGGGCCAACGAGCAGCGGTTCCGCGCCGGCGTCCACATCCTGCGCGCGATCACCGACGCCGACCGTTGCGGGCGCTTTTTGTCGGACATCGCGACCGTGGCGCTGGCCGCGATGCTGCGCGCGGTCGAAGACGGTCTGGCCGAACGCCACGGCCGCTTTCCCGGTGCCAACCTCGCGATCCTGGCGATGGGCAAGCTCGGCGGCCGCCAGCTGACGATCGGCTCCGACCTCGACCTGATCGTGGTCTACGAGACCCCGCCCGACCAGCCGATGTCCGACGGCGCCCGGCCGCTGGCGCCGACCGAGTACCATATCCGTCTGACCAAACGCCTGGTCACCGCGCTGACCGCCCAGAGCGCCGAGGGCAAGCTCTACGACGTCGATATGCGCTTGCGCCCGTCCGGCACCGCCGGCCCGCTCGCGGTCAGCTTCGAGAGCTTTCGCCGCTACCACCGCGAGGCCGCCTGGACCTGGGAGCATATGGCGTTGACCCGGGCCCGGCCGATGCTGGGGCCCGCGGCCTTCCGCGACCGGCTGGCCACCGCGATCCGCGAGGTGCTGACCGCGCCGCGCGACCCGGCGAAGCTGATCCGCGACGTCGCCGACATGCGCCGTCGGATCGATGCCGAATTCGGCACCGACAACCCGTGGGAGGTCAAATATGTCCGCGGCGGCGTCATGGACATCAACTTCATCGTCCAGACCCTGTTGCTGCGCCACGCCCACGGCCGGCCGGAGCTGCTCGCGACCAACACCGCCGACGGGCTCGCCAATCTGCGCACGGCCGGTCTGATCGACGACGCCGACGCCGCGGTGGTCGCCGAGGGCTTAAGCTTGTGGCGGCGAATTCTGGGCTTCTTGCGGCTGACGGTCGAAGGCGGCGTGCTCGACCCGGCCGAGGTCCCGGCGGGCCTGCGGCCCGGACTCGCGCGGATCGTGCTGCCCGAGACGACGCGCGATGACCCGGCGGCCATTGACTTCGCGGCGGTCGAAGCCAAGGTTCGCTCGGTCCAGGCGGCCGTGCACCGCCTGTTCCGAACCCTGATCGAGGACCCGGCGGCGCCCCTGCCGGCCCCGACGCCCGAGGAGACCCCCGCGCCATGACCGTTGACGCCGGCCAGCCCGCCCCTGATATCTCACTGCCGACCGACGGCGGCGGCACCGTCTCGCTCGCCGAGTTGCGCGGGCAGATCGTCGTCCTTTACTTCTATCCCAAGGACGACACCTCGGGCTGCACCAAGCAGGCGCACGGCTTTCGCGACGCCCTGCCGGCATTCACGGACGCCGGCGCGGTGGTGATCGGGGTATCGAAGGACAGCGTCGCCAGCCACGACAAGTTCAAGGCCAAGCACGGCCTGACCTTCCCGCTCGCCTCGGACGAGGCCAGCGACACCGCCGAGCGCTACGGCACCTGGGTGCAGAAGTCGATGTACGGCCGCACCTACATGGGGATCGAGCGCGCAACCTTCCTGATCGACCGCGACGGCACGATCGCCAAGGTCTGGCGCAAGGTCAAGGTGCCCGGCCATGTCGAGGCGGTGCTGGCGGCGGTCAAGGCGCTGTAACAACGAGCGACCGGGCGGTGCGGTCGGCGCGGGGTACAAAGAGATGGAATCCGTCATGAGTGCAAGTTGGTCGCGACCAGAGCGAATACCATTGTATATCTGAAGTGTTCGCTCACCTCGATGGACATCGACGAGGCGTACCGGTCATCCAGTTCTGTGGAGCGCGACAATGCGCGTGCTGACGATCCGCGACCCGGCAGAGGTCACCAACGCGCCGAGATCACCCAGCGACTCGAACGAACAAACACTCGATTGTCGCCTTGCGATCACCTGGACCGAGCTCGGGCAGGTTCGGCTGGACAGCGACGGCCGGCTGGAGTTTCCCGACGCCCAAAACGCGCCGGCAGTCTACCGACTGCGCTTCACCCGACCCGACGGCGCTGAAGACCATTACATCGGCGAGAGCGAAAACCTCCGACGTCGGTTCGCGCACTATCGAAACCCGGGTCCGTCACAGGCGACCAATCTTCGACTCAATTCCGATGCAATCGCGACACTTAGGGCCGGCGGGGCGATCGAGGTCGCCGCGGTGTTGACGGACGCTCGGCTCGAGACCGGCAACTGGCGCCATGAGTTGACCCTGCAGTCGGTCGAGATCCGGCGCCTCCTGGAACGGGCAGTCCTGTTCGAAACCGAGGGAACAGAGATCGGCGTGCTGAACAAGGCGCGGTGACCTGTTGGCACACTGTGACGTGCCGGCCCCCGGTGCCTCTGCCGGCGCGGCGTGCTACCCTCTTTGCCCTGTCTCACTTTGCCCTGTCTCAAACGGGTTCACGAGGGGCGCGCCCCATGCTGATCGGCAAGCTTCTGACCCGCCATGCCCGATACCGGCCCGACCACACGGCGCTGGTGTTCGGGACCCGGCGTTGGTCGTTTCGGGCGATGAACGCCGCGACAAATCAGGTTGCCCATGCACTGCGGGCGCTCGGGATCGGCACCGGCGACGCGGTCGCGACCCTGTTGCCGAACTGCCCCGAACAGTTGTGGCTCTATTGGGCGTGCGCCAAGCTCGGCGCGGTTGTCGTGCCCATGAGCCCGTTGCTGAAGGCCGACGCGATCGCGACCCTGGCTGAAAATGCCGGCAGCGGTCTGATCGTCAGCCAGGACAAGTTCGCCGCCCCGCTCGCCGCGGCGCGCGGGGCGTTGCCGGCGCTGGCGCCCGAGCGGATCGCGATGATCGACGGCGTCGGAGACGGGAGCGCGACCAATTTCGGCGCGCTCGCCGCGCGCCAGCCGGAGACCGAACCGCCCGAGCCGCCGATCACCGACGACGCCCCGTTCAACATCATCTACTCAAGCGGCACCACCGGGGCGCCCAAAGGCATCGTTCATACCCACCGGGTACGCGCCAACTACGCGACCATCTTCGCCTCGTCGTGGCGGATGACGCCCGAGAGCGTGGTGCTGCACACCGGCGCGATCGTGTTCAATGGCGCCTTCGTCACCCTGATGCCGACGCTGTTCACCGGTGCGACCTACGTGCTCGGCGCCCGCTTCGACCCCGACGAGGTGATCGACACCGTCGAACGCCGGCGGGTCACCCACATGATGCTGGTGCCGTCGCAGATCATCGCGCTGATGAACGCGCCCGGCTTTTGCGCCGAGCGGCTGGGGTCGCTCGAGATGGTGATGTCGCTCGGCGCGCCTCTGCATCTCGAGCACAAACAAAGGCTCGACGCCGTGCTGCCGCGCCGGTTCTACGAGCTCTACGGCCTGACCGAAGGGTTCGTCACCATCCTCGACCGCGAGGACTACCCGACAAAGCCGGGGTCGGTCGGGGTGCCGCCGCCGTTTTACGAGTTGCGCATCTGCGATGACGACGGTCGCGACGTCACCCCCGGCACGGTCGGCGAGATCGTCGGCCGCGGCCCCATCCTGATGCCCGGCTACCATGACCGCCCCGACCTGACCGCCCAGGCGATCCGCGACGGCTGGCTGTTTACCGGCGACCTCGGCCGGGTCGACGAGGACGGCTTCCTCTATCTGGTCGATCGCAAGAAGGACCTGATCATCTCGGGCGGGATCAACGTGTTCCCGCGCGACATCGAAGAGGTCGTGGTCCAGCACCCGGCGGTGGCCGAGGCCGCGGTGTTCGGGGTCGCCGACCCGAAATGGGGCGAGACCCCGATCGCCGCGGTGGTGGTGCGCGACGACGCCCCCAGTGCCGACGAGTTGCGCGCGTGGATCAACGAAAGGGTTGTGGCGTCGTACCAGAAGGTCAGCCGGGTGGTGATCGAAGCCGAGTTCCCGCGCAACGTCGCCGGCAAGACTTTGAAGCGGGTGTTGCGCGAGCGGTACCAGGGTGACGGCGGCGGTCGTTAATGGATGCCTCGGTTGCCCAGGATTTCGGGGCTTTGCCTCCAAAGGTCAGGCCTCCCCCCCCGGCACACCCCCATGTGCCCTACGGGGGTCATGCTTGTTTTCGCCGCGCTGGCGGATTGGAGCGCGGCAACGGCACGTCGATCGGCGCGCGGGCCGACACGGATTGCCCACCGCGAAGACCGATCACGCCACCACCACGCGCACGCCCGCATCTGCCAATGCCTGGGCCAGAGGATCCTCGGGGGCCGCATCGGTCACCAATCGGTGCACGCGCTCTAACGGCAGCACCTGGAACAGGCCTCGGCGGCCGAGTTTCGAATGGTCCGCGAGCACGGTCACGGCCTCGGCCATGGCGGCCATTTCACGGGCCAGCTCCGCTTCCTCCGGGTCCACGTCCATGAACCCCGCCACGGCGTCCACCGCGGCAATGCCGATGACCGCGTGCTCGGTGCGAAAGCGGGCGAGCCCCTGAACCGTCATCGGGCCCAGCGTCTCCCGGCCGAGGTCGTCGAAGCGGCCGCCGAGCAGCCAGCACCGGTTGGCCGCCGCTCCGCGTGAGATCAGGCCGGCGATCTCCGGACAATTGGTGATCACGGTCAGATCGCCGACCTGGGCCAATTCCTCGGCAAACAGCAAGGTGGTGGAACCGGTGTCGATCATCAGTGTGCTGCCCGGCACGAACAGCGCCGCGGCGGCCCGGGCGATCTGGCGCTTTTCCGCGCGCTGATCGGCCATGCGCGCCGACAGCGAGCCTTCCCGGCGCAGGTCCGGGGCCGCGGCACCGCCATGGAACTTCCGAAGCAGGCCCTGATCGTCCAGATGGGTGAGGTCGCGTCGGATCGTCTCGCGCGAGACCGCCAACCGCTCCGCCAACTCCTCGACGGTCATGCGTCCGGCTTCACAGACGGCATCGGTGATCCGGCGGCGGCGCTCGTCCGGCGAGCTGCCGAGTTTGCCAACGGGCTGGCTCATGGCGGTTACCTTGACAGTTCGGGCAGTCGAAGCTTACCGTTCGGTCATATGACGCGATTTCGGCATGGGCCATCGTGGACCAAGGCGCAATGACAGGACCCCGGGACGGCGGCCACGACGGGCGATACGATGTGGCGGTGATCGGCGGCGGTGTCGTCGGCTGTGCGGTGGCGCGCCGCCTGACGCTGGCCGGCGCGGACGTCATTCTGCTCGAGCAGGCCGCCGATATCCTGTCCGGGGCGAGCAAGGGCAACAGCGCGCTCCTTCATACCGGTTTCGACGCGCCGCCCGGCAGCCTCGAGCACGGCTGCGTCCGGGCAGGCTACGCCGAATACATGGAGATCAGCGACCGGCTGGGGCTGCCGCTGCTGGAAACCGGGGCCATGGTGGTGGCCTGGACCAGCGAGGAGGCGGCGCGCCTCGATCGCATCGTCGATCAAGCCCATCTCAACGGCATCGCCAATGTTCGGCGATTGAGCGCGGCCGAGGTGTTGACGCGGGAGCCGCACCTGTCCCAGCGCGTGCTGGGCGGCGTCGTGGTCCCGGACGAGCATGTCATCGACCCCTGGTCGGCGCCGCTGGCCTACCTTTCCCAGGCCGTGGCCAATGGTGCGACGGTCCGGACCCGGACACCGGTGACCGCGGCGGCGTTCGACGGCAGGGAATGGACGCTGCAGGCACCGGCGGGCCCGGTGCGGGCGGCCGCGGTGGTCAGCTGCGCCGGCTTGTTCGGCGATCGGGTCGTCGCCCTGTTGCTCGGCCACAGCCCCTACGGCATTCGGCCGCGCAAAGGGCAGTTCGTCGTCTTCGACAAAGCCGCAGCACGGCACCTGCGCACGATCGTCCTGCCGGTGCCGACCGACCGCACCAAAGGCATCGTCGTCACCCCGACCATCTTCGGCAACGTCCTGGTCGGACCGACCGCCGAAGAGCAGGACGACCGCCGCCGCGCCACGGTGGATCGGCCGACCCTCGCGCACCTGCAGGCGCGAGCGGCAGAGATCGTGCCGGCGCTCGCCGGCTGTCCGGTCACCGCCACTTATGCCGGGTTGCGGCCGGCGACCGAGCACAAGGACTATCAGATCAGCGTCCACCCCGATCGACGGCTGATCGATGTCGGTGGCATCCGTTCAACCGGCCTGACCGCGGCGTTGGGCATCGCCCGGCATGTTCTGTCCCTGTACCAGAGCTTCGCCGGCACGCACCGCGCCCCCGCCGATCCGGTCTGGCCACGGGTGCCCAACCTGGCCCACCATCTGCCGCGCGCCTGGCAACGGCCGGATGCCGGCGAAATCGTCTGCCATTGCGAACTGGTGACCCGCGGCGAGATCGAGGCCGCCCTCACCGGACCGGTCCCGGTGCCGGCGGGCGATCTCGGCGGCCTCAAGCGCCGGACCCGGGCGATGCTCGGCCGCTGCCAGGGGTTCTACTGCAGCGCCCGCCTCGCCGAGCTGACCCACGGCCGGCTGGCCCATGATCTTGCCGTGGCGACCCGCGGGCAGGCCGCCGGACCCGCGGCGGCGGGTCCGGACGCCGAGGCGTCCCATGGCTGAGGAGCGGGTCGCCGTTGCCGTGATCGGCGCCGGGCCCGCCGGCCTCGCCGCTGCCGCGGCCATGGCCGAGCGCGGGCTCGGCCCGATCATCGTCCTGGAACGCGAGACCCGGTCCGGCGGCATTCCGCGCCACTGCGTCCATTCCCCGTTCGGACTTCGGGAGTTCGGCCGCCTGGCCACCGGCCCGGGCTATGCCCGCAGGCTGGTCGCGATGGTCCGGAGCCTTGGGGTCGAGATCAGGACCGGCACCGCGGTGGTGGCGCTCGGCCCCGGCGGACGGCTCGACCTCGCCACCCCCGACGGCGCCCGCAGCCTGGGTGCCGAGCGGGTGCTGATCGCAACCGGTGTCCGCGAGACCCCGCGCGCCGCGCGCCTGCTCCCGGGCGATCGGCCCGCCGGCATTCTCACCACCGGCGCCGTCCAGGCGATGGTTCACCTGTCGGGGCTGATCCCGTTTCGGCGACCCGTCATCCTCGGCACCGAACTGGTCGCCTTTTCCGCGCTGCTGACCTGCCGCGGTGCCGGGATCAGGCCGGTCGCCATGGTCGAACCAAACCTCGGCACCACCGCGCGTTTCCCGGCCGGCCTGTTGCCGCGATGCCTGGGCGTTCCCCTCTGGCTCGGCACCGAGATCACCGACATCGCCGGCCGCGACCGGGTCGGCCAGGTCACGGTCCGGCATCGGGACGGCCGGACCCGGACCGTCGCCGCCGACGGTGTCCTGGTCACCGGCGGTTTCGTTCCCGCCGCCGAACTGATCCGCTGCAGCCATTTGGCCCTGGACCCGGGCAGCCAGGGACCGCTGGTCGACCAGTTCGGCCGCTGCTCCGACCCGGTGTACTTCGCGGCCGGCAATATCCTGCACCCGGTCGAGACCGCCGCCTGGTCGTTCTTCGAAGGCCGCGCGATCGGGGGCGCGATCACCGACGACCTCGCCGGCCGGCTGCCGGCGGCGGCCGGCGGGATCGACATCGTTCGCGGCGACGCCGTTCGCTATGTCGTCCCCCAGCGACTCTCGGGGTCGGACAGCCGGGCACCCTTGCCCAGGCTGCAGCTCCGGGCCGACCGGCCGGTGGCGGGCACGCTGACGGTCCGGGCCGACGGGCGACCGATCTGGCACAGGTCCTGCGCTTTGGTGCCGGAGCGCCGATTGACCATCGCTCTGGCAGATCTTCCCATTCCGCGGGGCACGCGCGCGCTGCGGGTTGGGGTCGACGCGTCAACTGCAGTGGAGGAAAGGCCATGACGAACGATGTTACCCGCCGCGGCGTGTTGAAATCCGCGGCCGCGGCCACCGCCGCCGGCATCGTCGGCGCCGCATTCCCGGCGCCGTACATCCGCAACGCCGAGGCCGCGACCTTGGAGCTGCGCTGGCTCGGCTGGGAGCACTACAATGTGCGCCCGATCGTCGAGGGCTTCGAACGGCAGTACGGCGTCCGGGTCTCGGCCGGGTTCTTCGACGGCAACAGCGAGGCCTACAACAAGCTGCGCGGCGGCGGCACCGACGATTTCGATCTGGTCATGGCCGATGGCTTCTGGCCCCGCCTTTATGCCCGCCAGGGCCTGACCCAGGCGGTCGATTACGGCAAGATCGCGAACATGAACGCGGTGTTCGACGATTTCAAAGCCCCCAACTATATGCTGTTGCTGGACGACGCCGGCGAGACCCCGATCGCGGCGCCCAACTGTTGGGGTGGTTACGGCTTCACGGTCAATATGGACCGGGTCGATGACGCCGACGCCCGCTCGGTCGGGCTGCTGTTCAACGAAAAGTATGCCGGACACCTGTCGACCTCGGCGCGGTTCGAGGAGAACATCGCCCTGGCCGGCATCCTGGCGGCCCATCAGCTCGGCACCAAGGACGCGGCCCGGCCGGACGGCAAGAGTTTCAATCCCTATGTCCTGACCGACGCCGAGCTCGCGCGCGCCAAGGAGTTGCTGATCAAGCAAAAGGGGCTCTTGCTGACGCGCTGGAACGACGAGGACACGCTGGAGCGGCTGCT
Organism: Azospirillaceae bacterium; assembly: GCA_028277115.1. GTDB lineage: Bacteria > Pseudomonadota > Alphaproteobacteria > Azospirillales > Azospirillaceae > JANQHG01. The sequence continues at coordinate 12,801 of JANQHG010000262.1, forward strand.
GCGCGCCCAGGCGGTCTGGGCGTCGCCGGAATGGTCGGGCATCTATCGGCGCATCCACTTCGATCGCCTCGACGGCACCAGCAACCTGAACATGATCCATGTGCTCAAGCCCGAAGAGGGCGGCCTCGGCTGGGTCGACACCTGGTGCATCACCACGGGCGTCACCGACAGCGAGACGCTGGAGCTCGCGCACAAATGGATCGATTGGCGCTTGAGCGCCGACAACATGGCGATCGTGGCCACGGACGTCGGCTGGTCGCCCACCGTCGATGTGCGCGACCGCATCCCGGAACGCTACGTCGAGACCCTGTTCCTCAACAACACCGCGGCGATCCGGGGCCTGTACCAGTTCGACGCCCCGTCCAGCCCGGAAAAATGGGAACGCGTCTGGTCGGAGGTCGAAGCGGCGTAACCACCCGTCCGGCTCGGTTGGGCGGCGGTGCCGCCCAACCGTCCCCGGCGGCCCGCCATCCTTGGAGACGTCCTTTGCGCACCGGGACGTCGGGGCGGCGGCGTGACACCAGTGACATCAGGGTGGGAGGGGTCGATGGTCGCCCTGCGCTTGGAGCGCGTGACCAAGAGGTTCGGTCGGGTCACGGCCGTGGAGGGGGTCGATCTCGAGATCGGCGACGAATTCTTCGCGCTGCTCGGCCCGTCCGGCTCGGGCAAGACCACGGTCTTGCGGATGATCGCCGGGCTCGAGGCACCCAACCAGGGGCGGGTCTTGATCGACGGTGCCGACGTCACCCCGCTTGCGCCCTATCGGCGCCGGATCGGCATGGTCTTCCAGGATTTTCTTTTGTTTCCGCACCGGACTGTCGCCGAGAACATTCTGTTTCCGCTGCGCATGCAAGGCGTCGGCGCGGCCGAACAGCGCCAACACCTGGACTGGATCACCCAGCTGGTCCGCCTGATCGGGGTCGAGGACCGCTATCCCCACCAGCTCTCGGGCGGGCAGAAGCAGCGGGTGGCGCTGGCGCGTGGCCTGGTCTCGCGGCCCAAACTGCTGCTGCTCGACGAGCCTTTGGCCAATCTCGACCGCGAGCTGCGCCGGGAGATGGAGATCGAAATCCGCCGGTTTCAGCTCGCGCTCGGCATCCCATTCATCTATGTCACCCACAATCAGGAAGAAGCCCTGACCATGTCCGACCGCATGGCGGTGATGCGCGCCGGTCGGGTCGAGCAGATCGGTGACAAGCTCGACGTCTATCATCACCCAAAGACGCGCTTCGTCGCCGCGTTCGTCGGCGCCAACAACAGCGTCGCCGGCACCGTGACCGCGCTGGCCGACCGCCTCGCCACCATCGATTGGCACGGCCACGCCGTCCAGGCCCGGGCCCATGCCGGGCTGGCGGTCGGCGCCCAGGCGGTGTGCTATGTCAAGAGCGAGAAGATCGCGGTCGAGGCGGTCGCCGACACCGACACCCGAACTCAAACCCAAACCCAAACCGACACCGGCCGCGCAGCGGCGGCCGCGATCACCGGCACGCTGCGCGACAGCATCTTCAAAGGTCATTACGCCGACTATCTGATCGACATCGGCGAGGGGCGGGAGATCACCGTCAGCGGCCCGCCACGCTCGGATCTGTTCAGCCACGACCGGCCGGTGGTCCTGTCCTGGGCGGCGGCCGACGCCGACGCCTTCCCGGCCGATCCCGAACCGGCAGCGTCGCGGGAGGCATGAGGGCATCATGATCGGACCGGTGGCAAAAACCCTGTTGCTCGCACTGCCGGGGCTGTCATTCCTGGTGGTGTTCCTGTTCATGCCTCTGGTTTCAATCGTGATCTTCTCATTTTGGCGCACCGAGTCCTATGAGCTGATCGCCGATTGGAACATAGACAACTACGCGACTCTGTTCAGCGACGTCACCTATTTGACCTTTCTCGTCCGCAGTCTGGTGATGGCGACGGCGGTGACGCTGACCTCGCTGCTGTACGCCTGGCCGGTCGCCTATCTGATCGCCAAGCACGGCGGTCGGTACCGGCTGGTGCTGATCTTGTTGACCGCGGCACCGTTTCTGACCGGCGAAATCCTGCGGGTGACCGCGCTCCAGCAGATTTTGGGCCCGATCGGACTGATCAACATGGCGCTCGGTCACTTCGGCTTGGCGCCGATCCGGGCGCTGATGTACTCCAATGTCGCCAGCTGGATCGGTCTGACCTATTTGTGGATGCCGTTCATGGTCTTGGCGATCTACCTCAGCCTGCTCAATTTCGACTTCCAGCTGATGGAGGTCGCCAAGGTCAACGGCGCCCGTGTCTGGCGTGCGTTCTTCGAGGTCGCCTGGCCGCTCAACATGGCCGGCACCGTGATCGGCTGCGTCCTGGTGTTCATTCCGACCCTGGGCTCGTCCCTGACCTCCCAATTCCTGGGCGGGCCCAATGGTGCGCTCTACGGCAACATCCTGGCCCATCAATTCGGCGCCACCGGCACCTGGGCGTTCGGCTCGGCGATGGGCGTGCTGTTGTTTGCGGTGTCGCTGGCCGTGACGTTGGTGCTGGCGCGCGCGGTCCGCGACTTCCGCCGCGCCGGCATCACGATCAAGGAGGGCTGAACCGATGCGCCAAACCGTGTTCGGCCTTCAGGTGGTGATGCTGATCGGCCTTTATCTGTTCTTGTATGCGCCGATCTTCTACATCATCTACGTGTCCTTTCAGACCAATAACATCTGGCCGTTCCCGCCGGATTTCTCGCTCCACCACTATCAGTCATTGCTCGGCCTGCGCGATTTCCATGCCGCCTTGTTCAACAGCGTGATCATCGGCGGGGCCACCGCGGTCCTGTCCGCGCTGTTTGCGACCATGGCCGCGATCGGCGTGCTGCGCTACCGGACGCGCTGGCGGGCGACCGTTGCCGGCCTGTACCTGGCGCCTTTGTTCATCGCCCACATCCTGATCGGCATCGCCAGCCTGATCTTCAACAAGAGCGTGCTCGGCCTGCCCGGCAATCTGGGGTCGGCGGTGATCGCCAACGCGACCTATGCCACCGCCTTTGCCTTTTTGATCGTGCTGGCCCAGCTCGCGCGCTACGACTGGCGCTTGGACGAGGCGGCGATGGTGTTCGGGGCCTCGCCGGTCGGAACCTTTCGCGAGGTCACCCTGCCGTTGATCTGGCCGTCCGTGCTCGGCGCAGCGATCGTGTCGTTCCTGATGGCGTTCAACAATCTGGAAGTGACCTTCTATCAGGTCGGCGCCACCCCGACCCTGCCGACGCTCGCCTGGGGCGAGTTGCGCCACGGCATTTCCGAGGAGCTCTACGCGTTGACCTCGCTGATCAACGGCGCGGTGTTCCTGCTGTTGGCGATGCTGTACGGGCTGCTCCGCAGCGGGGTGTTGCGCGTGGAGTACCGGGATTAGAGCCATGCGTATCGCCGCGATCGATCAAGGCACCACCAGCACCCGCGTCCTGGTCGCCGGCACCGGCGAGCCGCCGACCGTGGTCCGCACCCGCCGGCATCGGCAGAGCCACCCCGACGGCATCCGGGTCGAGCACGACCCCGAGGCGTTGATCGCCGATATCCGGGCCTGTCTGGACGGCTTGACCGGGATCGACGCGATCGGCCTCGACAATCAGGGCGAAAGTTGCCTGGCCTGGGAAGCAGGCACCGGCCGGCCGATCTCGCCGGTGATCGTGTGGCAGGATGCCCGCACCGGCCCGGCCTTGGAGCAGTTGAAGGCGGACGGGGCCGAGCAGGTGACCCTCGCCCGCGCCGGCCTGCCCCTCGACCCCTATTTCTCGGCGAGCAAGCTGCGCTGGCTGTTGGACCATGCGCCCGAGGCCAAGCCCTTGGCAGCGGCGGGGCGCCTGCGCCTCGGCACCACCGACGCGTTTTTCCTCGAACGCCTGACCGGGGTGTGCGCCACCGACACCACCACCGCCAGCCGGACCTCGTTGATGAATCTGGCCACCGGGGCTTGGGACGAGACCCTGTGCGGGCTGTTCGGGGTGCCCATGGAGACCTTGCCGGAGATCCGGCCGACGGTCGGCGACTTCGGGTCGATCGGCGGGGTGCCGGTGACCGCCGCCGTGGTCGACCAGCAGGCGGCCCTGTACGGCCACGGCTGCCGCACCCTCGGCGACACCAAGATCACGTTCGGGACCGGCGCGTTCGTGCTCGCGGTCACCGGGCCCGACATCGTGCGCGCGCCGGCGCGCGGCCTGTTGCCGACCGTGGCTTGGGATACCCCGTCCGGACGCAGCTACGCCGTCGACGGCGGCGTCTATTGCGCCGGCGCGGCCGTGGAGTGGGGCCAGCGCCTCGGCCTTTATGCCGAGGTCGGCGACCTCGCCGCATTCGACCAGGTCCCGGCGATCGACCGCGGCATCGCCTTCGTGCCCGCCTTGTCCGGCCTGGCCTGTCCGCATTGGGATCGGCGCGCCGCCGGCCTTTGGATCGGCATGGGCCTGAACACCGATGCCCGCGACTTGACCCAGTCGCTCCTTGAGGGCGTGGCCCTGCGCACCGCCGAGGTGGTCGCCGCGATCGCCGAAACCGTCGCCGTGCGCGCGCCGATCTCGGTCGATGGCGGTCTGACCCGCAGCCCATACTTCCTTCAGTTTCTGGCCGATGTCCTGGAGCGGTCGGTCCAGGTCCCGGCGTTGGACGAACTGACCGCGTTCGGCACGGCGCAGCTGGCGGCGCTCGGGCGCGGCGGAACGCTCTCGGACGGCGCCCCGGCCCGACGCAGCTTCACGCCGCGCCCCGCCGATGTCGCGACATGGCGCGCCCGCTTCGCAGAGGCCGTGACGCGCTGCCGGACCTGGCGCTGACCGGTCGCTTCGACCCGGCCTCAAGACGGTGCGCCGGCCTCAGCGCAGGCTGCCCAGATGTCGGACAGCGGCCGGGAACGGGTCGGGGGTGTCCCCGCGCACCCATGGGTCTTGTGGGTGTTGCGGGACGCCGACCGGACCTCGGGGTCACGCCGCCGCGGTCGCGCCCACCGTTTTGACGCCGCCCTCGCGGGTGTCGGAGATGAAACCGCCCGACTGGTGCCGCCACAGGCGCGCGTACAGCCCGCCCGCAGCGACCAGCGCGTCGTGGCGGCCGTCCTCGACGATCCGGCCTTGGTCCATCACGATCAACCGGTCGAGCGCCGCGATCGTCGACAGACGGTGCGCGATCGCGATCACCGTCTTGCCCTCCATCAGGGCGTACAGGCTCTCCTGGATCGCGAGCTCGACCTCGCTGTCGAGCGCCGAGGTCGCCTCGTCGAGCAACAGGATCGGCGCGTCCTTCAAGAACACCCGGGCAAGCGCGATCCGCTGGCGCTGACCGCCCGACAGCTTGACCCCGCGCTCGCCGACATGGGCGTCATAGCCGGTGCGCCCGGTCGCGTCCGCCAGCTCGCAAATGAACGTGTCAGCGTTGGCGCGCCGCGCCGCCTCGACGATCTCCGCCTCGGTCGCGTTCGGACGCCCGTAAGCGATGTTCTCGCGCACCGAGCGGTGGAGCAGCGCCGTGTCCTGGGTCACCACGCCGATCGTCGCGCGCAGCGACTCCTGGGTGACGCCGGCGATGTCCTGGCCGTCGATCACGATCCGACCGCCCTCAAGATCGTAGAGGCGCAGCAGAAGGTTCATCAGCGTGGTCTTGCCGGCGCCGGAGCGGCCGACCAGGCCGACCTTCTCGCCCGGCCGCACCACCAGGGAAAGATCGTCGATCACCCCACCGTCGCGGCCATAGTGAAAGCGGATGCCCTCGAACCGGACCTCGCCGGCGCGGACCGCTAGCCGCCCGGCGTCCGGGCGGTCGACCACGGTCGGCACGGTCGCGAGCGTGCGCCGGCCGTCCTCGACCGTGCCGATATGCTCGAACAGGTCGGCGACCTCCCACATGATCCAATAGGAAAAGCCGCCGAGCCGCAGCACCAGGCCGATCCCGAGCGCGATCGCCCCGAGCCCGACCGCGTCCGTCAACCACAGCCAAATCGCCACCGCGGCGATCGACACCACCAGGGACGAGTTGAGCAGGTAGATCGTCGCATTCAGCACGGTCACCAGCCGCATCTGGTGGTGCACCGTGCCGAGAAAATGGGTCATGCCGGTGCGGGCATAGCCTTCCTCGCGCCGGGCGTGCGAAAACAGTTTGACCGTCGCGATATTGGTGTAGGTATCGACGATCCGTCCGGTCATCAGCGAGCGCGCGTCGGCCTGGCGTTCGGAAATCCGGCTGAGCCGCGGGATGAACACGGTCAGGATCGTCAGATACCCGACCAGCCAGGCGACCAGCGGCAGCATCAGCCGCCAGTCCGCCGACGCCGCGACCACCAGGGTGCCGACGAAGAAGCTGGTGACGTAAACCAACAGATCGCAGACCTTCATCACGCTCTCGCGCACCGAGAGCGCGGTCTGCATCAGCTTGGTCGCAATCCGTCCGGCGAACTCGTCGGCAAAGAACTGGGCGCTCTGGCCGAGCAGGTGGCGGTGCGCCTGCCAGCGCACGACCATCGGGAAATTGCCGAGCAAGCCCTGATGGACGACCATCGAATTGAGCGCCATCAGCCCCGGCAGCACCACCAGCACGAACAGCGCCATCAGCGCGAGCGTCGCTCCCTGCTCGTCGAGGAAGGTCGCCTTGTCGCTCGCCTCCAGCCAATCGACGATGTTGCCGAGGAAGGCGTACAACAGCGCCTCGCTGACCCCGATCAAAGCGGCGAGCACGGTCATCGCCGCGACCACCGGCCAGATCCCGCGGGTGTAGTGCCAGATGAACGCGATCAGACCGTCCGGCGGCGTCTCGGGCGGCGCCGGCGGGAACGGGTCGATCAGCTTTTCAAAACGCGCGAACATGGCAACCCCGGGGACGAGCGGAACGGCAAAGCCGGACACGGCTCGTCTCACATGGTCGTTCGACCCCGCGTCGTCAGCCCGTCCATCGGGGTGTCGTTGGGCTTAAGGACAGCCCGGCGCCGGGTTTGGGGGCGTCGCCCCCAGGTCAGGGGGTTTCACCCCCCGACACCCCCCGACCAGGGGTTGCCCCCTGGACCCCGCTCATAAGCGGGGGTCAAGGGGGGCAACCCCCTTGCGGGGGTGTCGGGGGCGGCGCCCCTGACAACGGCCGCCAGGCCGAACGCCGGCGCCAAGGCGCCGTCGGCAAACTAACCGCGCATCGACAACGGCACATAATGCCGCGAGGTCGGCCCGGTATACAGCTGGCGCGGCCGCCCGATCCGCTGGTCGCGGTCCTCGATCATCTCCTTCCACTGCGAGATCCACCCGACCGTACGCGCCAACGCGAACAGCACGGTGAACATGCTGGTCGGGAAACCCATCGCGCGCAGGATGATCCCGGAATAGAAATCGACGTTCGGGTACAGCTTGCGGTCGACAAAGAACTCGTCCTCGAGCGCGATCCGCTCAAGCTCGATCGCGATGTCGAGCAGCGGCTCGTGCCGAATCCCGAGTTCGCCCAACACCTCGTGGCAGGTCCGCCGCAACACCTGCGCCCGCGGATCATGGTTCTTGTAGACCCGGTGACCGAAGCCCATCAGCCGGAACGGGTCGTTCTTGTCCTTGGCCCGCTTGATGAACTCGGGGATTCGCTCCTTGCGCCCGATCTGCTCCAGCATCTGGAGCACCGCCTCGTTGGCACCGCCGTGCGCCGGCCCCCACAGGGACGCGATCCCGGCGGCGATGCAGGCGAACGGGTTGGCGCCGGTCGACCCGGACAGCCGCACCGACGAGGTCGAGGCGTTCTGTTCGTGGTCGGCGTGCAGGATGAAGATGCGGTCCATCGCGCGCGCCAGCACCTGGTTGACCCGGTACGGCTCGGTCGGCACCGCGAACATCATATGGAGGAAATTCTCGGCATAGCGCAGGTCGTTGCGCGGATAGACGAACGGCTGACCGCAGGAATACTTGTACGCCATCGCCGCGATCGTCGGCATCTTCGAGATCAAGCGGTGCGAGGCAATCATCCGCTGCTGCGGGTCGTTGATGTCGAGCGAATCGCCATAAAACGCCGACAACGCCCCGGTGATCCCGCACAAAATCGCCATCGGATGGGCGTCGCGCCGGAATCCGCGATAGAAAAAGGTCAGCTGCTCGTGCACCATCGAGTGCCGTGTCATGATCTGTTCGAAGTCATACTTCTCGTTGCGCGACGGCAGCTCGCCATTCAGCAACAGGTACGCGACCTCCATAAAGTCGCCATGCTCGGCCAGCTCCTCGATCGGAAAGCCACGGTGCAACAGGATGCCCTTGTCGCCGTCGATGTAGGTGATCTTCGATTCGCAACTGCCGGTCGAGGTGAACCCCGGGTCATAGGTGAACATCCCGGTCTCGGCGTAAAGCTTGCGAATGTCGATCACCCGCGGCCCGGTGGTGCCGTGGAGGACCGGCAGGGTATAGGTGCGGCCGGTGGCGTTGTCGGTCAGCGTGACCGTGTCTTCCGGCGCGGTGGCGGGTGCGTCCGCCTGAGTTGGTGTGTCGGTCATGCCGCGGATTCCTTGCTGAGACTGGGGCAGGCCGCCCAATGGACAAGGCATAAGGGCGCGCCCGTCCTGTTGCAATGCACAAGTCTTACAGGGCCCCCCGGCCGACCGACCGCCGCCTTACCCCGCGCCACCCTCGGACCGGCCGAACTCGGCGGCCTCACCCAGCCGCCCCAAGGTTTCCTCGCGCCCGAACAGGGCGGCAACCTCGAAAATCGGCGGCGACACGGTGGACCCGGTCAGCGCGGCGCGCAACGGCTGGGCCAGCGCGCCCAGCTTCGCCCCCCGCGCTGCGGCAAGCGCCCGCACCGCCTGTTCGATTGCGGCATCGCTCCACTCGGGAAGCCCACCCAGCGTCTCGGTCAAGGCGGCGAGCACCGACGACCCGTCGCCGTCGGCCGCGGGCGCTGCCGCGGTTCGGATCAGCCGCGCCGCCTGATCGGTCGGCACCAGCGGCCGGGGCGCGACCAGGAACGCCGCCCCGTCCGCCAGCTCGACCAGCGTGCGCGCCCGCGGCTTCAGCCCCGGCATCGCACCCGCGACCAGCGCCATCTCGCCGGCGCCGAGCGGCCGTTCGCGCGCCGCCCCCAGCCGCTCTGCGACCAGCGCCGCCAGCCGCGCGTCGTCGGCGGCGCGCAGGTAGTGCGCGTTGACATGGTCGAGCTTGGCGAGATCAAAGCGCGCCGCCGCCCGCCCGACCCCCTCGAGCGAGAACAACCCGACCGCGCGCTCGGTCGACAAAATCTCCTCGTCGCCGTGACCCCAGCCGAGTCGCAACAGATAATTGCGCATCGCCTCCGGCAGATAACCCATGTCGCGATACGCCTCGACCCCGAGCGCGCCATGGCGCTTCGACAGCTTGGCGCCGTCCGACCCGTGGATCAACGGGATGTGCGCGAACACCGGCGGCGTCCAGCCCATCGCCTGATACAGCTGAACCTGGCGAAACGCGTTGGTCAGATGGTCGTCGCCGCGGATCACATGGCTGATCGCCATGTCATGATCATCGACCACCACCGACAGCATATAGGTCGGGGTGCCGTCGGCGCGCAGCAGCACCATGTCGTCGAGTTGGGCGTTGGCGACCCGAATCTCGCCCTGGACCGCGTCGGCGATCACGGTCTCGCCCTCTTTGGGCGCTTTGAGGCGGATCACCGGCGGCACGCCCTCGGGCGCCTCGGCGGGGTCGCGGTCGCGCCAGCGGCCGTCGTAGCGCATCGGCTGGCCGGCGGCGCGTTGGGCCTCGCGCAGCGCCGCCAACTCTTCGGGCGAGGTGTAGCAGTGGTAGGCATGACCGCGCGCCAAGAGGTCGGCGGCGACCGCGGCATGGCACGCGCGCCGGGCAAACTGCGACACCGCCTCGCCGTCCCACGCGAGCTCGAGCCAGCGCAAGCCCTCGAGAATCGCTTGAACCGCCGCCTCGGTCGACCGCGCGCGATCGGTATCCTCGATCCGGAGCAGGAATTGGCCGCCGTGGCGGCGGGCGAACAGCCAGTTGAACAGCGCGGTGCGCGCGCCGCCGATGTGGAGAAAACCGGTCGGCGAGGGCGCAAAGCGGGTGACCACGGACATCGAACGGCGCCTTTGTGGGAGATGTGGGCAGGGACCGCCCACATAAACAGAAACCGCCCCCGGTGCCCACCGCGGGGACACAGTTTCCTTCCCGCGCCCTCGGGCGGGGTGTCCGCGCAGCGGACGGGTGGGGGCATACGGCGGCGCCGGTGGCCACCTTCGCCACCGTATGCCCCCCTCTATCTCCCCCCACGTCCCGTGGGGGGCGGACTTTCCACCCCCCGCCACGGGCGGGGGTGGCCGGGCCGTTTCACCCAGGGCGGGTCGGCCGAAGGCCGGTGGGGATACAACGAGACTCCGACGCCCGTTGCGACGTTTTGGGGGTTGCGCCCCCACAGTCAGGGGGCTTTGCCCCCCGACGGGGTGCCCCCTGGACCCCACTTGGTGGGGGTCAAGGGGGGTGCCCCCCCTTGCGAGGGTCGAGGGGGCGGCGCCCCCCGCACGGCCGACAGGCCGCATGGGTGCCGCAGGCGATACGCCCCCGGGGCCGGGTGACCCATGTCCAGGGCGATCGCCGACCGCGCCGCCACGATCCGCCTCGCGCTCGAAGACCGCCTCGCCACCGAGCGCAGCCGCTGGGTCCTGTGGCTGCCGGTCGGGATCGGCGCCGGGATCGGCCTCTACTTCGCGCTGCCGGCCGAGCCGCCGGCCTGGCCCGCCCCGATCGCAGTGGCGGCGGCGATCCCGGCCGCGGTCGCGGCCGCCCGGCGCGGCCGTGCCGGCGCGTTCGCCGCAGCGCTCGTGCTCGCCACCGTCGCTGCCGGGTTTGCGCTCGCCGATGCGCGCACCGCGCTGGTCGACGCTCCGGTGCTCGCCCGCGAGATCGCCTATGCCGAGGTCGCCGGCCGGGTCGCGGCGATCACCCCGCGCAACGGCGGCGCGCGCACCCGGCTCCTGCTCGACCGGGTGATCCTGTCCGGCCGCCCGCCGGCCGAGACCCCGCGCCGGGTGCGCCTGACCCTGGGCCGCGGCACGGCACCGCCGCCGCTCGGCGCGCTGGTCCGGCTCGGCGCCGGCCTCTACCCGCCACCGGCCCCGGCCGCCCCGGGCGCCTACGACTTCCGGCGCACCGCGTACTTCGCCCGGATCGGCGCAGTCGGCTATGCCCGCTCCCGCATCACCGTGCTCGACCCGGCGCCGGCCGGCCTCGCCGGCTGGATCGGCCGCGGCCTCGGTGCCCTGCGCCATACCATCGAGACCGGCATCCGCACCGCGATCGCCCCGCCGGTCGCCGGCATCGCGATCACGCTCATGACCGGCGAGCGCGCGGCCCTCGACCCCGACCTGCGCGACGCCTTCCGCGCCAGCGGCCTTGCCCATCTGCTCGCGATCTCCGGCCTCCACATCACCCTGATCGCCGGGCTCGCCTTTTTCGTGTCGCGCTGGCTGCTCGCCAGCCGGCCGCGGCTCGCGCTCACCCAACCGATCAAGAAATGGGCGGCCCTGATCGGCGTCGTCGCGGCGGCCGGCTACATGCTGTTGGTCGGCGCCCGCGTGCCGACCCTGCGCGCGGTCCTGATGGCGACCCTCGCCATGGTCGCGATCCTGGCCGACCGCAACCCCTTGAGCCTGCGCCTGGTCGCGACCGCAGCCCTGATCATCCTGGTCACCACGCCGGACACCCTGCTCACCGCCAGCTTCCAGATGTCGTTCGCCGCGGTGGTCGCCCTGATCGCGGCGTACGAGAGCTTCGAACGCCCGCTGCGCCGCCTGAGCACGCAAGCCGGCCCGCTCCTGGTCGCGGCCCTCTACCTCGGCGGCCTCGTCCTGACCTCGGCGGTCGCCACGCTGGCAACCCTGCCGTTCACCCTGATCCACTTCCAGCAGATCGCGCTCTACGGCATTGCGGCCAACATGCTCGCGGTGCCGCTGACCGCCTACTGGATCATGCCCTGCGCGCTCGCGGCTTACGCGGCCTGGCCGCTCGGCCTCGCGCCGCCGATCCTCGAGGCGATGGAGCTCGGCCTCACCCTGCTCGCAAAGATCGCGACCACCACCGCGGCGCTGCCGGGCGCGGTCCTGCGCGCCCCGGCTCCGGGCGACCTCACTTTGCCGCTGTGCGCGCTCGGCGGGCTGTGGCTGTGCATCTGGACCACCGGCTGGCGCCTGCTCGGCCTCGTCCCGTTGATTGGCGGCCTCGCGCTTGGCCTCACCGCCCGCCCCCCGGACATCCTGGTCTCTCGCGACGCGCAACAAATCGCAGTCCGAACCGCCACGGGCGGCCTCAGCTTCAACACCGGCGCGGCAGCGACCGACTTCACGGGCGAGGTCTGGCTGCGCCGCGCAGGCCGCGCGGCCGCGGACCCGGCCTGGCCGCCCTACGGGCGCAGCCCCGACGGGCGGCTCGCTTGCGACCCGCATGGCTGCCGCTACCACGCACACGACACCACGGTCGCCCTCGTCAAGTCTGTCGAAGCACTCGCCGAAGACTGCCGACGCCACCGGATCGTCATCAGCTTGGTCGCGGCGGGCCGAACCTGCACGCCACCGCACCTGATCGACTACTGGGATCTCCGCAACAAAGGCGCGCACGCGATCTGGCTCGACGACACCGAACCACGGATCCAGGTGGCAAAGTCGGCGCGGCCCTGGGGACCGCCTTAAGGCGCCCCCTACCAGGGGCGAGGCCCCTGGACCCCACGGAAACTGTTGAAACCGGGCGCGACTCTCCTTAGGTAAGTGGGCCGGCGGAAGGGTGGCCGAGCGGTCAAAGGCAGCAGACTGTAAATCTGCCCACGTATGTGTTCGTAGGTTCGAATCCTACCCCTTCCACCAATTCATGGTTTGTTCTCATTCGCCAGCGTCCGCAGATCCCCGCCAAATCGAACAAAAACAGCGACTTAGCGCTCGCCACCAGTGTAGCGCGCCAAATGGTTTGAGATGAGCGCGACAGATGGTTTGGGTCGGCGGCCGGCCCTGAAGCTGGGTCGTCATTGCTCCAGTTCCGCCCTCAGAACTGTCCATGCGCGCGCTGCAACCAGGGGGCAAACGCCGTTGCCGGTGAGGCGGTATCGGTCCAGCCGATCGGCCAGCCCATCAGATGCTCGCAAAACAGCGGGCCCAAGCGTCAAAGTCAGATGGAGGCGGCGGAAATAGGCCGGGGGCGTCGATTGTGCGATCCGGTAGAGAAGATGCCAGACCCGGGAGACGCTCTGA
>JANQHG010000082.1 GCA_028277115.1 Azospirillaceae bacterium
GAACGATTGACGCAAACGCGTCCCAAGTATCCCACTGACCAGCGCCACATCAAGGGATCAATACAAAATCCTGATCGTCAGATCGCCATATGCCGAAAAACCGCAGAACTCAGCCAAAAAACCCTTGAACCTGGGGCAAGACTTCCGGTGGTCTGTCTTTGGCTCGCCGGACGGACGCTGGTGCGGCACGACCAGCGCACCGGCATGGTGCATACTATGGTGTTCAGACCGCCCCGACACCCGGCGCACCCGGATCGGCCGAGCAGCCCAAGCAATCCACACTAATCATCCGGATTTCTGTAAATATCAGTGGTATTTTCTTAAAAAAACTGGACAATAACCTCCGCCAAAAACCGAGCTTGTAAGTAAAAATTGAGGCATTTTCCAAGTATCACAAATAAATCTCTTGCAATTCTACGTGATCGCGCTTACCGCCGATTTTGTGGCGGCTGCCCGGGCAAAGGTCCGACGCCCGGCACGACGCCACCGATCGTCCGGGGTCGGGCGATCGTCCGGAGCCGGGTCCGGCGGCGACCGCGGCGCGGCGCTCAAACCGCACAGACCCAAGACCCGTCAAGGCGGCCGCACGTCACCGACCCCGGGCCCGGCAGACGATCAACCACGGATCAAGGGGGGCTCACCATGACGGCAGCATCGGCACCCATGACCGAAACCGTGCCGGCGGTCACCGCGCCGGTCGGGCTCGGACATATCGTCGCAACCATCCGGACCGACCCGGGCCTCGCGGCCGCGATCCCGGCCACCGAGATCGACGGCGGCGCGACCGCGGCCGCCGCGCTCAACGGGCTGATCGAGCAAGCCTTCACGGCGACCGGCGCGCTCGGCGACAACCAAATTGACGTTGCCGACGTGGTCGCGATCAACGGCTACCTGCGCGACAATCACCTGCAGACCTGGATCGATCTCCACGGCGACGACGAGGGTGACGTCGAGACCGGCTTCCATCTGGTCCAGAACGATGGCGCGACCACCCGGATGTTCCGCAAGAATTACATCAACACGGTCGCCGACGGCATCTACCATCTGGGCTTCGAGATCGATGGCGACCGCATCCTGAACGAGGACGGAAACCGCAACGCCCTGCTCACCGACCTGGCCGACTGGCTCAATTACTTCGTGATCGACCAGTCGGACACCGGCACCGGGCTCGACCGGATCGTCGACACGATCAAGAGCGACCCGGGCCTGGCCGCCCGGACCAAAGCCGGCGACATCGACGCCGGTGCCGGCTTTGCCAACCAGCTGAACCACCTGATTTTGGACGCCGCCAATGCGGTCGGCGCGCTCGGCGACGGGCGGGTGTCCCATGCCGACGTGCGGGCGATCAACCAGGACATCCAAATCAACCGGATGGCCGAGTTCGTCGCGCTGCATGGCGACGACGAAGGCGGCGCCGAGACCGGCTTCCACCTGGTCCAGAACGACGGCGCGACCAGCCAGCTGTTTTCGCGCAATTACATCAACACGGTCGCCGACGGCATCTACCACATCGGCTTCGACATCGTGGACGGCCGGGTCGAGAACGAGGACGGCAACGCCAATGCCACCGTCGATGCCCTGTCGGCGTGGCTCAACGCATTCCTGTTCGACACCCCCCTGCTCCACGGCACCAACCAGTCGGAAACGCTGGCCGGCACCGACGGCGCGGAACAGATCCTCGGCGCCCGCGGCAGGGACACGATCACCGGCGGCGACGGCAACGACACGATCATCGGCGGCGCCGGCAACGACGTGATCGACGCCGGGGCCGGCGACGATCTGATGATCGTCGGCAGCACCGATACCGGCTGGGACAGCTACCACGGCGGCGCCGGAACCGACACGATCGATGCCACCGAAGCGGCGGCGCTACGCCTTGGCACCAGCTTCGGCCCGTCGAACGGGGTCGAGGCGATCCAGGGCAGCGGCACCACCACGATCCTCGGCAATTGGTCGGCGAACAGCTGGGATTTCTCGGCCACCACGCTCGACGGCATCGCCGAGATCGACGGCGGCGGCGGCAACGACACCGTCACCGGCTCGGCCGGTGCCGATGCGATCCGCGGCGGCCGCGGCAACGACGTGCTCGCCGGCGGTGACGGCGACGACCGGTTCCTGGTCGGCGCCGACGACACCGGTTGGGACGATCATCAAGGTGGTGCGGGCACCGACACCGTCGAGGGTGAAACCGGCGCCACCATCCGGTTTGCGACCAACTTCGCCGCAAGCAACGGCGTCGAGACGATCCGCGGCGACGGCACGACCATCGTGCTCGGCAACTGGTCGGCGAACAGCTGGGATTTCTCGGCGACCACGCTCGACGGCATCGCCGAGATCAACGGCGGCGGCGGCAACGACACCGTCACCGGCTCGACCGGCGCCGACGCGATCCGCGGCGGCCGCGGCAACGACGTGCTCGCCGGCGGTGACGGCGACGACCGGTTCCTGGTCGGCGCCGACGACAACGGCTGGGACGATCATCAGGGCGGTGCGGACACCGACACGATCGAGGCCGAGACCGGGGCCACCATCCGGTTCGCCACCGAGTTCGGCGCAAGCAACGGCGTCGAGACGATCCGCGGCGACGGTACGACCACGGTGCTCGGCAATTGGGCGGCGAACAGCTGGGACTTCTCGGGCACCACGCTCGACGGCATCGCCGAGATCAACGGCGGCGGCGGCAACGACACCATCACCGGCTCCACCGGTGCCGACGCGATCCGCGGCGGCCGCGGCAACGATGTGCTCGCCGGCGGTGACGGCGACGACCGGTTCCTGGTCTCGGCCGACGACAATGGCTGGGACGATCACCAAGGCGGCGCGGGCACCGACGTGATCGAGGCCGCGAGCGGGGCCACCCTCCGGTTCGCCGCCGACTTCGCCGCAAGCAACGGCATCGAGACGATCCGCGGCGACGGCGCGACCACGGTGCTCGGCAATTGGGCGGCGAACAGCTGGGACTTCTCGGGCATCACGCTCGACGGCATCGCCGAGATCAACGGCGGCGGCGGCAACGACACCATCACCGGCACGGTCGGGCAAGACGCGTTGATCGGCGGCGGCGGCAAGGACCGTTTGTCCGGCCTCGGCGGCGACGACGTCCTCTCCGGCGAGGGCGGTGCCGACAGCTTCGTCGTCGAAGGGGCCGCGTTCACCGCCAACCAGACCGTGACCGACTTCGGCACCGGTCGGGACGTGCTCGAACTGGTCAGCGGCGGCCGCTACAGCTCGCTCGCCGACCTGACCCTGACCCAGGACGGGGCCGACACCCTGATCGGCTTCGGCGCCGCGGGCGACGGCGGGTCGATGCGTTTGGCTGGCGTCGGGGTCGATCAGATCGACGCCGGCGATTTCCTGTTCATTTGACCGGTCCCTTTCCGGTCCGCGCGGCCGGGCGGGCGTCGCCATCCTGGCGTCGCTCGCCGGTCGGCCCGCCGGTCGGCCCGCCGGTCGGCCCACCGGTCGGTTTGTCCGGCCATGCGCACAGGTCGGCGATCGCGCAACTGCCGCATTTGGGCGCGCGCGCGGTGCAGATATAGCGGCCGTGCAGGATCAGCCAGTGATGGGCGTGCTGTTTCCAGCGCGCCGGCACCGATTGGTCAAGCCGCGCCTCGACGGCAGCCGGGGTCTTGGCCGGCGCCAGCCCGGTGCGATTGCACACCCGAAAGATATGCGTATCGACCGCGATGGTCGGCTGGCCGAACGCGACGTTGAGCACGACGTTGGCGCTCTTGCGCCCGACCCCGGGGAGCGCTTCGAGCGCGGCGCGGTCGGACGGCACCCGACCGCCGTGATCGCGGATCAGCGCCTCGGCGATCCGGATCACGTTGCGCGCCTTGGTGTTGAACAGACCGATCGTCCGGATGTGGTCGCGCACCCCATCCTCGCCGAGCGACAGCATCGCCTGCGGCGTATCGGCGACCGTGAACAAGGTCCGGGTCGCCTTGTTGACGCTGACGTCGGTCGCCTGCGCCGACAACACCACCGCGATCAAAAGCGTGAACGGGTCCCGGTAAGCAAGCTCGGTCTCCGGCGCCGGGTTGGCCGCGGCAAGCCGGGTGAACACGGTGTCGATCCGCTCGGGCGAAAAAGACGGGGGCGCATCGGGCATCGGGCCGGCCAAGGCGTGCAACGGGTCGAAGAGGAAGCCTGCGGATCACGCCCGCTGTCAATAGGTCTTCGCCCAGGTCACCGGCGCCGCCGTATGCGGCCTGCCGGCCGTTCGGGGGGCGCTGCCCCCTCGGACCCCCGCAAGGGGGGGCACCCCCCTTGACCCCCACTCCTTCGCGGGGTCCAGGGGGCACCCCCTGGTCGTGTGTTGTGGGAAGAGGGGGCTGACCTGGGGGCGAAGCCCCCAAACCCGCGCATAAGGCGTCACCTCGAGTTTAGAAAGCCACGCGCGTCAAGGGGCTTTGCGCGCACGCGTGTGCGGTATAAGGTAGCAGAGTTGGGTGTGTAACTATTCCAGTTATCGAGATGGCCGGCCGATGACCGACGCAGCTGCCGTGCCGAACCCCGCCGCCCGCGCGTCCGGGCGGCCGTCGGCGCCAATCCTGTTCGAGGCGATCTTGTACCCGCACCGCAGCCTGTTGCCGCGCCACGCCGCCCGGGTGGTCGGCGTGGTCGCGCTGGTCGCGTTCGGTCTCGGCGTCCTGTTCGCGCACCAGGGCGCGTGGCCGGTCGCCGGCTTTTTCGGGCTGGACGTCGCGCTGGTCTATACCGCGTTTGCGGTCAACGCCCGCGACGGCGCGGTGTTCGAAACCATCCGCCTGACCGACCGGGACCTGGTGGTCGAGCGGCACGGCTGCGACAGCGTGCCGCTGCGCTGGCGGTTCCAGCCGTTCTGGCTGCGGGTCGTGATGGACGACCCGCCGCGCCGCGACAGCCGGCTGACCCTGACCTCGCACGGGCGCACGCTGGTCATCGGCGCCTTCTTGACCCCGCGCGAGCGGCTCGAGGTCGCGGACGCCTTGCGCGCGGCGCTGGCCGAATGGCGCGAGGCCCCCTTGCGCGCGGCCCACGCCGCCGCCGGCGGCGAGACGCCGCTGGTCAGCGCGGAATGAACGCCGATTTCGGCTCTCCGCAGATCGGGCAGCGCCGGCTTTCAGGTACGACAGCGAACTCCGTGCCCGGCGCGACCCCGCGCCGCGGGTCGCCCCGCTCAGGGTCGTACATATACGGGCACTCGTCGCCGGTACATTGCCGGCGCCCCCTGATTTCGGCCGCCAGGCCGCACTTCGGCTGTGCCTCTCTTCACGGCCGCGCCTATACTCCCCCCGGTTCCAACCGGGAGACCCCACCATCCCCACCCCACCTGACGCCTATCGCCGCGCCGGCGTCGACATCGCCGCCGGCAACGACTTGGTCCGCCGCATCGCCCCCCTCGCCGCCGCGACCGCCCGCCCGGGCGCCGGCGCCGGGCTCGGCGGCTTCGGCGCGGTGTTCGACCCGCGCGCCGCCGGCTACACCGACCCGCTCTTGGTCGCGACCACCGACGGCGTCGGCACCAAGCTCCTGGTCGCGACGGCGGTCGGCCGCCACGACACGGTCGGGATCGACCTGGTCGCGATGTGCGTCAACGACCTGTTGGTCCAGGGCGCCGAGCCTTTGGTCTTTCTCGACTATTTCGCGACCGCCCGTCTCGACCCCGCGCACGCTGCCGAGGTGATTTCGGGCGTTGCCGCGGCGTGCCGCGCGGTCGGCTGCGCCTTGATCGGCGGCGAAACCGCCGAAATGCCCGGCCTTTACCACGGCGACGACTACGACTTGGCCGGTTTTGCGGTCGGCGCGGTCGAGCGGGGTGCGCTGCTGCCGCGCCCGGACGTCGCGGCTGGCGACGTGGTGCTCGGCCTCGCGTCCTCGGGGGTGCATTCGAACGGGTTCTCGCTGGTCCGTCGCCTGGTTGCCGACCTCGGCCTCGCCTATGGCGCGCCGGCGCCGTTCGCACCCGAGCAAACGCTTGGCGACGCCTTGTTGACCCCGACCCGGCTCTATGGCCCGGCGGTGTTGCCGCAGGTCCGCGCGGGTCGGATCAAGGCGCTCGCCCACATCACCGGCGGCGGCCTCGCCGAGAACATTCCGCGGGTGCTTGCGACGGGCCTCGGCGTGACCCTGCGCCCGACCGCGTGGACACCGGCACCGGTGTTCGGCTGGCTCGCCGCGACGGGCAAGCTGTCGGCGGCCGAGATGGCGCGGACCTTCAATTGCGGCCTCGGCCTGATCGCGGTGGTCGCGTGCGAGCATGCGGCTGCGGTTGCGGCCGAGCTTGCCGCGGCCGGCGAGACCGTCGCCGAAGTCGGCACGGTCGAACCGGCGGCCGAGGGCGCGGCGCCGGTCTCCTTCGCGTCCCCGTTGATGTTCGAGCGCGCACCATGAGCCGGATGAAGCTGGGTGTCCTGGTCAGCGGCCGTGGCAGCAATCTGCAGGCGCTGCTTGACGCCGCAACGGACCCGACGTGGCCGGCCGAGGTGGCGCTGGTCCTGTCCAATCAGCCGGGTGTCCAGGCGCTCGACCGCGCGGCCGCGGCCGGGGTACCGGCGGCGGTGATCGACCACCGCGACGTCGCCGCGCGCGCCGCGTTCGAGGCCGCGCTCGACGCGGCGTTGCGGGATGCCGGGGTCGAGTTGGTGTGCCTGGCGGGGTTCATGCGGGTGCTGTCCGCCGACTTCGTCGCGCGGTGGTTCAACCGGCTGGTCAACATCCACCCGTCGCTGTTGCCGGCGTTCCCCGGACTCGACACGCATGCCCGCGCGATCAAGGCGGGCGTGCGCTGGAGCGGCTGCACGGTCCATTTGGTGCGCGCCACGGTCGACCAGGGACCGATCCTGATCCAGGCGGCGGTGCCGGTGCTGCCCGAGGACCGCCCGGAGGACCTGGCCGCGCGGGTTCTGACGGCCGAGCACCGCTGCTACCCGCGCGCGGTCGCCTGGCTCGCCAGCGGCCGATGGACCGTCGTGGGCGACACGGTCCGGCTCGCGGATCCGGCACCGGTGTCCCGGCGGGTCCACCTCAACCCGGTTGGGTAAGCCGCGGCGCGGTCCCCTGCCCTCTTTGGTGATCGCGGGTGCGGTCGCGGCACGGTGTGTCCGAGCAGTCTGTGTTGTTCGAAATCCGGTTGAACCGTTCCGTTTGGTCGGAGCAACGCCGGTCGGGGCGCGGGCTGAACCGCCGATGTTGGGGCGATCGGCCGCAACCGGCGGCGCAAGACCGATCGGTCGTGCCGGCCGATCGCCCCAACCTACGAAATATTGTGTCAAACCGTAGACAGGAATGGTAGCCAGGGAACGGTCAGCGATCCGGCCTACCGCGATCGCCCCGCCCGTCCCGACCTCCTGGCCCGTCCCGGCCGCCCGGACCGTCCCGGCCGCCCGGACCGTCCCGGCCGCCCGGACCGTCCCGGTCGCCCGGGCCGTCCCGGTTTCCCGTGCGGTCGCGATCCCCCACCTCGTTGCGGTTGGTTCGGTTACGCTCCCGTTCATCACGAGCGGGCCCGGCGGTGGCGCGGTCGTCCGTGGTCGGTGGGGCGCCGGCGTTCGGGGGGGCGCGGCCGGCGGACGGCGGGCCCGGCGGTGCACCGGCGGCGCGCGCCGCCGCGACCGCCGGGACCACCCGTTCGAGTTCGGGCGACCCGCCGTCGGTGGTTCGGGTAAAGTCGATGACCATCCGGCCGTCGTCGGCCAGCGTGCGGGCGCGGGTCGCCGCGGCCGTGACCACGGTCGCCGGCAGTTCGTCGGACGGGGCGTCGAGGAAGGTCTCGACCGACAACCGCACCACCTCGGCGCCGAACCGCGACCCGCGCCGGACCGCGCCGCGCGCGACCACCAGGTCGCCGTCGCGCAACGCGCCCTCAACCGTCGCGACCGTGCCGTCGATCAGGCCTGCGGGTCGGTCGGACCAACTGACCGCCAGGTTGCCGAGTCGCAGGCGACCGTCTGCGGCGGCGGTGCCGGTGACCGGCCCGGTGACCCGGGCGGTGCCGGCGGCGGTGCGGTCGATCCGGCTCGCGACCACCACGGCGTCACCGCGGCGCAGGCCGCTGACCGCGACCCAGTCGCCCGGGGCGAGCGCCGGCAGGCGCGCCGCCAGGTCGGGCGCGACTGCGACCTCTTGGCCCAACACCGTCAAGCTGCCCGCCACCGTGACGGTGTCGACACCCGCGGTGACCGGACCGACCACGAGGTGATCGACCGCGATCTCGCGCGCCGTAAGCGCGGCGCGGGCGCCGCGGGCCGTCACGGCCGCGACCTGCCCGACCGCGAGCGCCGCCGGGGTCGCCGGCTGGCCGTCGACCCGAACCACCACGTCGGGCGGTACCGCGACCCGGTAGCCGTTGACCCGGATGCTGCCGAACCCGGTGATCGTGCCGAGGATGCCGGTGCCGCCGATCCCGCGGTCGACGACCGTAATGCCGGTGCCGCCGAGGCCCCGATCGACCACCGAAACGCCGGTGCCGCCGATCCCGCGGTCGACGACCGCGGC
>JANQHG010000083.1 GCA_028277115.1 Azospirillaceae bacterium
GATCGCCGCCGCGGCCTCCTGTTCGCACGGGGGGGTGACGGCGCCTGGCGCAACAGCCTGCCGCCGTCGGCGTTCATCCCCGGCAAACCGGTCGTGCTCGACGACCGGGTCGGCCTCGACCAGCGGCTCGGCGCCACGGTCAGCCTGTTCCTGCGCGGACGCCGCCGCACCGCCGCCGACGACGAGGGCACCGGCGATCCGCCGCCACCCGAACCGCGGCCGCGCCCGACCGCGCCGCGCCCGCCGTCCGACCGCGACCCCGAGTTCTCGCACACGCTCGAGGCCGGCGCCCAAGTCCGCCGTTTCGAAGCCGACCATGACCGCTATTTCTTCGGCGAGATTTTCGTGCGCGAGGGGCTGGACGATCCGGTGGTGCTCGGCCTGTCCGGGCGGGTGGTGCAACGTTTCGACGATTATGACCTGAGCGCCTCACTGTCGGCCGATCTGTTCGTCCAGTTCGACGACGGCCCGGGCGCGCTGCCGGTCCACGCGCGGTTGAACGGCCGGCTCGCCCGCGGTTGGGATATTGCCCCAAAGACCCGGCTTGTGCTGGCCGGCGGCGGCTTCCTACGCGCCCTGTCGCTCGACGGTCGGTCGGCGTCCGGGCGCCGGCTCGACCCCGACGTGTTCAGCGGCTTTAAGGACAACCATCGCGCCGGCCTGTTCCTCGACGGCACATTCATTTGGCGGCCGTGGCTCGACACCGAGTTCGAGGTCTCGGCGCGGCTCGATACCAATGAACGGCCGTCGAGCCCGGACCGCGCCGGGATCACGGTCGGTGTGTCGCAGCTGATCGGCCCGGTGGTCGTCGGAGCCCGCTACCGGGCCCGCCGCTTCTTCGCTGACAACGACCGCGACCGCGGCGTCTGGCGCACCGATCTCAGGTTGGCGGCCGAGACCGAGCTGTGGCGCGACGACGGCGGCCGGCTCGACCTCGGAGTCGCGACCCGGTACCGGATCGAGCAAAACGAATGGACCGGCGTCGTCTCCCTGACTTGGCATCTGCCGACCGGCGGGCGCGGCTATCGCGACTTCCGACCCGGCGAGGTGCCGTTCCGGGAGATCCGGGAACAGCGAATGCCGGCCGAGGCGTGGTCCGACGCGGTGATCGCCGATGCGCACTGATCCGACCACCGCGGCGCTGGAGCTGCTCCACACCGGTTTGAACCCGCGCTGGCACCGGGCCGAAGCCCCGATCTTGCGCCCGCTCGCCCGCACCGCCGGGCGCCAGATCGGGCGCGGCGCCGGCACCGCCGCGCCTGAGGACGCCGCCGTCATCGTGATCGAGGTGGTCGCCGAGGCGCTGATCGAGGCCGCACGCACCCTCGTCCAACTCCACGAGGCCTATCAAGCGTTCACCCGCAAGGTCGCGGTCGCCGAAACCCCACAGCGCACGCAGGCTCAGCTGCTGGCGTTTGCCGAGGCGCTGGGCACCTCGCGCTGGCGCGCCGCCGGCGACGCCCGCGCGACCCGGCGCTGGCTCGAGGTCGATGCCATGGTCGACCGCTACCGAGACCAGGTCGCCGCGACCGAATGGGCGGTCCTGATCATGCTGCGGCGGATCGGCGCGGTCGCGGCGCGCGCGCTGGCCGGACGGGCCGACCCCGTGGCCGCCGCGCTGTGGCGCCGGCTCGACCTTGAGACCGTGGTCGCGCGCTTCCTCGACCACGACGGCGACCGCCGGGTCAACGCCGCCGCCTTCACCGCGCTCGCCGAGGCGATCGCCGCCCTGCCGGCCGGCCAGCGAAGCGACAGCCTGCGCGAGCCGAGCGTGCGCGCGATCTATCGCTTTGCCCAGGACCGAGCGCGCTCGGTCTGGGTCCAACGGTCCGCGCTCGGCACGCTCCGTCTTTTGTCGCGCGAGCGGTTCCGCACGATTGTCGCCGATCGTCTGGCCCGGCCGGGCGACGGCGACGACCTGTTCGTCCGGCGGCATTGCGTCGCCCTGGTCGCCGAAGGGCTGGCCGACGACCCCGGGCTCGCCGCGCTTGCCCCGGGCCTGCCCGACGACCCGAGCCCCCATGTCCGCCAAGCGGCGGCAGCGCTCCTGGTCCGGCTCGCGCCCGAGACCGCTTGGCCGGTGATCGACCGGCTGCTCGGCGCGGACCCGGTACCGGCCGTGCGCGCCGCGATGATCCGCGCCCTCATCGAGGTCTCGGACCGGCCGGGCTGGACCGACGGCGTCGCCGGCCGGCTGGCAGGCGTTCTCCGGACCGACCGGGACCGCTTCGTCCTGCGCACCGCACTGGACGCCACGAGCCTGGGGCAGGCACGCCTGATCGAAACCGCCCCCGCCGCCGCACCGGCCTGGGACGCCAGCGTGATCCCGGCGATCGCCGCGCTCCACGCCGCCGCACCGGCGCTCGCGGTCCGGCGCTGGGCCGCCGAGGCGCGCGAGCGGCTGTGGTGCGGTGCGGCCCCGGCGGCACGTGCGCTCCGCGACGCGCTGACACCGCTGGTCCACGACCTGCCCGACGGTCGGTGCCGGCGGGTGCCGCGGCGGCTGCTTGCCGGCTGTTCCGAACGCGAGATCGGCCGGGTGCTGGCGGTGATGGCCCAAGGCGACTTCGGGCTCGAACTGCGCCGCGGTTTCTTGGGGCCGGTGATCCAGCGCGGCGACCGGTTCGGCTTTCGGCTGTGGCGTTTCCTCCACGAACTGCGAACGCCGGCGACCGACAAGCGCCAAGGCTTTTCCCATGTGATCGGACGTATCTATTGGGGCCGGGTGATCGCGCCGCCGACCGGGCTCGCCGAACACTCCGAAACCAAGGTGCCGGGCGAACCCCTGGTGATGGCCGCCGAGGACGGCTGGAGACCCTATCTGCCGCTGCCCGACCATGTGCTTTCGGCGATCGACAGCGGCGGCACCACTCGCCTGTTCACCGCCGAAGGGGTGACCGAGATCACGGCGCCGCGCGGCTGGCCGCGCCGCCTCGCCGCCCGTTTGCGGTTGAGTTTCGGCTATGCCAGGCTCGCGCGATTGCGCAACCACCGCGACGAGGCCGGCACCGCTGCGGGCGGCTATCTTGCGGCCCTCGCCCGGCTCGACCTTGCCGTGCGCCTTAGGCCGCACGACGACGACGCCGGCCTTGACCCTGCGGTCGCCCGCTATTTTCCGGCAGTGCTGCCGATCGGCTGGGATGACCTGTGGCCGCGCTTCGAATCTTACGTGTTCTCGGTCTACCAGAACACGCTGACCGATCTCGTGGTGTTCCTGGCCGCGATTTCCGCCTGGTTCTTCGGCAATCATGTCGCCGCCAACCGGTCACTACGCGCCGCACGGCGCCGGCTGCCGCTGGTGATCGGCGGCTGGGGCACCCGCGGCAAGTCTGGCACCGAACGCCTGAAGGCCGCGCTGGTCAACGCGCTCGGCTACGGCGTGGTCTCGAAGACCACCGGCTGCGAGGCGATGTTCGTGTTCGCCCGCCCGATGCGCGACTTGCGCGAGGTGCCGCTGTTCCGTCCCTACGACAAGGCGACGATCTGGGAACAGGCCCAGGTGGTGCGGCTGGCGCATCGGCTCGGCGCCCAGGTGTTCTTGTGGGAGTGCATGGGTCTCAACCCGGCCTATGTCGACATCCTGCAGCGCCAGTGGATGACCGACGACATCGCGACGATCACCAACACCTACCCAGACCACGAAGACATCCAAGGCCCGGCCGGGCGCAACATTCCCGAGGTGATGGTCAACTTCCTGCCGCGGCGCTCTTTGGTGCTGACCTCGGAAGAGCAGATGCGCCCAATCCTGGCCGACGGAGCCCGGCGGCTCGACACCGCGCTGACCGGGGTCGGCTGGCGCCAGATCGGGTTGTTGGCGCCCGACGTGCTCGCGCGCTTTCCGTACGAGGAGCATCCGGCCAACATCGCGCTGGTGGTCGCGCTCGCCGCCGAGCTCGGGATCGACCGCGACATCGCCTTGAAGGAGATGGCCGACCGGGTGGTCCCCGACCTCGGCGTACTAAAAACCTATCCCGAGGCGCGGAGCCGAGGCCGGCGGGTCGTGTTCGTAAACGGCATGTCGGCCAACGAACGCTTCGGCACGCTGGCCAACTGGACCCGGATGCGCTTCGACGAGGCCAACAGCCTGACCGACCCGGGCGTGCGGATCGCGACCGTGGTCAACAACCGCGCCGACCGCGAACCGCGCTCGCGAGTGTTCGCCGGCATCCTTGCCAACGATGTCGCGGCCGATCTCCATCTCCTGATCGGCTCCAACCTGGACGGCTTGCGCGGCTTCCTGCACGCCGCCTGGGCCGAACGGATGACGACCGCGAGCCTGTGGCCGGCCGACGACCCGCGGTCGCCACGACAGGTGCTCGCCGAC
Source organism: Azospirillaceae bacterium (assembly GCA_028277115.1). Lineage (GTDB taxonomy): Bacteria > Pseudomonadota > Alphaproteobacteria > Azospirillales > Azospirillaceae > JANQHG01. The sequence continues at coordinate 4,325 of JANQHG010000083.1, forward strand.
TGGGCCGACTGGCTACGGGTACCGCACACGGCCGACCAGGTGACCGCGCGGCTTGCCGCGAGCCTGGCCGGGCTCGGGATGGCCGCGGAGGCGGTCGCGGGCCCCGACGGCGCGCTCAACCCGACGCTCGCCGACGACGCGCTTGCGGCACGGCTCGACGCCGAGGGATGCGCGGCCACCGCCGACGTGGTCGCCGCGTTCGCGCGCGATCGCGACCGGTGGCAGGCGTTTTCCGCGTTCGCCGCACGGCTGGATGAGACCGACCCGGCGACGCGCGCCGCGTTAGATGCCGAGTTGGTCCGGCTGTTGACCGATTGGTTTTTCGCCCGAGTGGTGAGTATCGACGACGTTCATACCCCTGGTGACGAGATCAACGCGGCGTTGATCGGCCACGCCGTTCCCGGGGTGGTGACCCGGGTGATGGGCCTGCAGAACATCAAGGGCACCGGGCTCGATTTCGTCTATCGCTGGCAGACCTGGGCGCGCTGCTACGCGGCCTGTGCCGACGCGGTGGCGGCCGAGCCGGCGCGCGGCGCGGCGGGGCTGCGCAACCTGTCGGCGTTCCAGGGCTATGGGCCGCTCGGCACCGAGACGGTGCGCGCGACCCTGGACGAGGTGCGCGGCCGCCCGTGGGCCCAATCGGAGCTCGCCCAGGCACAGGTCTCGGTGATCGACGGTACCCTGGCGCGCGCCGGCACCCGCGCGGCCGACGGCAAGGTCGAAGCCGGGACGCGGACGAGCTGGCTCGCCCGCCGTGCGACCGCGCTTGTGACCTGGATCGAGCGCTTCCTCGATGCCGGTGACGCGGTCGGCAGGCGCCGGATCGCCAACCGGCTCTACCGCGACCTAGCCGCCCAGCGGATCAGCGGCGAGCGCGTGGTCGCCGAGTTGCAGGCGTTGAACAAGCGCCAACGGGGCGGTTGGCTCGCCCGCCGGCTGGCGACACGCCGCGCCGCTACCGGGCGGTGACCTGGGCGCCCAGGTCCCCCGGTCACCGCCCGATCTTCCGCGCGACGTCGTGGGCAAGGATACCTATGCCGCCGAAGCACGCGGGAAAAGAGCCGGCTCAGACGCCGGCCGACCGTCGCTGGACCGAGGAGAGGCCACTTGCCACAGGACCAGGCCCGCGCCGAGAGCCGTTGGACGGCCGCGCAAATCCGTGCGGACGCCCGCCGGGCCCGCCGCGCGGCGTTCAAACGCCAGTTGCGGGCCCGTCTCTGGCTTGCGATCCAACTCGCCGTCGGTGCCGGGTCGCGTCTGATCGGGGGCGCCGGCGTGGTCGCGCTCGCGTCGGTCGCTCACGTCACCGGAGTCACGGCGCACCTCGACGGTTTCATTTACGACCTCATGGTCGCTGCGGCCCCCGATCCGGCGCCGACCAGCCGGCGGGTCACCCTGATCGACCTGCCGGCCGACCCAAACCTAGCACCGCTGCCGGGCCACGATTGGCAGCGCCTGATCGACGCGTTGGCCGGTGCCGGCGCCCGCCTGATCGCGGCGACAGTTCCGCCGCCCGACGGGGTCACGCCGCCGGCGCGCGTGCCGCTGGTGATCGGCACGCCGGTCGCCCCGGTGCCCGAACGCCCCGGCCAATGGGCGCCGATCGGCGGCTCCGGCGCGCCTGATGATCCGGTGGTCGCGATCGCGTTGCCCGAGCATGGCGTCCACCGCCGCCAAGCGGTCACGCTCGAAACCTCGACCGGTGTGCGCCCGACCTTGGAGGCGACGATCGCCGCCCGGCTCGGCGGGCCCGAGCGCGTTCCGGTCGCGCCGTTCCTGATCGATTACCGCGGCGACCCTGACGCGATGCCGCGGCTCGCCGCAATACGGGTGATCGATGGCGGGCTGGTCCCGGGCCTGGTCGATGGGCGGGTGGTCGTGATCGGCCCCGCGCCGGCGCCGGGCACGCGCGGACTGACCGTTCCGCTGCGCGGATTGGCCGAGGGATTGAGCCCGCTTAAGGTTCACGGCTATGCGCTCGAGACCCTGCTCGGCGCTCGCGCACCGCGGCCGCTCACCGCGGTCGAGACGGCTGCGTTGCTCGCGGTCGCGGTCCTGATCGGCTATTTGATCCAGCGGCCGGTTTCCGGGCCCGCCTCGCAGTTGGTGTTCGCGGCGACCCTGGTCGCCGTCGGCGCGCTGTCTTTCGGGGCGCTGGTCGGGTTTGACCTGGTGGTGCCCTATACGGCGTTGACCGCTGCGTTGATCGCGATCTTCGCGGTCGTCCGGATCGACCGGGCGCGGACCCGCCACCGCGACCTGACCCGCCTGGTACTGGCCTTGGCCGCGCGCACCCACGAACGCTTGTTCCCGCAGTTGCCCGAGACCTCGCAGGAGCAGTGGGGCCAGATCATCATTATGGTCTCCCAGGTGCTCAACCTCCGCCGGGCGATCTTCCTCGAGGCCGACCCGGTGCACCCGCAGGTGCGTGAGGTCGCGGCGCTCGGGTGCGCAATCGCCGACATCGCGGAAAAACGGCGCGACAGCCGGCGCCCGCCTTACACCGACGCGATCGCCGCAGGCAGCCTGATCCCGCTCGACCGCCGGCAGTTCCTGGCGCCGCTCGCCGACGGCACCGACAGCCAGTTCCTGGCGCCGTTGGTGTTCGGCGGCGAGGTCATGGGCTTCTGGTGCCTGACCGTCGCAGCCGACGAGGGCACGCCAATGCCGCAATTCGTCGGCGCCGTCGATCGCTTCAGCGCCCAGATCGCCGAGCGATTGTACTTCCGCCGCGAGCTCGAGGCCAGCCGCCAGGCCAGCGAACAACCGCCGGCCCGGGTAGACGAGCGGGCCCGGCTCGAAACCCAGCTGCGCCGGATGGTGCTTTTACTCGAGCGTCGGCAGGTGTTGCTGGAATGCATCCTCAATCGCGAGGCGACGGCGAAGATCGTCTACGACCTGTTCGGCAACGTGCTCCAAATCAACGAGCGGATGACGGAAGCCGTCGCGTTGCGCGACATCCGCCCGTTCGCCCTCTCGGCGGTCGAGTTCATCCATGCGGTCAGCGGAATCGCGATCGAGACCTGCCGGTCATACATCCGGGTCGTGGTGACCGCGCGGCAACGGCTGTACCTGCCGGTCTATCTTGATTTCTCCGGGCGCCAGTTCGTGTTGGCGCTCGCCTCGATCGACCGGCTTGGCGATCGCGACGTCGGCGGTATCGACGACGAGGCCGGGGGCGGGCTGTTGTGCGAACTGATCGACGTCAGCTACGTCGATGCCCTGCACCAAATGAAGCAAGAGATCTGGCAGTTCATCAACATGTCACTGCGCAACGATTTGGAGGCGGTCCTGTTGGCGGCCGAGCTGTTGGCCGACCCGCGCCTTAAGCCCGACGACCGGCCGAGCACGATCACCCTGTTCCAGGACGCCGCCGACCAGGCGCGCAGCCGGCTTGCCGATCTTCAGGACTTTGCCGACCGCGAGGGGCATCTGGCTGCGCTCGACATATGCCCAACCCCGCCGCGCGACCTGCTTGAGCGTCTGATCGAGGCACGCCGGCCGGCGTTCGCCGCGCGCGGGATCGCGATCTCATTCGATGCGCCCATGCTGCCGGCGTTGGTGCTCGCCGGCCCCGATGCCCTCGATGCCGGGCTTGGCGCGATCCTTGACCTGTTGGCCGAAGATGCCCACGACGACGCCACCCTCTCGATCGCGATCGACGAGCAGGAAGTGGTCACCACGATCCACCTATCCGCACCGGGCTTCGGCCTGCCCGACGACCAGCTCCACGCGTATCTCGCCGGGACCAAACCGACCGATTCGGACACGTTTCTTGCGATCCGCCGTCTCGCGATGGTGATCGAGGCTTGGCAGGGCCGACTGGTGAGCCATGCCGAGCCAGGCGCCGGCTATCGCTTTGCCGTGGCTCTGGCGCGCGTAATCTGATGTTGGAGGCATGACTGGGGCTGTAGCCGAGTGGGTGAGGTGGTTCCCATTCTCGCCATCCACCAGTCCGAACCCAGTGTAATTCTCAGTGAATTAAAATTTCTCGTGGCGCGTGAGCATGATCTTTCGGCCTTCGCGATAGTTGGTGATCCCGGACGACGGCGACGTTGTTCTGCGCTATCATGGCGACGATGCCCTGGCGGCGATGCTGGTGCGCATGTCGGCACGGGCGGGTGGTACGAGGACTTGGCGCGGTTGGAGCGCGCGGTGCGGGCGGCCCGGCGCGATCCGGGA
>JANQHG010000119.1 GCA_028277115.1 Azospirillaceae bacterium
AATTCCAGCTACCCACGTGAAACAGCGAGGAGCCCCAAAAAATACGCTTGACCACGAAGACAGTCGCTTCCCCCGCTTGGGGCGCGGGCCTGGGACAGGGCGCTCCCGATCGACCAGGGTGCGGCCCCAAGCCCCGACCGACCGGCGGTGCCCCGACCAAACGGAACGGTTCAGCCGGATGTCATACTATTCGACGAACAGTGCGATGATCAGCCCGCCAATCCCGGCCGCGAACACCGCGCCGAGCCGCACCAGCACCCGGAGCTCGAGGTCGCGCAAGCCCGCGCGGATATAGGCGTTGGTCGCAATCTCCTCGCTCAACGCTTCGGCGAGCGCGAACGCGAGCGTGTTCGCCTGCTGCGGCGTGAACCCGCCCCGGACCAGGCGGTCGGCCAGCATCAACGGGTCGAACGGTTGGCGCGCGAGGTCGCTCGCCATGTCCGGCCGGTCGCCACCGCGTTGATTCCCGCCGGTCTTGGACCGACGGTCCTCATCGGGCGCGGCCTCGCCGTTGTTGGCGGCACGGCCTGCGGTGCGGCGGGCCCGGGACATGGCGCGAACGGCTCCTTTCGCGTGGCGCGGCGCCGACGGCCGGGCGACCGCCGCGCCCGGCGGCCAGGGTGCGGACGGCCAGGGTGCGGACGGTCAGGGACGGCCGACCCCGACCTGCACGACGTCGATCGACCCGGTCCGGAACCCCGCCTCACAATAGCACAGATACTGCTCCCACACCCGGCGGAACCGCTGGTCGAAGCCGAGACGTGACAGCTCCGGCCATGCCGCGGTGAACCGGCGGCGCCACAGCGCCAGCGTGCGGGCATAGTGCTGACCGAACGGCGCCGCCTCACGCACCGTCAGGTCCGCGCGGGTGATCTCCTTGGTCAGCACCGACGGCGACGGCAGCATGCCGCCCGGGAACACGTAGCGCTGGATGTAGTCGGCGCTCTTGCGATAGCCATCGTACAAATGGTCGGCGATCGTGATCACCTGCAACGCCGCCCGGCCGCCCGCGATCAAACGATCGCGCAGGCAGGCGAAGAAGGTCGGCCAATAGGCCTCGCCGACCGCCTCGAACATCTCGATCGAAGCGATCCGATCGAACCGGCCCTCGACATTGCGGTAATCGACCAACTCGATCCGCGCTCGCTCGCCGAGACCGGCCTTTTGCAATCGCTCGGACGCGTAATCGTATTGGGCCCGGCTGATCGTGATCCCGGTGACCCGGGCGCCGACCTCGCGCGCCGCGTACTCGGCAAAGCCGCCCCAGCCGCAGCCGATCTCCAACACATGGTGGTCGGGCGCCAGCGCCAGGCGCTCGGCCAGCGCCTGGTACTTGCGGCGCTGCGCGGTTTCCAGGTCCTCGTCGGCCGCCGGGTCGGCGAACAGCGCGCAGGAGTAGGTCAGGCTGGGGTCGAGCCAGCGGGCATAGAACTCATTGCCGAGATCGTAGTGCGCGGCGATGTTGCGCCGGCTGCCGCGGGTGGTGTTCGGGCGCAGGCGGTGCAGCCAGTTTTGCACCATCTGGAACCAGCGCATGCCCTCGAGCACCGGGCCGAACGCGTCGCGGTTGCGCAAGGTCAGCTCGAACAAGGTCGCGGTGTCCGGGCTGTCCCAGTCGCCGTCGAGATAGCCCTCGCAGAACGACAGCATGCCGCCGATCAGAAACCGCCGGGCGATCCGGTCGCGGTGGACCCGCACAGTCGCCGCCGGCCCGGGGATCGGGCCCGCGAAGCACCGAACCGACCCGTCGGGCCCGATCACCGTCAGCGTGCCGACGCGCAGCCGCGCCGCCAGCGACAGCACCAGCCGCATGGTTCGGCTCGGGCGCCAGGGTGGGACCCCGGCGTCTCCGGGCACGGGCAACGCTGAGGGTGGGCGGTCGGCCTGCATACGGGTCGGCTCCCTTCGAACGATCATCACGGGCTAACGATCATCACAAACTGTCCATGTCGCTCCACCCCCGGAGCGCGGACGAGATGACGGCGGCCGACGGGCAGGGCGCGCCGGTCAGCTCACCGGTTCGGCCGGTGGCGGCGTGCGGTGGTGGAACCGCGCCCCCTTCAGCCAAATCCACAAGGCATGCCAGTGGATCGCCGCGATCACCTTGACCGTCATCAAAGGATAGCGCACCACACACCAAAGCAACGCCCGGTCGGTCAACCGCCCGCGGCGACCGGTCTGAGTCGCGACGAAGAACGGGCCGTCGGGGTCGTCCTCCCGGATCATGATCGACAGCCGCTCGCCGGGGTCAGTCAGACGAAACCGGTAGCGCGCGGTCATGCCGATGAACGGCGAAACATAGAACCTCTTGTCGCGTTCCTGGAACACCGGCTCGTCCGCCGCCCGATCCGTCGCCACCTCGGCAAGATAGCCGTGCTGGTCGCCGAACGTGTTCTTCACCTCGTACAAAATCGCGCGGAGCTTGCCGGTTCGATCGTAACAAAAGTAGATCGAAAGCGGATTGAAGACATAGCCGAGAAAGCGCGGGAAACACAAAAGACGAATCGGACCGCCGTCAATGTCGGTCCCGGCGCGCGCCAACGCCGCCTCGACCCACGGCCGGAGCGGCGAGCCGTCGCGCGGGCCGTGGTCGCGGTCGTCCAGGCTAAACAGATTAAACCGATTGTGCGACAAAAAACGTAAGCCCAGGTGATCGAGTTGGTCGAGATCGACCAGCAGGGAAAACACGCGGGAGATGAAGCGGTGACGGATCGGCCGCTGCCGGCTGTGCATCACCTGTCCGTAATAGATCGCTGCGTCCATCGGCTGATCCGTCACCCTGGTCATCGCCCCGTTTCAGTGCCCATCGGTCCCCGGTCAGGCCGCCGCCGCTGCACCGGGTTCCGGCCGCGCGTTGGCGCCGGCCGGCGAGACCTCGGCGACCTTTCCCCACGGCCGATGTGCGCCGAGCGCTTCGGCCACCGCGAGCCCGGACGAAAGCCCGTCTTCGTGGAAGCCGAAGCCGAACCAGGCGCCGCAGAACCAGGTGCGCCGTCGGCCCTGGAGCCGCTTCAGCCGAACCTGCGCCCCGAGCGCGGTGATGTCGAGGATCGGATGGGCGACCTCGTAGGTCAGGAAAACTTGGTCTGGGTTCGGCGCGGTCAACGGGTTCAGGCTGACAAACAGGGGCACGCGCTGGTCGATCGACTGTAAACGGTTCATCCAATAGGTCACCGAGACCGCCGCCCCGCGGGTTTGCCCGGTTTCGGACAGATAGTTCCAGCTCGCCCAGGCGCCGCGGCGGGTCGGCATCAGTCGCGGGTCGCCGTGGAGCAGCGCCTGGTTGGTCTGGTAGCGGATCGCGCCGAGCAGCGCGCGCTCGTCGTCCGACGGGTCGTCCAGCACCGCCAGCGCCTGGTCCGAGTGGGTCGCGATCACCACCTGATCGAACCGTTCGGTCTGGCCATCGGGGCCGGTGACCAGGACATGGTCGTCGGCCCGGGTCACCCGGGTCGCCGGGCGGCCGGTATGCAGCCGGTCGCCGAGCGCGTCTGCGATCCGGCGGACATAGTGCCGGCTGCCGCCGGTGACCGTGCGCCAGATCGGCCGCCCGGCAAGCCTGAGCAGGCCGTGGTTGGCGAAAAAGCGCACGAAGCTGCGGACCGGGAAATCGCGGATCTCGCGCTTGGGCGCCGACCAGATCGCCGCCGCCATGGCGAGCAGATGGTCTTCGACGAAGGTGCGGCCGAACCGCTGAGCGACCAGCCAACGGCCGAGCGACAGGTCCGCCGTCGCCGGGTCGTCGAGGACCTTGGGCGCCGATCGGAAGAACCGCAGGATATCCCGCAACATGCCATAGTGGGTCGGGCGGAACAGGTTCTGCCATTGGACGAACAGGCCGCGCAGCGAGCCCTCGTGCGCGGCATACTCGAGCCGGCCGTGGTCGACGCTGACCGCGAACGACATGTCGCTCGCTTGGGTTTCGACCCCGAGGTGGTCGAACAGGCGGATCAGGTTGGGATAGCTTGCCTCGTTGTAGACGATGAAGCCGGTGTCGACCGCGACCCGGGCGCCGCCCGGACCCGGGACGTCGACGGTCCGGGCGTGGCCGCCGGGGATCGGCGCCTGCTCGAACACGGTGATCTCGGCGACTTGGTCCAACAACCAGGCCGCCGACAAGCCGGCAATGCCGGTTCCGATGATTGCGACTTTCATGTTCGGCGTCGGTCCTTCGGGCGCGCGCCCCGACCTCCGGGGCCACGGGCGGCCCGATCTCGGGTCATGTCAACGAGCCCGACCGCCGACCGCCTCCCGACCCGGCCGGTGACGCGGCGCGGCCCCGGGGCGGTGGGTGGTCGGGCGGCGGGCGGCCGGACCGTGCCCGGCCGCAGGCCCGGTTCAGCGCGCGGCCGCGCGCGCCTCGAGCTCGGCCGCCTGGGTGCCGACGGTTTCGTGCAGGGCGAACACCTCGTCGCGCTGGCTTGCCACGATGCCGCGCAGCTCGGCGGCAAGGCTCTCCAATTCGGTGACCCGATCAGTCGCGGCGGTCAACCGGTCACGCGCGGTCGCCGCCCCCTCGTGCAGCGCAAACAGCTCCTCGCGCGCGGCGGCGAGCGCACCGCGCAGCTCGTCGACCAAGGCGTCGCGCGCGGTGACGGTCTCGTGCAGGGTGAACAGCTCGTCGCGCGCGCCGGCAAGGGCGCCGCGCAGTTCGCTCACCAAGCCGTCGCGCTCGGCGACCGCGCCGTGAAGCTGGAACAGTTCGTCCCGGGTGTCGGCAAGCACCGCCTTAAGCTCGGTGACCAGGGTGGCCTGATCGTCGGTCGCCTCGGCCTCGGACAGGATGAACGCGGTGATCGCTCTCAAGGTCTGGCGGCCGAAGATGCCGTCGATCGCGCCGGGGTCGAAGCCACGCTCGGTCAAGAAGGACTGGACCCGGCGCATCTCGGCGCGGCTGACCGTGGCCTGGACCTTGACGATCGCGGGCGACGGGCGGTTGCCGATCCCGGGCAGGGCGGTGAGCGGCGCGGCGCTCGCGGCCGCGCTGAGCGTGGCCAGGACAAGAACGACAGGCAGCAACATCATCGAACTCCCATATTGATTGCCGGCGGGCGGACCCGGAGCGATCGACCCCCGGCAGCGGCGCGAGGGCTGCCGCCCCAACACCGGGAACGCAGCACCGTTGGCGCGGCCGGTCGGGTCGCCACCCGTGATGGCGTGTCGATCCAGCGACCGTCATCGAACCGAAGAGATCTTGATAACGTGAAACCAACACCGGGGCGTTGGGTCCGGCCGCCGAACGCCGCGGCGTCGGGGCCGCTCAAGGCGCGGAACCGTTGGCAGCCGAGACAGGGCGCATCAAGCAAAGAAAATTGAAGCTTTCGTGTGCACCGCTGCATCGCCGGGGTGGTCGGCCCCGGCGGTCGAGGGTGCGGTCCCCGAATTTCATCGATTGTGGGCGCCGAGGTCGAGGGTCGCCAGGGTCTCGGGCCCCGCGATCCCATCGACCCGAAGGCCACGGCGGATTTGGAACCGCCGCACCGCGTCTTCGACCAAGCCGTCGTAATAGTCGGTCGCCGGCCCGCGGTACTCGTGCGCGGCGCGGAGCGCCTCGACCAGGCGGGCGACCGCGGGGCCCTGGTCGCCGCGGCGCCAGGCGGGTCCGACCGGGTCGGCGGGTGCGAGGTCGAACCAGGTGATCAGCCAGTAGTGGCTTACGAGCACCCCGAGCGCGGCACCGACCCACAGCGGCTCGAGCTCGAACCCGGGCAGCCACCCGGCCCCGGCCATCGCCGCGGCTGCGGCCGCGCCGACCAACGCCCCGCCGGCCCAGGTCACCAGTTTGGGCAGGGTCAGGCCCTGGAGCGCCGGGTCGATCCGCGCGGCGGTCGCCGCCCCCTGACTCCGGCCCTGGGCCAGCGCCGGCGCAGCCGCGGCGCCGACCATCAGCGCGATCAGCAGGATTTGGAGAATGCGTCGTCCTATCATGTCCACCCCCCCCCCGGGCCCGTGACGGTCGCCGTCGACTGTGGCGAGATTTTCATGATTGATGGTCAAGCGTCACGGATGACAGCTGTGCTCCGACCGGCTGATCCTGATCAATTCGTTACCATGGTGACAAGTTGGGCCGAACAATGACACGAACGGCAGAAGAGATAAAGGCTTACCGCAAGGCTCGATCATCGCTCGGGCCTGTGCAACCGCAGGTGTGTCATCCGTGGCCGGGTGTCGACGCTGTCCTGTGCGCCGCCTGTTCGGCCGTTACTGACCGAGGCCGGCGATGACCACTGTGCGGCCACGAAACCAGCCCGTCTCGATGCCGTCGCCGTCAGTCGCCGCGGTGCGCACCCATTATGATCGCGCCGATGTGCTTGGGCGGATTCTTGACCATCTCCGCTTGGATGCCGATGCGGGCGCGGTCGGTGCCCCGGGGCCGCCGCTCGATCCCGATCGACTGGCGCCCGTCTCCGAGTTCCATCTGGGCGGTCGCTGGGCGACCCGGGCGTTGGCCGAGGCAGCCGGGTTCGGTTCCGGCGATCTCGTGCTCGACGTCGGCAGCGGGGTCGGCGGGCCGTCGCGCTATCTTGCGGCCGTTAATGGCTGCCGGGTGGTCGGGGTCGATCTTGCACCCGGCTACGGCCGGGCGGCGTTCGCGCTCGGGCGCATGTGCGGGATCGGGGATCGGCTGTTCTATCTGGCCGGCGATGCGGGGTTCTTACCGCTTCGCGACCGCGCGGTCGACGGCGTCTGGCTGCAGCATGTGTCGATGAACCTGCCCGAGACCGACCGGCTGTTCGTCGAGCTCGCGCGGGTCGCACGGCGCGGCGCGACGCTCGCGGTCCACGAGGTGGTCGCCGGGCCGGACGGTGCCGAAGGCTTGCGCTACCCGTTGCCGTGGGCGGCGACACCTGAGACCAGTTTCCTCGACCAGCCCGCCGCGCTGGTCGGTGCGATTGCCGGTGCCGGGTTTGCGATCGACCGGGCCGAGGATGTCACCGGGGCGACCCTGGCGTGGCTCGCCGACGTTCGGGCCCGCGGCGCCGAGGCGGTCGAGACGCCGTCGGCGCTCGAGGTCGTGGTCGGGCCGGACTGGCCGACCCGGGCGCGCAATGTTGTGCGCGGGGTGCGCGACGGGCAGTTGCAGCTTTTGCGGGTGATTGCTCGGCGCATGTGAGTGCGGTGATGCCGGCAGAGTGGGGGCTGTGCCCCCAGGTCAGGGGGGTTCGCCCCCCCGACCAGGGGTTGCCCCCTGGACCCCAGTTCGTGGGGGTCAAGGGGGGCAACCCCCTTGCGGGGGTGTCGGGGGCCGCGCCCCTGACAACGGCCGTCAGGCCGCATTGGGCGCCGCAGCCCGAACCAAGCCACAGGAGAATGACCAATGGTGACCGAGACCATCATCGTGATCCCGGCGCGCTATCGCAGCACCCGGTTTCCCGGCAAACCGCTGGCGCCGCTGCGTGGCGCCGACGGCGCCGAGCGCAGCCTGATCCGACGCAGCTGGGACGCCGCCATGGCGGTGCCCGGGGTCGCGCGGGTGGTGGTCGCGACCGACGACCAGCGGATCGCCGACCATGTCCGCGGCTTCGGCGGCACCGCGCTGATGACCTCGCCGGGGTGGCGCAACGGCACCGAGCGCTGCGCCGAGGTCGCCGAAAGCCTCGCCCTCGACCCCAAGCGCGCGATTGTGATCAACCTGCAGGGCGACGCCCCCCTGACCCCGCCGTGGTTCGTCACCGCGTTGATCGAGGCTTTGGATCAGGACCGGTCGTTCGAGGTCGCAACCCCGGTGTTGAAATGCGATGCGACCGCGCTCGCCCAGTTCCGGGCCGACCGGCGCGCCGGCCGGGTCGGCGGTACCACCGCGGTGTTCGAGTCCGCGGGCCGGGCTCTCTACTTCTCCAAAGAGGTGATCCCCTATTCCGACGGCGACCCCGCCCACCCGGTGTTCCACCATGTCGGGGTCTATGCCTACCGGCCAAGCGCGCTCGCCGACTACATGACGTGGCGGCCCGGGCCGCTCGAAGCGGCCGAGGGGCTGGAACAGCTGCGCTTTCTCGAAAACGGCGCGCGCCTGCGCTGCGTCGTGGTCGAGGGCGACGGTCGGCCGTTCTGGGAGGTCAACAACCCGCCCGACATCGCCCGGGTCGAGCAAGTGCTGGCATCGCTCGGCATGCCGTGATGCAAGCGGTCCCGCCGCGGCTTGACGCATCGCCGACCGGTGGGGCACGGTGCCGCGGTGCACTCTAAAACGTGAAGGCGGCCCGGAGCCATGACCCGCGACTATAAGTCGACCGTTTTCCTGCCCAAGACCGCGTTCCCGATGCGCGGCAACCTGCCGACCCGGGAACCCGAGCATCTGGCGCGCTGGCACGCGCTCGACCTCTACAACAAGCTGCGCCAACGCTCGGCCGGTCGGCCGAAGTTCATTCTCCACGACGGGCCGCCCTACGCCAACGGTCATATTCATATCGGCACCGCCGCCAATAAGATTTTAAAGGATGTCGTCAACCGGTCGTGGCAGATGCTCGGCTACGACGCGCCCTATGTCCCGGGCTGGGATTGCCATGGCCTGCCGATCGAATGGAAGATCGAAGAAGGCTATCGCAAGAAAGGCCAGGACAAGGACGAGGTCCCGATCGACCGCTTCCGCGGCGAGTGTCGGGCGTTCGCCGAGCATTGGATCGGCGTCCAGGCCGACGAGTTCCGCCGGCTCGGCGTGCTCGGCGACTGGGACCACCCCTACACCACCATGACCACCGCGGCGGAAGCCCAGATCGTCCGCGAAATCCATAAGTTCCTGACCTCCGGCAGCCTGTACAAGGGCGCCAAACCGGTCTTGTGGTCGGTGGTCGAAAAGACCGCGCTCGCCGAGGCCGAGGTCGAATACTACGACCACACCTCGACCACGGTCTGGGTGCGCTTTCCGGTGGTCCGTCCGGGGCCCGAGGCGGCCGCGCTCGACGGTGCGGCGGTGGTGATCTGGACCACCACACCGTGGACCCTGCCGGGCAACCGCGCGATCGCGTACGGCGCGGAGATCGCCTACGGTGTCTACCGCGTCGAAGCGGTGGCCGAGGGCGCGCGGGCCCGGGTCGGCGAGCGGATGGTGGTCGCGACCGCGCTCGGCGAGGCGACCTGCGCGGCGGCCGGGATCACCGCCTGGACGCTCGAGGCCGAGCTGCCGGGGGCGGCACTGGCCGGCACCGTGTGCCACCACCCGCTGCACGACGACGGCTACGACTTCGAGGTGGCGCTCTACGCCGGCGACTTCGTCACCACCGAGACCGGCACCGGCTTCGTCCACATCGCGCCCGGCCATGGCGAGGACGACTTCTTCTTGTGCCAGCGGGTCGGCATCGTGGCGCCCGAGACGGTCGCCGAGGACGGCCGGTTCCACGACCATGTGCCGCTGTTCGCGGGGCGCGCGACCTACACCGCCGACGGCCGCACCGGCGACGCCAACGCCGCGGTGATCGAGGCGATCGAGGCGCGCGGCGGCCTGGCCGGGCGCGACCGGCTGGTCCACAGCTACCCGCACTCGTGGCGCTCCAAGGCGCCCCTGATCTTCCGGACCACGCCGCAGTGGTTCATCTCGATGGCGTCCAACGAGTTGCGCGCCCGCGCCCTCGCGGCGATCGCCGACACCCGCTGGGTCCCGGCGATCGGCCAGAACCGCATCCAGGCGATGATCGAACACCGGCCCGACTGGTGCATCAGCCGCCAGCGCGCCTGGGGCGTGCCGATCGCGATCTTCGTCAACAAGGCCGATCAGACGCCGCTCGCCGACCCGACCGTGCTCGCGCGGATCGCCGAGATTTTCGAACGCGAAGGCTCGGACGCCTGGTTCACCCGGGATGCGCAGGACTTCCTCGGCAACCAGTACCAGGCCGACGATTTCGAGCAGGTGCGCGACATCGTCGATGTCTGGTTCGAGTCCGGCTCGACCCACAGCTTCGTGCTCGAGCACCGGCCGGAGCTCGGCTGGCCGGCCGCGCTCTATCTGGAAGGCTCGGACCAGCACCGCGGCTGGTTCCACTCCTCGCTGCTCGAGGCCTGCGGCACCCGCGGCCGCGCGCCCTATGACGCGGTGTTGACCCACGGCTTCGTGCTCGACGAGCAGGGCCGTAAAATGTCGAAATCGCTGAACAATGTGGTGGCGCCGCAGGAGATCAACGACAAATACGGCGCCGATATCCTGCGCCTGTGGGTGGTCGGCACCGATTACTCCGAGGACATGCGGATCGGCGACGAGATCATCAAGTACCAAGCCGATCTCTATCGCCGCTTGCGCAACACCTTGCGCTATCTGTTGGGCGCGCTCGACGGCTATACCGAGGCCGAACGGCTGCCGGCAGCCGAGATGCCGGAGCTCGAGCGCTGGGTTCTGCACCGCCTTTCGACGCTCGACCGGCTGACCCGCGACAGCATCGCGGCGTTCGACTTCCACACGCTGTTCACCGCGCTGCATCAGTTCTGCGCGGTCGATCTGTCGGCGTTTTACTTCGACGTGCGCAAGGACAGTCTGTACTGCGACGCCCCCGGCTCGACGCGCCGGCGCGCGGTGCGCACGGTGATGGCCGAGCTGTTCGACTGCTTGACCGCATGGCTCGCCCCGGTCCTGTGCTTCACCGCCGAGGAGGCGTGGCTGGCCCGGCCGCCGGGGGTTTCGGCGGCGTCCGCGGCGGCCGACGACGCCGCCGACAGCGTCCATCTGCGCCGGTTCCCCGAGGTCCCGGCGGCTTGGCGCAACCCGGCGCTCGGCGCGCGGTGGGAGCGCATCCGCACCGTGCGCCGGGTGGTCACCGGCGCGCTCGAGGAAGACCGCGCGGCCAAGGTGATCGGTGCATCCTTGCAGGCGCGCCCGGTGGTCCATGTCGATGCCGAGACCAAGGCTGTGTTGGACGAGGTCGATTTCGCCGACGTCGTGATCACCTCGGACGTCGAATTGGTGGTCGGCGCGGTGCCGGCGGGCGCGTTCACGCTCGCCGACGTCCCGGGCGTCGGGGTCGAGCGCGGCCATCTCGCGCCCGGCAACCGGTGCGAGCGCTGCTGGAAAATCCTGCCCGAGGTCGGGTCCAACGACGCCCATCCGGGCCTGTGCGGGCGCTGCGCCGACGCGGTCACGGCGATCGCGGCCGCCGGGGTGCCGGCATGACCGGCGATCCGCCCCCCCCGGCGGCCGATGCCGGCGCGGGCCGCCGGCGGCTCGGCCTCGGCCTGGTGATCGCCGCTTTGATTCTGGCGGCCGACCAGGCGAGCAAATGGCTGATCCTGACCGTGGTGATGGCGCCGCCGCGGGTGATCCCGGTCACCGACTTTTTCAACCTGGTGTTGACCTGGAACCGCGGCATCAGCTTCAGCCTGCTCGCCGGCGAAGCGGTGTGGTTGCCGCTCGCGCTGGTCGCCTTGGCGCTGGTGATCTGCGGCTTTCTGATCGTCTGGATGCGCCGCGCCGAGAATGCCTTGATCGCCGCCGCGCTCGGCTTGGTGGTCGGCGGCGCGCTCGGCAACGTGGTCGATCGGCTCCGGTTCGGCGCGGTGATCGACTTTCTCGATCTCCATGTCGGCGGTTGGCATTGGCCGGCGTTCAACCTGGCCGACAGTGCGATCTCGGTCGGGGTTGCGGTGATCCTCATTCACGGGTTGTGGTTGCGGCCGGGCGTGGGGTACTCCTCGACCGGTTCCGCGAACGGCGATCGTCAACAGGCAAGGGGCACCCAAACCGATGACCGCGTTGAGACCTAGGGCGCGTCGGGCGTTCACCGTGGCCCGGCCGGTGTTGCTCGTGCTGGTCGGCACCCTTGTCGTCGCCGGCTGCGGTGACGCGCGCAAGACCTTCGGCCTCGAACGCAAGCCGCCCGACGAGTTCGCGGTGGTGCGGCGCGCGCCCTTGACCATGCCGCCGAGCTTCGAGCTGCGGCCGCCGACGCCCGGCGCGCCGCGGCCACAGGAAAACACGCCGCGCGACGACGCCGCCGCGGCGCTGTTCGGGGCCGCGGCGACCACCGGCGCCGGTGCCGACCGGGATGCCGACGGTTTCTTCCTCGGCGGGCCGACCGCGGGCGGCGGCGCGTTCAGCCGCGGCGAACAGGCGCTGCTGGCGCGCGCCGGCGCGGCCGAGGCGTTGCCGAACATCCGCGCGGTGGTCGAAGAGGAAACCACCGCGATGGTGGTCGCCGACCGCCGCTGGGTCGATTCGTTGATCTTCTGGCAGGACCAGGACCCGCCCTACACCGTGGTCGATGCCGAGCAGGAGGCCCAACGCCTGCGCGCCAACCTCGCCGAGGGTCGTCCGGTGACCGAGGGCGAGACACCGGCGATCCGCCGTGTCCGCAAGGCGCCGCTCGAAGGATTGTTCAACTGACCTGACGCGCCCACTTTGCGTCGAAAGCGCGTCGGGGCACCGGCGCGCGCTTCGGCGCCATGGGGGAGGCGGACAGTGACGCAACACGCGCAGGCGCGGCCGGCCGGGCCGAGGGCGACCCGGGTGTGGGTCTTGATCCTGGTCGCGCTGGTCGGGGCAATCGCCGCGCCCGGTTCCGGGGCCGGGGTGTTCGAGCCCGAGACCTTCACGCTCGACAACGGCATGGACGTGGTGGTGGTGACCAACCGGCGGGTGCCGGTGGTCACGCACATGGTCTGGTACCGGGTCGGTTCGGCCGACGAACCGTACGGCCGCTCAGGGATCGCGCATTTTCTCGAACACTTGATGTTCAAGGGCACCGACCAGGTGCCGGCCGGTCAGTTCAGTCGGATCGTCGCCCGCAACGGCGGCCGCGACAACGCCTTCACCAGCTGGGACTTCACCGCCTACTACCAGACGGTCGCGCGCGACCGGCTTGACATGGTGATGGCGATGGAGGCCGACCGCATGGTCAATCTGCGCCTGACCGACCAAGTGGTCGGCACCGAGCGCGACGTCGTGCTCGCGGAGCGGCGCGATCGGGTCGATCTCTCGCCCGGCGCGCAGCTTGACGAGGAAATGACCGCGGCCCTGTTCGTGCGCCACCCGTACGGCACCCCGATCATCGGCTGGGAGGCCGAGATCAGCGGGCTCGAGCGCGCCGACGCCGAGGCGTTCTATCGGACCTGGTACGCGCCCAACAACGCGATCCTGGTGGTCAGCGGCGACATCGACGCCGCCGAGCTGCGGCCGCTCGCCGAGCGACATTACGGTGTGCTGGCGCCGCGCCCGCTGCCCGAGCGGGTCCGGCCGAGCGAGCCGCCGCTCAAGACCGCGCGCCGGGTGGTGCTGCGCGACCCCGAGGTCCGGCAGCCGAGCTGGGTGCGGAAGGTGACCGCGCCGTCCTACCGCGTCGGCGAGAGGCGCCATGTCTATCCGTTGCAGGTGTTGGCCGATCTGCTCGGGGTGGGCGACACCAGCCTGTTGTATCGCCGTCTTGGCGTCGAGCAGCGGCTCGCGACCAACATCTGGGTCGATTACCGCGCCGGCCAGCGCGATCTCGGCGTGTTCGCGATCGGCGCCAGCCCGGTTACCGGGGTGTCGCTGGAGCAGCTTGAGGCCGCGATCGATGCCGAGTTGGCCGCCCTGCTTGAGGAGGGGGTGTCCGCGGACGATGTCGAGACCGCGAAGCGACGCATGCTCGCGGAGGCGGATTATGCCCGCGACAGCCTGTTCGGCCCGGCGTTTGCGCTAGGGAGCGCGCTGGTGACCGGTCGCACGGTCGACGAGGTCGAGGCGTGGCCGGACCGGATCGCGGCGGTGACCGTGGACCAGGTGACCGCGGCGGCGCGGGCGGTGCTTGGCGTCCCCGGTCGGGTGACCGGCCTGTTGTTGCCGGCGACGACGGAGAGCTAAAGCCATGGTTTGCTTCGCGACGCTGCGTGTGTTCGGTCATGGCGGTCCAGGGCGGCACCCCCCCGGCGGGGGTTCGCGGGCAGCGCCCCTGATGTCGGCCGCCAGGCCGCTTGTCGCCGCCCTCGTGTTGTTCGCCCACCCCGCTCTTGCGGCGATCGAGATCCAGCGGGTCACCAGCCCCGGCGGCATCGAGGCGTGGCTGGTCGAGGACCGCCAGGTCCCGGTGGTCTCGGTTGAATTCTTGTTCCCCGGCGGCGCTGCCCATGACCCGATCGGCCGGGAGGGCCGGTCTGATTTGGTTGCCCGCCTGCTCGACCAGGGGGCAGGCCCGTACGACGCCCAGGCGTTCCAAGGCCGGCTCGAAGACCGGGTGATCGGGCTCGGCTTCTCGGCCGGCCGCGACGTCTTCCGCGGCTCGGTGCGGACGCTGACCCGCCATCTCGACGAGGCGGTCGAACTTGCGCGGCTCGCGCTGACCACACCGCGGTTCGACCCGCCCGCGGTCGCGCGCGAGCGCGAGGCTGCGCTGGCCGGGCTGCGGTGGGCGCTCGCCGACCCGCAGCGGATCGCGCGCCGGGTGTTTGCCGAGACGGTGTTCGACGGTCATGTTTATGGCCGTCCCAGGGCCGGCACGCTCGACAGCGTGGCGGCCCTGGCCGTTGATGATCTGCGCGCGTTCGTTGCCGAACGATTTGCCCGCAACGGCCTGCTGGTCGCGGTGGCCGGCGACATCGCGCCCGATGCGCTCGGTCGCGTGCTCGACCGTTTGTTCGGTGACCTGCCCGCGACCACCGCGGCCGACCCGACCCTGCCGCCGGCCGTGCCCGGCGCGGTCGGCGAGATCGTGCGGGTCGCGTTTCCGACGCCGCAGACGGTGATGATGGTCGGCCATCAGGGCCTGAAGCGCGACGACCCCGCGTGGTACGCGGGCGCCTTGCTCAACTATGTGCTCGGCGGCGGCGGGTTCAGCTCGCGCCTGATGGCCGAGGTGCGCGAGTCGCGCGGCCTCAGCTATGGGGTTTACAGCGCGTTGCTGCCGATGACCGCGGGTGCCTTGGTCGTCGCGTCGGGGTCGAGCGTCAACGCGCGCGCCGGCGAGACGCTGGAGGTGATCCGTGCGACCTGGCGCGCGGTCGCAGAGGGCGGGATCACCGCCGAGGAGTTGGCCGATGCCAAAGCCTATCTGACCGGTTCGTTCCCGCTCAGCCTATCGTCGACGTCGGCGATCGCCCAGGTCGTGTTGCAGATCCGTCGGTTCGGCCTCGGCATCGACCATATCACCCGGCGCGACGCCTTGATCGAGGCGGTGACCTTGGACCAGGTCAACGCGCTCGCCCGGCGCCTGTTGGTGCCGGCGGCGTTGACCACGGTGGTGGTCGGTGCCCCGGTCGGGGTCACCCCGACCCGGACGATCGACCCGTCGGACTTGTGAGCGGGCGCGGCGTTTGGTGGGCGTCGCACCGCGGCGGTGGCTCGGCGTTGCGCCGGCGCTGACCCTGGTGGTCATGCTCGGGCCGGTCGCCGCCGGGCTGGCCGGGGTGGTGCTGCCGGCGTTCGGCTATTTGCCGGCGCTCGGCGGCGACCGGCTGACCTTGGAGCCGTGGCAGGCGCTGGCGGCCGAGCCCGGTCTGTGGCGGTCGATCCGGCTGTCGCTGACGGTCGGGCTTGCGACCACGCTGGTCGCGCTCGCCGCGGTGGTCTTGTTCTGTGCCGCCTGGCACGGCACCCGCCTCTTTCGTGCCGTCGAGCGCGCGCTGGCGCCGGTGCTGGCGGTGCCCCATGTCGCGGCCGCGGTCGGTCTTGCCTTTCTGATCGCGCCGAGCGGGTTTCTGGTCCGCCTGATGTCGCCGTGGGCGACCGGGTTCGAGCGGCCGCCCGACCTCTTGATCCTCAACGATCCGGACGGGCTCGCCCTGATGGCCGGGCTGGTGATCAAGGAGGTGCCGTTCCTGTTGCTGATGGTGCTGTCGGCCCTCACCCAGACAAACGCCGCGCGGCTGATCGCGGGCGTGCGCACTCTCGGCTACGGCCGCACGGTCGGCTGGTTGAAGGCGGTGCTGCCGCAGATCTATCCGCAGATCAGGCTTCCGGTGTTCGCGGTGCTCGCCTACGGCACCGCGGTGGTCGACACCGCGCTGATCTTGGGGCCGACCACGCCGGCGCCGCTGGCGGTGCGGCTGTTCGGCTGGGCCCATGACCCCGACCTTGCGCTGCGCTTTCAGGCCTCGGCCGCGGCGGTGCTTCTGCTCGGCCTGGTCGCGGCGGCGATCGGGCTGTGGCTCGCGCTCGAGCGGCCGGTCGCCTGGCTCGGCCGACGCTGGGCCGAGGGTGGCGGACGGTTCGCCGACGACCGGGTGGTGCGCTGGGTCGCGGCGCTGCCGGTGGCCGGCTGCGTCGTCCTGGTCGGCGCCGGCATCCTGGTGTTGGGGCTGTGGTCGGTCGCCGGGCTGTGGCGGTTCCCGGCGGCGCTGCCCGACGGCTGGACGCTCGCGACCTGGGCCCACCAAGCCGACGACCTGGTCCGGCCGGTCGCGACCAGCTTCGCCCTGTCGGCGACCGCGGCGGTGATCGCGCTCGGGCTGGCGGTCGGCTGTCTTGAGCATGCGGTCGCGCGCGGCGCCGGCCAGGGGGGACGGCGGTCGGGCTGGGACGGCGGCGGCTGGCTGGTCTATCTGCCGCTGTTGGTGCCGCAGGTCGCGTTCCTGTTCGGGGTGCAGGTTCTGCTGGCGCGGGTCGGGGGCGATCAGACCTGGCCGGCGGTGGTGTGGGGGCATCTGGTGTTCGTCGTGCCCTATGTCCTGCTCGCGCTCGGCGAGCCCTATCGGGCGTGGGATGCGCGCTATGGCCAAGTCGCGCGCGGCCTCGGCGCCGGGCCGATGCGGGTGTTGTTTGCGGTCAAGCTGCCGATGCTGCTCGGCCCGCTTGCGATCGCGGCGGCGGTCGGGTTCGCGGTCGGGATCGGGCAGTATCTGGTGACGGTGCTGATCGGCGGCGGCCGCTTTGCCACCGTGACCACCGAGGCGGTGGTGCTGGCCGCCGGCGGCGACCGCCGTCTGATCGGCGTTTATGCCATGGTCCAGATGCTGTTGCCGCTCGTCGGGTTCACCGTCGCTTTGGCGCTGCCGGCCTGGGTATGGCGGCGGCGGCGCGGCCTTGGCGGCGGGGGTGAGCGGTGACCGCGGCCGCCGTCGGCGCGGGCACCGGGCTTGCGCTCGACCGGGTCGCGCTGACGCGCCACGGGCAGCCGCTGCTGGCGCTGTCGCTCGAGGTGCCGCCGGGCGAGGTGGTGACGGTGATGGGGCCGAGCGGGGTCGGCAAATCGACCTTGCTGTTGCACCTGTGCGGCCTGTTGCCGCCCGGGTTCCGGGCGACCGGGCGGGTCCGGCTTGACGGCCGCGACCTTGACCGGGTGGCGCCGGAGGTGCGGCGGGTCGGGCTGTTGTTCCAGGACGATCTGTTGTTCCCGCACCTGTCGGTCGGCGGCAACCTGGCGTTCGCCGTGCCGCGCACGGTGGGCGGGCGCGCCGCGCGGCGGGCGCGGGTCGAGGCGGCACTGGCCGACGCCGACCTTGCGGGCTTTGCCGACCGGGATCCGGCGACCCTGTCAGGCGGCCAGCGGGCCCGGGTCGCAGTGATGCGGGTGTTGCTGTCGGAGCCGCGGCTGTTGCTGCTGGACGAGCCGTTCGGCCGGCTCGACGCGGCGTTGCGCGCGCGCTTTCGCGCGTTCGTGTTCACGCGCGCCCGCGAACGCGCGCTGCCGACCCTGCTGGTCACCCACGACGCCGCCGACGCCGCGGCGGCCGGCGGCCCGGTGGTGACGTTGGTGCCGCAATCTTACCAAACCTAGTTGTTGCGATCCAGATACCTTTGCTTGATCTCGAGGAACTCCGGCAGGATCTTGTTGAACAATTCGACCAGATGGGGATCGAACTGCTTGCCGGCGTTGTCGTTGACCAACTGGACCGCATCCTCGATCGGCCACGCCGCCTTGTAGGCCCGTTCCGAGGTCAACGCATCGAACACATCGCAGACCGCAGCGATCCGGCCGACCAGCGGGATCTCGGCGCCGCTCAGCCCCCGCGGGTAGCCGCAGCCGTCCCAGTGCTCGTGGTGGGTCAGCGTAATCTCGCGCGCAAGCTGCATGACCTCGGAGGAGTGTTGGCCGATGATCTCGGCGCCGATCAGGGTGTGGGTCTTCATCAGCTCCCACTCGTCGGGGTCGAGCGGGCCGGGTTTCAGAAGGATGCGGTCCGGGATGCCGATCTTGCCGACATCGTGCATCGGGCTTGCATAAAGCAGCATCTCCGCGAAACGGTCGCCCAGACCGGCGGCGCGGGCCAAGCGCTCGCAGCATTTGCTCATGCGCAGGACATGCAGCCCGGTCTCGTTGTCGCGGTACTCGCCGGCGCGGCCGAGACAGCGGACGATCTCAAGCTGGGTTTCGCGGAGCTCGCTCGCCCGTCGTTCGAGCTCGTGGGTGCGCTGGCGCACGGTTTCCTCGAGCCAGGCCGCCTGGCGGCCGCGCTCGTTGTACAGGACCCGCATCTCCAGCATGTTGCGGATCCGGTTCAACACCTCGACCCGGTCGAACGGCTTGGTGATGAAATCCTTGGCGCCGACTTCGAGCGAGCGGATCCGGGTGGACTTGTCAGCCTGGGCGGTGATCACGATCACCGGCAGATAGTCGTCGGCGATCAGGGATGACAGCTGGCCCATGACGGCAAAGCCGTCATACTTCGGCATTCGGATGTCGAGCAGCACCAGATCGAACCGGGTCTGCTGGAACAACGACATCACTTGTGCGGAATCGGTGGTGGCGTGGACGTTGGTGTAGCCGCTGCTTTGCAGGATGTCGCGCAAAAGCTCGACGTTCACGGGATTGTCGTCCACGATCAGCAGGCTCGCGCCGCGTACGCGGTCGTCGATCAGCGTCCGGTCCGCCTGGGTCATCGATCTGGACATCCCGCCACATGGTCCCACGGCGCCGCCGGCCGCGCGCCGATATCATACTTGGGTTAAGTATACCGGAGCGGGCCCATGACCACCATCGATCTGACGAGATCGCGGTCAGCTCTGCGGCTTGGCCTCGCGCTGATTGAGGGTCTGGATGGTGTGACCGAGGTTCTGCAACAGCTGGACCAGTTCGGGGATCGCGGCGACCGGCAGAACCACGCGGTGGGACACGGTTCGGATCTCCTCGTTGCGCTCGCGGTCGAAGCCGACGATCCGATAGAGGTCGAGCTTGAGCACCGACCGGCCGATCAGGATCGCGGCGGCGCCGTCGGCATAGCTGTCCTCCGGCGGTGCTTGGCGCTGGAGATACCGCGGCCGGCTGGTCGAGCCGATCGCCTCGGCGCTCGGCGCGGACGCCGAGGGCTGGGCCCCGGGCGGTGTCGGGGTGTCGGTCATGCGCGTGGTCCTCGAAGGTCGGGTCACGGGAACGGAAACCGCGGTCGGCCCGCCGCCACACCGCGCCCGATACCCAACGCCCGCCCCCCCGGGGGTTGTCAAGTCCCATTCCGGCCCCGGCCCACGGGATCGACAACCGGACCACAGATACCGCAAGACCAGTCATTTTCGCCGCACGACGTGTTGCGCCGCCGCGAGCTCAAGCGCGCGGCGCTTGACCGCGATCTGCCAATAATAGAATGCGCGGGCGACCGCGAAGTGAAACCCGGCCCCCCCGTCGAGCCAGCCGAACCGGATGATAAAGCTGTAAACAAACACCCAGAGCGGCCGCCCCGGCAGGCGGTGGAACAGCCGCTTCAGCCGGCGTCGGCCGGGTGTCTCAAGGGCGGCGAGCGCGTCGAGGCGGCCGTCGCGGCCGAGCGTCGCTTCCCAGTCGGAATAGCGGTTGTGCCGCTCGAACCAGGCATAGAGAGGCCGGGCGTCGGCGTGAAGGAGCGGGGCGCCGAGCCGGCCGACCGTGCCGTCGATCACCGGTTGGTAATGGCCTTCGACCTCCCACATGGTGGCGACGTCGAGGTCGGGGCACGGTTGAAAGCGCGCGGCGTCGCGGCGCACCAGCGCGATCTTGGCAAAGCGTTGGCCGTGCGCGAGCACGCGGCCGAGGAACACCGGCCGGCCGGTGACGACGTAGCCGGCGTGGCGCGGCGGCCCGGCCGCGAACAAGGCGGCGAGCTCGTCGGCGAGCGCCGGGGTGACCCGCTCGTCGGCGTCGAGGAACAACAGCCACCGGCAGGCGAAGTCGACGGTGTCGAGCGTCCACTGCTTTTTTTTCGGGTAACCGCCGGTCCAGCGGAACCACACCACCCGAGCGCCGCGGGCGCGGGCGATCTCGGGCGTGCCGTCGGTGCTGTCGCTGTCGATCACGATCCGCCCGGTTCGCCGAGCGGATCGTGATC
>JANQHG010000244.1 GCA_028277115.1 Azospirillaceae bacterium
CCGTGCCCGAGGCCGAGCGCAAGGCCCGCGCCGAAGGCGAAGCCATCGCCTTGATTCGCGTCCTCGAAAGCCGCTTCGGGCCGGTGTCCGAGGAGCGACACCGCGCGATCCTGACCGCCAAGGCGTCGATGGTCGAGACCTGGCTCGACCGCGCGGGCAAAGCTGCGGACCTCGATACCGTGTTTGCCGACCCACGGCCGAATTGACACCGGCCGCCGAAGCAGGTGCCGACAGAGGCGGTCGGTCCGCCGCGCGACCGGAAAACGGATCAGGCAATTGCGACCACGACCGCTGCGACCAGTCGCTGTTCGACAACCCGCCCCTGATCCGCGATCTCTCCGCCCCGTCATGCCAACATGGTCGACCATGGCGTTGAGGGGATGATCGCCGAACCGTCAGGCCCGATTCTCGTGCAAAAGAAAGGCAGGAAGCCCCGCGGCTTCCTGCCTCAAGTTTGGAATCATCACATGTCACCGAAAAAAAAGGGTGCCGGACCTCGAGGCACCCTGCACTCAAGCCGTCACTGCGCCGGCTTGTACGGGAATGCCGAATGATGGACGTTGATCAGCAGATCGCCGCCGGCACCACGAACATACCCAAACGTATATTCCACTTTGGCTTCCTGACCCGTACCGGCATCGGTGAAGAAGTAATTGCCCATGGCGACGGCAGAGTCAGCGTCAATGATAATCCCGGCGTTTTCAAAGCGGACCGCGGTCCAGGGCTGCAACGCGAACCCTTTATCCTCTTCGACAACGCCGGTGACGAAATAAGAGACGGCGTCTTCCTCAGTCAGGCGAAACTGCTGGGCCGCGGCCTTGGTCGGCTTGAACAGGACGGTGCCTTCGTCATAGCCATAGAGCGTGTCCACATGGCCGGCCGCCAGCGCCTTGTAGTCGCCGCCATTTGAATAGGCTTGGCCGATCGCAACGATGCCGTCACCCCAGATCTTCTGAGCTTCGAGAACCTCGGCCTCCGTGATCGCTTGAGCCGACGCCGCGCCGCTCGCGAACAGCACGACGACGGCGCCGGCTGCGAAAATGCGTTTGTTCATAGTCAGTTACTCCCCATGGCCGATCTCTCATCGAGCATATTCCGTGTGCCGTTCTCGGCACGAAGAAATGATATAACGTATCCGAACCACCCTGCAAGCGCCGCGTTACCCATCCACCTGTTCAATCGCGGGAGGACACCGCCGGACAGCAGTTGTCGGGCTGGGGATGACACATTCTACCTGAACCTGATCCGCGAAAACTGACGCAATTATAGGATGAGTTTTTCTTGGCCGTCTACAACACTATCAAGGCATGGACAACGGCCCGCACCGTCGCTCAGCTACTCCCGGGGTCAGTGTCCGGGCATGGCAGCGGTTTTTTTTGAGGTACCATCCGGTGGCGGACGACCGCACGATGGTGAAAGCGGCATTTCGGCACCGATTTCATCGTCACGGTCCAGTGCGCTCGGTCGGATGCGGCTCTCTTAAGGCGGGAGACCAGGGGGATGGGGCAGATCACACGCGGGCCGATGACCGTGGACGGGTTCCTGCGCCGGCCGGAGACCGAGCCCTATGAACTCGTCGATGGCGAGGTGGTGGCCGGGGCACCCCAGACCGCCGCACATGCCGACGCCAAAGCCGACCTCTTGGTGGCGCTCAGACGGGCTCTGACGGCGGAGCGGCCGCGTTGCCGGGGTCAAGCTCACCGACTATTTTCGGCTGCCGGGCGGCGCGCACTCTCTCAATCCTCGAGGCGACCCGGGCCCGGGTCGTCCACCATTGCCGCCGGCCCGACCGGGTGATCGAGACGCGGGTCGTCACGTCGGGCACGCTTGACCTCGATCCGCCCGGGATTCGCCTCGAGATAGCGGAGGTCTGCGCGTCCGTCGCCGACTAACCGCTGCACCAGGGTGCGCACCCGCGCCCGGCAATCGGGCAGAACCAAGGGGAGATCAAGCATGACGAGCGCCCCCGACCCCCCGCCGTTGATCGGCCATTTCCGCCGCCTTGCGGCCTACAACGCCGCCGCCAACCGGGTCCTTTACGACGCCTGCGCCGCGCTCGACGACGCCGAACTGCGCCGGCCGCGGGCGGCGGTGTTCGGCAGCATCCTCGGCACCCTCAACCACATCCTGCTCGGCGACCGCATCTGGCTCGACCGGTTCGACGGGCGGACCGTGCCATCGACCGGGCTCGACACCATCTTGCATGAAGAGGTCGAGGCGCTGGCGGCGGCGCGCACGACCGAGGACGCCCGGATCATCGCATTTGCCGACCGCCTGACGCCGGCGTGGCTGGCCGGGCGGCTGCGGTACGTCAACAATTCGGGCCGGACCTGCGACGACCCGACCGTGGTGCTGGTCGCCCATATGTTCAACCATCAGACCCACCACCGCGGCCAGGTCCACGGCCTGCTTTGCCAGACCGACCGGCGGCCGCCGTCGCTCGACCTGCACCGCTTGCTTGCACCCTAGCGCGGCAATCGATCGGGCGGCCCGTGATCGGGCGCCAAGGAGGCTCGGATGCGGATCGGCGTGCCCAAGGAAATCAAGGTCCACGAATACCGGGTCGGACTTTCACCCGACAGCGTGCGCGAGTTTGTCGCGCATGGCCATCAGGTGGTGGTCGAGACCGGCGCCGGCGCCGGGATCGGCCGCGACGACGAGGCCTATCGCACCGCCGGTGCCGCGATCGCCGCGACCGCGGCCGAGGTGTTCGCCGCCGCCGACATGATCGTCAAGGTCAAGGAACCCCAGCCGGTCGAGCGCCGGATGCTGCGCCGCGACCAGATCCTGTTCACCTTTCTCCACCTGGCGCCCGACCCCGACCAGACCCGCGACCTGGTCCAAAGCGGTTCGGTGTGTATCGCCTATGAAACCGTGACCGACCACCACGGTGGCCTGCCGCTGCTCGCGCCGATGTCGCAGATCGCCGGCCGGCTGTCGATCCAGGCCGGCGCCGCCTGTCTGGAACGCGTCCACGGCGGCAAGGGCAAGCTTCTGGGCGGGGTGCCCGGGGTCGCACCGGCGCGGGTGGTGGTGATCGGCGGCGGCATGGTCGGCGAGAACGCGGCCGAGATCGCGCTCGGCATGGGCGCGGACGTCACCGTACTCGACCGCAAGATCGAGGTCCTGGCGGCGCTGGCCAAGCGGTTCGGCCCGGCGCTCAAGACCGTGTGGTCGAGCCGGGCCGCGGTCGACGCGTTGGTCGCCGACGCCGACCTTGTCATCGGCGCGGTCCTGGTGGTCGGTGCCGAAGCGCCCAAGCTGGTCTCCGCCGATCTGGTCCGACGGATGGCGCCCGGTTCGATCCTGGTCGATGTCGCGATCGACCAGGGCGGGTGCTTCGAAACCTCGAGGCCGACCACCCATGCCGACCCGACCTATGTGGTCGACGGGATCGTGCATTACTGCGTCGCCAACATGCCGGGCGCGGTGCCGATCACCGCGACCGCTGCGCTCAACGCGGCGACCCTGCCCTATGGCCTGGCGCTGGCCGACCGCGGCTGGCAGGCGGCGCTTCGCGACCTGGCGGGTCTGCGGGCCGGTCTCAATGTGTGCCGCGGCCAGGTCACCTTTCGCGCGGTCGCGGACGAACACGGCTACCCCTGGGCCGATCCGACGGATCTGTTACGGTGAGACCGATCCTGGCGGCGCCCCGCCACACGTCGTGCCATCGGAGCGGTCCGGCGTCGGGGCACCGGTTGCCTACGTCGACCGGCTTGGGTAACCTGATCGAACCGGCGCCGCGGCGTCGGAAAGGGGAGCGCAAGGGCCATGACCAGCCTTAGTCAGGAAGACGTTGCCCGCCTTCTGGCAGACCCGTCCCCGGACACCCGGATCGACTTGGTCGCCAAGCTCGCCGATCAGGTCGACGGTGCGGACTTGAGCACGGCGGAACGGCGGCTTGCCGAAGATATCTTGCGCGCGATGGCGAGCGACACCGCGCTCCAGGTGCGCCAGTCGGTGGCCGAAAACCTCAAGGCCTCGCCTCACCTGCCGCACGACGTTGCCATGACGCTGGCCCAGGATGTCGAGGCGGTGGCGTTGCCGGTGATCCAGCTGGCAACGGTGTTCACCGACGCCGACCTGATCGCGATCGTGCGCGCCGGCTCGCCGGACAAGCAGGTCGCGGTCGCCGGCCGCGCCGAGGTGCCCGAAGCGGTCGCCGGCGTGCTCGCCGACGAGGGCGACGAGGCGGCGGTCGCGGTCCTGATCGGCAATGAGGGCGCGGCGCTGACCGAGCAAAGCTTGTCCCGCACGCTCGACCGGTTCGGTGACTCGGAACGGATCCAGGCGCCGCTGGTCCAGCGCAAGACCTTGCCGATTACGATCACCGAACGGCTGGTCACGCTGGTGTCCGACCAGTTGCGCGCCCATCTGGTGACCCGCGACGACCTGCCGGCCGCGGTCGCCGGCGACGCGATCCTGCAGGCGCGCGAACGGGCGACCGTCGGCTTGGTCGCCAACGACACCAGCGACGCCGATCTGGTCCAGCTGATCGTCCAGTTGGTGCGCAACAACCGCCTGACCGGCTCGCTTTTGCTCCGCGCCCTGTGCATGGGTGATTTGACCTTTTTCGAGGTGGGTTTGTCGCTGCTGTCCCGGGTGCCGCTGGTCGAAGCGCGACGGCTGATCCACGACGGCGGCGAGGAGGGCCTGAAGTCGCTGTGGACCAAGGCGGGGCTGGCGCCCGCGCTCTACCCTGCCGCCCGGGTCGCGATCGACGTCGCCCACGAGACCGAGTTCGACGGTCTCGACGGCGACCGTCGGCGCCACCGCCGCCGCACGATCGAACGCATCCTGACCCAGTACGAGGCGTTTGCCACCGAAGACCTCGACTATCTGTTGTCCAAGCTCGACGACCTGATACGCCCGGCGGCGTGACCTCATTCGCGCGCCCACCCGGCCCCGGCGCGTGCGCCCCAGGGGACCGGCGACGCCGTGCTTCGGAGACCCGTCAACCCTCATGCGTGCGCTCGATGCGTTCGAGACCCCGGCGCTGGTGCTCGACCGCCGCCGGCTCCGCGCCAATGTCGATCGCCTCGACGCGCGACTCGCGGCCCAACGGGTGACGTTGCGCCCGCATCTTAAGACCGCCAAAGCGACCGCGATTGCCGAGATTGCCACCGCGCGCCATGGCGGCGCGATCACGGTGTCGACCCTGGCCGAGGCCGAGGCGTTCGCGGACGCCGGGACCACCGACATTCTTTATGCGGCCGGGATCGCCCCGGCCAAGCTCGAGCGCGTCGCCGCCCTGCTCGCGCGCGGCATCGACCTTAAACTGATCACCGACAGTTGCGAGGTCGCCGAGGCGGTCGCCGCGACCGGCCAGGCGCTCGGCTGCCGGTTTCCGGTGCTGATCGAGATCGACTGCGGCGACGGCCGCGCCGGGGTCGCGCCCGACGACCCGACGGTTGCCGAGATCGCCGCCTGTCTGGACGGCCGCGCCGGCGCGCCGGGCGCCGAGTTGGTCGGGGTTCTGACCCACGCCGGCCACGCCTACCGGGCCCACGGCGGCGCCGCGGTCGCCGAGATCGCCGAGGCCGAGCGCGCGGCCGCGGTCGCCGCCGCGACCGTGGTGCGCGATCATGGCCACGCCTGCCCGGTGGTCAGCGTCGGCTCGACCCCGACCGCCCTGTTCGGCCGGTCGTTCACCGGGGTCACCGAGGTGCGCGCCGGCGTCTACATGTTCGGCGACCTGATGCAGGCGGCGATCGGCACCTGCGCGGTGGACGAGATCGCGGTCAGCGTGCTGACCAGCGTGACCGGTCAGCACCGCGAACGCGGCCATCTGGTGATCGACGCCGGTGCGCTCGCGCTGTCGTCGGATCACGGTGCGACGGTCGACGGGCGCGACCCCGGCTACGGTTTGGTCTGCGACCTCGACGGAACACCGATCGCGCCCGAGCTGACGGTGACGCGGGTCTATCAGGAACATGGGCTGGTGCCGGTACCGTCGGCCGAGCTGTACGACCGTTTGCCGCCGGGGACCCGGCTGCGCGTCCTGCCGCGCCACGCCTGCCTCACCGCCGCGATGCACCCGTGTTATCTGGTGATCGACGGCGATGCCGTGGTCTGCGACGTCTGGGACCGGATCGGCGGCTGGTGAGCCGGGTCCGAGACGACGGTGTCGTGCGGCGAGGCCGTGTTCGGCCTGACGGCCGTTCGGGGGGCGCTGCCCCCCTCGACTCCCGCAAGGCCCCCCCTTGACCCCTACTCATTAGCGGGGTCCAGGGGGCAACCCCTGGTCGGGGGGTGTCGGGGGGGGGAACCCCCCTGACCTTGGGGGCTTTGCCCCCAAATCCGGCGCGCCCGCGCACACGCCGGCATAAGTGTTGTGATCTTCCCCCGTTTCATCTACAGTATCTTGAAGCTCACCATGATGACGTAGACGAAGGCCCGACTTGGCCCAGATCCTGGGATCAGGACTGCACGGACACCGACCGGGGGGAGTTCATGACGCGCGTAACGCCAAACCCCGCCACCGATCCTCGCCTCGCTTGCGGTGAGACTCTGATCGACCAAGCGTCCCGCACGCTGCCCCAGGAGCGGGTGCTGGCGAACGCGCAACGCCTGTTCGCCGGGTTGTCCTCGGCCGAGACCGACGACGCCAAACATCAGTGCCTCGTGCTCGCGCACGATCTGGCCCTGTTCGCGCCGCCGCCGCCGGGCCGGTCGTCGCCGTTCCAGCGCCTGACCAACCGCCGCCGGCCGGCACCGGGGTCGTCGGAACACGCGGTCTTGACCGCCCTTGCCCGGACCCGCTTCGTCGCGTTCACGGTCACGGAGCGGTGTGGCCCCAATCGCTTTCACGCGGTCAATCTGCTCGATCGGACGCCGTTGACCGTGCTCGATCAGGAGATCAACGGGTACGGCGCGCACGAGGGCCCCTGGTTTGTGTCCTGGCTCGCGCCGGTCGGCGAGGTCTGGCTGGTTGCCGGCTGCCTGATCCAGATCACCGACCAAGCGCTCGACGCGGCGACGCGCTGGCGGCGGCCCGACGGGCGCGGCTGGACCAACCCGACCCGGGCGGCCGAAACGATCTACCGCCATGTCATTCACCATGGCGCCGCGACCGTATCGCCGGCCGCCCCGGCACCGCCACCCGTCGATGATCTACCGGTCACCGGGCCGATTCATGCGGTCGCCCATCGCCTCGGCGCCCGTGGCCCGACGGCGCCGATCGACCCGGACGACGAGCGCCTGGTCCGGTCGCTCTGCGTCGATGCCGAGCCGATCACCGAGGCGTTGATCGCCACGACGGTCGCCCGACAGCGCGGCCGGACCAGGCTCGCCGAGGCCTACGAACGGGTGCTGGAGTTGATCTTCGACACCCTCGGGCGGCGGCGCGCGCTCGGCCAACGCGCGCCCGACCAAATCCTGTCCTTGGTCGAGGCGGCGCTGGCCAAGGGGATCGCCGCCAGGCCGCCGTTGGCCGCCTCGCGCCGGCTGCTCGAGCGGCTGAAACACCGGACCCGCGCCGCGCCGGACGCCGATGCCGCCCCGGACATCGACCGGTTGCGCCACCGCATCCGGGCCTTGCGGCAAAAGACGGTCGAGCGCGGCTGCACCGAGGAAGAGGCGCTTGCCGCCGCGGCCAAGGTCGACGAGTTGCTGGTGCGTCATGGTCTGACGCTCAGCGAGCTCGACGTCCGTGCCCAGACGTGCGACGGCATTGGGATCGACACCGATCGCAAGCGCCGGTCCGCGATCGACGACAGCGTCGGGGCGATCGCCGCGTTCTGCGACTGCCGCGTCTGGTTCGAGACCGCGCGCGGCGGCCTGATCCGGATCGTGTTCTTCGGCCTGCCGGCCGACGTTACGGTCGCCCACTATCTCTACGACCTGATCGCCACCACGGTGGACTGCGAGACCGCCGCGTTCAAACGCAGCGATCTCTACATGAACCACCCGGCCAACTTCCGGGCCAGCGCGACCCGGTCGTTCCAGCACGGGATCGTGCACAGTATCGTCGGCCGGTTGACCGAACTGCACCGCGCCCGCGACAGCGGCCGGTCGAGCGGCCGCGACCTGGTCCCGGTGAAGGCGTCGGTGATCGAGGCCGAGCTCGCCAAGCTCGGCATGGCGTTCGAGACCCGGTCGCCCGGCGGCAAGCGGCGGTTCCTGGCCCAAGCCTATGACGCCGGCCGCGAGGCCGGCGCCGACTTCGAGGTGCGGCCCGGGCTCGCGACCTCGCGGGCGGCTTGACCGAGCGCCTCCGATCGGTCACCCCGGGTGCGCGGGACGCGCACCGCACCGTTGCTCGCTTGCGATCGGGGCGCCTTCGCGGGTTATGATGCGGCCCGCGCCGCCGGTCGGCCGCGCTTGAACGGAGCATGAGCGAACAACGGGCGCGACAGACCCATGAGCATCTGGGGCAAGGTGATGGGCGGGGCAGCCGGCTTCGCGCTCGGCGGGCCGATCGGCGCCCTGGTCGGCGCCGCCGCCGGCCATGCCTACGACGTCATGCGCGCCGATGCCGGCGACCGGCGCGACAGCACCGCCGGGCCCGACCCACTGCGCAGCGTCACCTTTACGATCGGCGTGATCGTGCTCGGCGCCAAAATGGCCAAGGCCGACGGCGCGGTCAGCCGGTCCGAGGTCAACACCTTCAAGCGGGTGTTCCACATCCCGCCGGAGGATATGAAGGCGGTCGGGCGGATCTTCGACCGCGCCAAGTCCGACGCGGTCGGCTTTGAACCCTATGCCCGCCAGATCGCCCATCTGTTCCGCGATCGCCCGGCCGTGCTCGAAGAGCTGCTCGAAGGCCTGTTCCGGATCGCCGAGGCCGACGGCGTGCTCCACGACGCCGAGATCGCCTACTTAAGGCGGGTCGCCGAAATCTTCGGCATCTCGGCCTATGATTTCGAGCGGGTCGCCTCGGGCCGCGCCGCCCGCCGCGGGCAGCCCGAGGTTGACCCCTATACGGTGCTCGGGGTTGTCCGTTCGGCGAGCAACGACGATATCAAGCAAGCGTATCGCCGCCTTTTGCGCGAACACCACCCGGACCGGCTGATCGCCCAGGGCATGCCGAAGGAGTTCATCGACGTGGCGACCGAGAAGATGGCAACCATCAACGTCGCCTACGATCAGATCAAGGCCGAGCGCGGCTTGACCTGATCGCCCGTCCGATCCCGCCGATCCCGCCGATCCCGACCCGGTCCGATGGCCGCACCCCCGCCCCTCGTCGCACTCGCCGGCGCGACCGTGACCTTCGGCGGCCGACCGCTGTTCGCCGACGTCGATCTCGCGGTCGCGCCGGGCGACAAGCTGTGCCTGGTCGGTCGCAACGGGTGCGGCAAGTCCACCTTGCTCGGCGTGCTCGCCGGCACGATCGATCCGGACGGTGGCCGCCGGGTCGC
>JANQHG010000246.1 GCA_028277115.1 Azospirillaceae bacterium
GATGCCTGTTTCAGCGGATAGCCCTTGTTTTAGCTGAAGTTCGTCGAAGTGCGGAGCAGTTGACCGATCTCCTGCGATGGTACCGGCTCCTGAGCGCCGGTGCGCCCTTTTTGCCCCGACCTCACACCAGCTCCGGATCCGTCACCACCTCGACCAGCACCGGCCCGGGGGCGGCGATCGCCGCCGACAGCGTCTCGACCAACTGGTCCGCTCGGGTCACCCGATGTCCGGCCGCGCCGCACAGCTTGGCCAAGCCGGCGAACGGCGGGTTGGTCAGGTCGGTCTCCCAGACCGGCCAGTCGCCGGCGCGCTGTTCTTTCGATATCTTGCCGAGCTCGCCGTTGTTGAGCAGGATATGAGTGATATCCATGCCGTACTTGACCGCGGTGGTCAGCTCCATCGCGTACTGACCGAAGCCGCCGTCGCCTGAGATCGAGAGTACCTTGCGGCCCGCCAGCTCCGGCATGTCGCGGGTCGCCGCCCAGGCGCCGAGCGCCGCAGGCAGGGCAAAGCCGATCGAGCCGAGATAGCCCGACATCAAGATCCGCTGCCCGCTCGGTTCGAAGTAGCGGCCGAACGAATAGGTGTTGTTGCCGACATCGACCGCCAGGATGCCGTCCGACGGGCAGGTTTCGGTCAAGGCCGCGAACACCGCTGCCGCGTTCAGCCCGCGGCCATTGTCCTCGCGGGTCCGGCGGGCCTTCTCCTCGCGCCAGATTTGCCAGCGGCCGACCAACTCGGCGATCTGGTCCGGGCGGTCGCCCACGGCGCGCGGCGGCAGGCGTTGACGCAGCGCGTCGGCAAAGGGGCGCAGGCCGCTCCAGACCGGCAGGGTCACCGGGTGGAACTTGCCAAGCTGCATCGGCTCGAAATCGACCTGGATGGTCGGCTTGGTCGGGTCGATCCCGGTGTGTTTGGAAAACGAGGCGCCGAGCACGATCAACAGATCTGCCTCGTTCATGAACCAGCTTGCGATCGGCGTGCCCGAGCGGCCGAGCACCCCGGCCGCCAGCGGGTGGCGGTCCGCGATCAGGCCCTTGGCCTTGAAGGTCGTCATCACCGGCGCGCCCAACGCCTCGGCCAGCGCGATCACCGCGCCCGTGTCGTCTCGCGCGCCGTGGCCGAGCACGATCACCGGCCGCCGTGCCGCCGCGATCATCGCGCACGCGCGCTCAAGATCCGCTTCGGCCGGGCCCGGCACCGCGCTCGGCCGGCGGCCGTCGGGCCCGCGCACCGGCTTGTCCGACGGGATCGTCTGGACGTCGTCGGGGAAGATCAGGTGCGCGACGTCGCGCTCGACCAGCGCGGTCTTGCACGCCAGCGCCGCCAACTCGCCCGGGTCCGACCCGGGCAGCACCGGCTGGGAAAACCGTGCGACCGCATGGAACGCCGAGCCAAGGTCGATGTCCTGGAACGCCCCGGGCCCGAACACCTGGGTCTGGACCTGGCCGGTCAGCGCCAGCACCGGCGCCCGGTCGACCTTGGCGTCCCAGAGGCCGGTCAACAGGTTGGTCGCGCCCGGCCCGGCGATCGTCAGACACGCCGCCGGCCGGCCGGTCAGCTTACCGTAGGCCGAGGCTGCAAACGCCGCCGCGCCCTCGTGCCGAATCCCGATGTAACCGAGCCCGCCGTCGAGCGTGCGCAGCCGGATCGCGTCGGCCAGGCCCAAATTGGAGTGGCCGACCATGCCGAACACCCGTCTCACCCCCCAGGCGACCAGGGTGTCGACCATGACGTCGCTGATCGTGCGCGCCCGCGGCGGCGGTGCCGCGACCCCGACATAGATGCCGTCGTCGCGCACCTCGACCGGATAAGTCGTTTGGCCGGTGTCGGCGTGGCCGCCCGGCGGCTTGCCGGTCAGGGGGTCGAAGTCCCAGCCGTGCCACGGGCAGCGCAGCCACTGCTTGCCCTCGTCCCCGCACTCGATCGACCCTTCGCCGAGCGGGCCGCCCTGGTGCGGGCAGCGGTTGTCCATCGCCGCCCATTGGCCGTCGAAATGGACCAGACACAGGTTCACGGTCCCGGCGATCACTGATTTGACTCGGCCCTCCGCCACCTCGTCCGGGCGTGCCACCTTGATCCAGGTCAGCGTGTCCACCGCCGTTGCCGTCATCGCTTTGATCCTCCTTGGCGTGTGCCGACGCAGGTACTCTTACCGGCCGACCGAGCGGCTATAAAGGCGTCGCGCCGCACCGCGGGCGCGGCCCGCGGCCCGTCGGTTCACACGTCATTCACGCGATCGAGGGGTGCGCACCATGACCGAACCCGCCAATCGCTACGCCACCGGGTCGCTCGACCGCGCCGCCTGGGCGCGCAAGGACCCGGCGCAGCTCGCGGCCTGGTGGCGGGCGCCGAGCCGACGGCTGATCCCGGTGTGGCGCAACCGGATCTTGGTCGACGAGCGCACCCAAGGCCCGGTGCTGGCGGCGGCGCCGGGCGCGCTGGTCGGCGACCAGGCCGACGCGGCGGTGTTCCTCGGCCTGGTCGCCGGCGTGCCGTGGTTCGCTGCCGACGTCAGTGGGCTCGACGACCCCGAGGCGCACCCGGCGCTCGCCGACCGCGGCCGGTTCGCCGACCTGCGGGAGATCGGCCCGAGCCTGGGGTGGGACGAGGCCAATCTGGCGGCGTTCGCCCGCGCGCTGTGCGGCTGGCACCGGCGTCACGGCTACTGCGGGCGCTGCGGCGCCGCGACCGTGCCGCACGCCGGCGGGCATGTGCGGCGTTGCACCGCCGACGGCTGTGCGGCCGACCATTTTCCGCGCACCGATCCGGCGGTGATCATGCTGGTCCACCACGGCGACCGCTGTCTGCTCGGGCGCAGCGAGCGGATGCCGGGCGGCATGGTGTCGACGCTCGCCGGCTTCGTCGAGCCGGGCGAAAGTCTGGAAGACGCGGTGGTGCGCGAGGTGTTCGAAGAGACCGGGGTCGCGGTCACCGATGTTCAGTATCACTCGTCCCAGCCGTGGCCGTTTCCAGGGTCGCTGATGGTCGGGTTTCGGGCCCGGGCAACCACCACCGAGATCACGGTCGATCGAGAGGAATTGACCGAGGCGCTGTGGGTCGATCGGGCCTGGCTGCGCGCGCATCGGGAGCGGTGGCCGCGCGGCGATTCGATTGCGCGACATCTGATCGAGGGCTGGCTTGACGGTGACGGAGCGGCCTGCCGGCCGTTGTCAGGGGCGCTGCCCCCGACACCCCTTGAAGGGGACTGCCCCCCCTTGCCTCCCCCCAAATGGGGTCCAGGGGGCAACCCCTGGTCGGGGGATGTCGGGGGGTGAAACCCCCTGACATCGCGAAAGCGAAACTTGACAGGCATTCGCATTTCATGGAACATCCGTTTTTTTGTTAACCCATAGCGCATGCCCAGCGGCGGGGGAGGATGGACGGGTGATCGCTGCGCTGATGCCGGTTTACGCACGGGCCGACGTTGCGTTCGAGCGGGGAGAGGGACCATATCTGTTCGACGCCGACGGCCGACGCTATCTTGATTTTTGCAGCGGTATTGCAGTAACCGCGCTCGGCCACGCCCACCCCAAGCTGGTCGCAGCCTTGACCGAGCAGGCGAGCCGTCTGTGGCACACCTCGAACCTGTTCCGGATCGCCGGCCAGGAACGCTTGGCCGCACGTCTGGTCGAGCACAGCTTCGCCGACATGGTGTTCTTCACCAACTCGGGCGCCGAGGCGTGGGAGGCCGGGCTCAAGCTGATCCGCAAGCATTTCGCCGAGCAGGGCCGGCCCGAGCGCCATCGCGTGATCACCTGTTCCAGCGGCTTTCACGGCCGCACCCTGGCGGCGATCTCGGCGACCGATCAGGACAAGCTGACCCGTGGCTTCGCCCCTTTGACCGAAGGCTTCGACGTCGTCGCGTTCGGCAACCTGAACGAACTGCGCGCCGCGATCACGCCGGCGACCGCGGCGATCTGTGTCGAACCGATCCAGGGCGAGGGCGGCATCCGCCGCGCCGACATCCAGTATCTCCAGGGCTTGCGCGCGGTCTGTGACGAGTTCGGCCTGATGCTGTTCTTCGACGAGATCCAATGCGGCATGGGCCGCACCGGCAAGCTGTTCGCCCACCAATGGGCCGGGGTCACCCCCGACGTGATGTGCCTGGCCAAGGGTCTGGGCGGCGGTTTTCCGATCGGCGCCGTGCTCGCGACCGAGCGGGCAGCTGAGGGCATGACCGCGGGCAGCCACGGCAGCACCTTCGGCGGCAACCCGCTGGCGATGGCGGTCGCCGACGCGGTGCTCGACGTGTTGCTGGAACCCGGCTTCCTCGACGAGGTCGCGCGGATCGGCGACCGGCTCGGCCGCGGCTTGGCCGAGCTGGTGGCGCGCCATCCCACGGTCTACCAAGAGGTGCGCGGCGCCGGCCTGATGCTCGGGCTGAAATGCGTGCCACCGAATGCCGACGTGATCGCCCGCCTGCGCGCCCAAGGCCTGATCACCGCACCGGCGAGCGACAACGTCGTTCGCCTGTTGCCGCCGCTGATCATCACCGATGACGAGGTCGCCGAGGCGCTCGATGCGCTCGATCGGGTCGGCGCCGGCTGGACGGAGGCGCAGCTGCAATGACCGTCGCCGCTCTTTCGCTCGATCACCCGCCCGCCGCGGCCGGTGTGATCATGCCGCGCCACTTCACCGATCTCCACGAGTTCGACACCGAGCTGCTGCGCGACCTGATCGCGCGGGCCCATGAGCTGAAGTCCGGGCGCCGGCTCAATGGCGAGCGGCCGCGGCCGCTCGCCGGCCGGACGCTCGCGCTGATCTTCGAAAAGCCGTCGACCCGCACCCGGGTGTCGTTCGAGGTCGGGATGCGCGAACTCGGCGGCGACGTCGTTGTGTTGAACGCCCACGACATGCAACTCGGCCGCGGCGAGACGGTCGCCGACACCGCCCGGGTGCTGTCGCGTTACGTCGATGCAATTATGTTGCGCACCACCGATGCCGACAAGCTGCGCGAGCTGGTCGCCTATGCCACGGTGCCGGTGATCAACGGCCTGACTGATTCGTCGCACCCGTGCCAGGTCCTGGCGGATGTGATGACCTTCGAGGAACACCGGGGTCCGATCGAAGACAAGATCGTGGCATGGAGCGGTGACGGCAACAATGTCGCGGAAAGTTGGGTCCATGCGGCGGTGCGGTTCGGCTTCGAGCTGCGGCTTGCCTGCCCGCCGGGGCTGGAGCCGCCCGGGCGTCTGCTCGACTGGGCGCGCGCCAACGGCGGCCGGGTCCGGGTGATGACCGACCCCGAGGCCGCGGTCTCGGGCGCGCACTGCGTGGTCACCGACACCTGGGTGTCGATGAACCATGGCGACGCCGGGGCGGGGGCCCGCCACAACCTGTTGGCGCCCTATCGGGTCGATCAACGGTTGATGAGCCAGGCGCGCGACGACGCGGTGTTCATGCACTGCCTGCCGGCGCACCGCGGTGAAGAGGTCACCGACCAGGTGATCGACGGCCCGTGGTCGGTGGTGTGGGACGAGGCGGAAAATCGTCTCCACGTCCAAAAGGCGATCCTTTTGTGGTGCCTCGAGGCGTGACCATCGGCACGACCGACGACGACGACCTGATCCTGCCGTTCCAGCTGGATGGCACGGGTGTGCGCGGCCGCTTGGTCCGGCTCGGCCCGGCGCTCGACCGCATCCTGTCGCGCCACGCCTACCCGGTGCCGGTGACCCGTCTGCTCGGCGAGGCGGTGACGATCGCGGCGGCGCTCGCCGCCGCGCTCAAGTTCGACGGCATCTTCACGCTGCAAATCTCCGGCGACGGCCCGATCGGCCTGATCGTCGCCGACGTCGCGGTCGGCCGCGACCCGGAGCGCCCGACCTCGCGCGCGCTCCGCGGCTACGCCCGTGCCGACCGGGCGCGGCTCGCGGCGGCGGCGGACGACGCCGCGTTCGCGGACCTGGTGGGCCGGGGCCTGCTCGCCTTCACCGTCGACCAAGGGCCCGACACCGAGCGCTACCAGGGCCTGGTCGAACTGACCGGGGCGACCCTGACCGCCTGCGTGCGCCACTACTTCCGTCAGTCGGAACAGATCGACACCGCGCTGACCGCGGCGATCGGGCAGGGGCCCGGTGGCGCCTGGCGCGCGGGCGCAATCCTGCTCCAGCGTCTGCCGGACTGCGCCCCGGCGTCGGTCCCGGGCAGCGCCGACGTCGACGATTGGCGCCGCGCCATGCTGCTGCTCGAGACCGTGCGCGCCGACGAACTGACCGCGCCGACGCTCCTTCCGACGGCCCTGCTCGGCCGCCTGTTCCACGAGGACGCGGCGCGCGTGTTCACCCCGATCGCGCTCGCGGCGCGCTGCCGCTGCTCGGCCGAGCGGGTCGGCGACGTCCTGGTCCGCCTGCCGCGCGACGAGCTTTCGTCGCTCCGGATCGACGGCGCGGTCGAGGTCACCTGCGATTTCTGCAACGAACGCTACCGCTTCGACGCCGCCGCGCTCGACCGTTTGTTTGCGCAATCGTCGGGGTAAGACCCCCGACCTGCCCTGGTGATCGTGAGCGACCTCGGGCCTGATCGGGTCGTCGACCGGCATCGCGCGCGAACAAGGCCTCGCCCGTCCGCCGTCCGCGACGTCGTCGGTTTCGTGAGCGTTCCGGAACATCTCGGCCGGACTTCAAGATGGCCGCATCCCGGGCCACATGGACGAGAAAAGAGGTCGAAACTGAGCAGGCAGGGCGACGGCGATGCGCTTCCTCAACCCAAGAACCGACTTCGCGTTCAAGCGCATCTTCGGATCGGGTGCGAGCCGGGACGTCCTGGTCAGCTTTCTCAACGCCGTGCTGGAGCTCGACGGTGCGGAGCGGATCGTCGAGGTCACCCTCCTCGACCCTTATCAGGCACCGCGCATCAAGGGCTGGAAGGACACCTTCGTCGACGTGAAGGCCCGAGACCAAGCCGGGCGGACCTTCATCGTCGAGATGCAGGTCTTGATTGTCGCGGCTTTGGAAAAGCGCATCCTTTACAATGCCTGCAAAGCCTATGTCGATCAAATAAAAAAAGGAGAGGACTACCGAAAGCTGGTCGGCGTGATCGCGATCACCATCACCGATTTCGTGATGTATCCCAAACTGGCGGGAATCGTATCGACATTTCGCCTGCGGGCGGAAGAGAACCCTGACATCGTCCAACAGGACATGGCGCTGGTCTTCGTGGAGTTGCCGAAGTTCACC
Organism: Azospirillaceae bacterium; assembly: GCA_028277115.1. Lineage (GTDB taxonomy): Bacteria > Pseudomonadota > Alphaproteobacteria > Azospirillales > Azospirillaceae > JANQHG01. The sequence continues at coordinate 7,179 of JANQHG010000246.1, forward strand.
AAGACGGAAGACCAACTGACCTCGCCGCTCGAGCGTTGGCTCTATTTCCTGAAAAGCGCCGAGAGTTTGGACGCAATTCCGGCGCCGTTGGCGGCCGATCCGGCGATCGAGCACGCGTTCGAGATCGCCAACCGCGCCGGCCTGTCGGAGGACGAACTCGACGACCTGGAAAGGCGCGAACAGTGGTATTGGGCGATGAAGAGCCTCGACCTCGACGTCGATGCGGCGCGCCGGGCAGGCGAAGCCAGCGGCGAAGTCAGAGGCGAAGTCAGAGGCGAGGCCAAGGGGCGGGCCAAAATGCTCCTTCGCCAGCTTGGCAAGAAATTCGGCGAGGTCCCGGCCGCCGTCGCCGACCTCGTCCAGGCCGCCGAGATCGACCAACTGGATGACTGGAGCGACCGCATCCTCGACGCCGGGTCGCTGGACGAGGTCTTTGCCGTCGACCCCACGCAATGATCGATGCCCCCCGGGTGTGGCCATCTGCCGGTCGGGTGGCTTGTCGTTTTGTTTTTTGATGGCATGAACGGTCGCGGTCGCGACGTGGCGTGCGACACGCGGACACTGGCACGCACGACCGATCGTCCGACCGGCGCCTTCTGACGGAGCCTATCGCGATGTCCGGCATCGACCCCGCGCTTTATCAAGAGCTGGAACGCCTGCCCGAGACCCA
>JANQHG010000258.1 GCA_028277115.1 Azospirillaceae bacterium
GGGGGCAACCCCTGGTTGGGGGGTGTCGGGGGGCAAAGCCCCCTGACCTTGGGGGCGCAGCCCCCAAAACTCGGCACCCGCGGTACCGGCTGCCCCCCCCTTTATGTGATGAGGTTGGACCCGAATGGACCTGATCACTGCCGCGCGCGACCGTCTCGGCCGAATCGGACGATTTCTGTGGTCGGCCTGGGCGGGGGTCGCGGCGGTGTCGCTGTTGGCGGCGGTCTGGCAGGTCGGCCATGAAACCTATGGCGCGTTCATCCTGCCGGCACCGTTGGCGACCCTGGCGGCGGTCGCCGCGCTGTCGGCGGACGCCGCCGCCTGGGCCACCGCGGCCGAGACCACCGGGCGGGCGCTCCAGGGCTTCGCGGTCGCCGCCCTGGCCGGGTTGGTGGTCGGCGCCGCCGCGGGCTATGCCGCCGCTTTACGACGGCTGGTCGAGCCGCTGTTGACCGTGCTGCTCGGCGTGCCGCCGATCGCCTGGATCGTGCTGGCGATGATCTGGTTCGGCTCGACCGACGGCACGGTCGTCACCACGGTGGCGATTGCCACCACACCGATCGTTCTGGTTGCGGTGATGGAGGGGGTGGCGACCCGCGACCGCCGGCTGGACGACATGGCAAAGGCGTTCGGGGCGGGTCCGATCCGGCGCGGCCTGACCGTCGGTCTGCGTCAGGTCACCGCCCATCTGTTCCCGGCGTGGTCGGTCGCGCTTGGCACCGGGTTCAAGGTCGCGGTGATGGCTGAGGTCCTGGCCAATGTCGGCGGGGTCGGCGGGGCGTTGGCGCGTGCGCGGGCCCATCTCGATGTCGCCGAGGCCTTGGCCTGGGTGGTGATTGCGGTCGGTGCCTTGATCGCGGTCGAATACGGCGCGATCCGGCCGGTGCGCAGCGAGGTCGAACGCTGGCGCGACGCGGCGCGTCCGTGGGGGGGCAAGCGGTGACGGTGCTGGCGTTGCACGGCATCGGCCATGCCTATCTCGGCCGGACGGTGCTCGACCGGATTGCGCTTAAGGTCTCGACGGCCGAGATCGTCGCGCTGGTCGGTCCGTCCGGCTGCGGCAAGACCACGCTTGTGCACATCGCGGCCGGTCTCGTCGATCCGGTGCGCGGGCGGATCGAGCGGCGCTACCGCCGCCACGGCATGGTGTTCCAGGAACCGCGGCTGCTGCCCTGGGCGACCGCGCGCGGCAACATCGCCTACCCGCTGCATCTGGTGGGCAGCGGACGCGGCTTGCGTCGCCGCCGGGTCGAGGAGGCGGCGGCTCGGGTCGCGCTGGCGCCCGAGGACCTTGATAAATACCCGGTCGAATTGTCGGGCGGCATGCGCCAGCGCACCGCGATCGCCCGCAGCCTGGTTACCGAGCCCGACTTCGTCTTTTTCGACGAGCCGTTCACCGCGCTCGACGTCGCGCTAAAACGGCGCCTGCAGGACCTGGTGGTCGGCGCCGCCCGACAGGCGCGGTTCGCCGCGCTGTTCGTCACCCACGATCTGCTCGAAGCGGCGCGGATCGCCCACCGCATCCTGGTGCTCGACGCCGACGGGCGGGGGATCGAGGGCGAACGACGGCTGCCCGGCGAGCCCGGCCGCCGCGACGAGGTCGAGGTGTTCGATCTGGTCCGGCGGTTCCTTGCCACCGACCCGCTGTTTCGCCGCATCCACGACGTCGACGAACGGCGGACGACATGACCGCCGCCCCGGAGATCGGCACCGCCCCCGGGACGTCGCTTGCCGCGGTGCTCGGCGACGAGGGGTTTCGGCTGTTCTTTCCGCTGTCCGCGGTCCATGCGGCGCTGTGGCCGGTACTCTGGGTCGCCGTCCATGGCTTCGATCTGCCGCTGGCCGAGACGGTGCCGCCGACCATCTGGCACGCCCACGAGATGCTGATCGGCTCTTATGGCGCCGCGCTTATCGGGTTCTTGTTGACCGCGGTGCCGGAATGGACCGACACGCCGCGCCTGCGCGGCCGGGCCTTGTTCGCGCTGGCGGCCTGTTGGGGCACCGGACGGATGGTCGGGCTGGTCGGTGCCGACGCCGCCGGTCCGGTCGGCGCGGCGGCCGATCTGCTTTGGTTGGCCGCGTTGACGGCCTATCTCGCGGTGGCGTCGGTCCGGCGCCGGACGCTCGGGCTGTTGGGCTTTCTGGTTTGGCTGATCGCCCTCGACGCGGCCGCGGCAGCGCTGTGGCTCGGCATGCTGTCGGGTGATGTCGCGCTGATGCAGACCGCGGCGCGGCTGGTCGGCTTCGCCTTTTTGGGTCTGTTGGGGTTGGCGCTGGCGCGCATCTCGGTGCCGGTCACCAACCTGGTGCTCGATCCGACCGAGGCCACTTCGCCGTTCCGGCCCCATCCGGGCCGACGCCACCTCGCCCCGGCCCTGGTCGCGGTCGCGATCGCCGGTGAGGTCGCCGGGCTGTCCGCCGCGGCCACCGGCTTTCTCTTGATCGCCGCCGGCGCCGGGTTCCTCGACCGGGTGGCGGAAGCCTTCGTCGGTCGGGAAACGGTGCGCGCCGAACTCCTGTCCTTGGCCGGGGCGAGTGCACTCGCCGGTGCCGGGTTGCTGATCGCCGGAGCCGCCCGCCTCGACGCGCCGGTGCCGGACACCGCCGGGTTCCACATCGCGTTCATGGGCGGTTTGGGGCTCGCCGTGCTTGCGGTCTTCACGATCGCGGGCCGGGTCCATGCCGGCCAGCCGTTGGGCTTGTCCCGGTTGGCCCGGGTCTCGCTCCTGCTGCTGGTCATCGCGGTGGCGCTTCGCGGATTGCCCGACCTTGGGGTGGTGCCGCCACCGCCCGGCCCGCCGCACGTGCTGGCGTCGGCGGTCTGGGCGCTGGCGTTTTTGATCTGGCTCACGGCCGACTGGCCGCACTTGTCGGACCCGCGCACGCTCGGCGCGCGGAGTTGCTGAGGACATCGATCATGACGACATCGACGCCGACTTCAACCACGACCACGACCACGACGACGGCGGCGACGGCGACTAGCGGCGACCCGCTGCGGGTGTGGCCGGGACCGGCGGTGTTGAGCTACGGGTTCCGGCCGTTTTTCCTGGCCGCGGCGATCTACGCCGCGGTCCTGGTTGCTGTCTGGGTGCCGTGGTTCCTCGGTTTCCTGTCGGTGCCAACGGCGCTCACGCCGATCGACTGGCACGCCCATGAGCTTTTGTTCGGTTATGTTGCCGCGGTGATCGCGGGGTTCCTGTTGACCGCGATCCCGAATTGGACCGGCCGCCGGCCGATTCGGGGGCTGGCACTCGCCGGCTTGGTCGCGCTTTGGCTGGCCGGACGGGTCGCGGTCGCTGTGTCATCGTCGCTCGACCCGCTGACCGCGGCCGCGCTTGCGCTCGGCTTTGCGCTGGCGATCACCGGCGTCGCCGCCCACGAGATCGTCGCCGCCCGCAATTGGCGCAACGTCAAGGTTGTGGCCACGGTCGGGGTGTGGGTGGCAGCGCAAATCCTGTTCTACTACGAGACCTGGCGCTACGGCTGGTCCGGCTATGGCGTGTCGCTGGGGATTGCCGCGACCGTGTTCTTGATCTTGATCATCGGTGGACGGATCGTCCCGAGCTTTACCGGGACCTGGCTCCGACGGGCCAATCCGGGGCGCGAGCCGGTCGCATTCAACCAGTTCGATCGCTGGACCCTGGTGATCTCCGGGGGCGCGCTCGCCGCCTGGGTCGCCGGGCCCGCCGCACCGGAGAGCGCGCCCGCGCTCGGCGTGGTGTTGATCGCGGCGGGGGTACTCAACCTGTGGCGGCAGACCCGCTGGGCGCCGGATCGGACGGTCCGGGAGCCCCTGGTCACGGTCCTGCACGGCGGGTACTTTTTCGTGCCGATCGGGTTTCTGCTGGCGGGCGCCGGCGCGTTCGGCGACGAGCCAAGCCTTGCGTCGGCCACGGTGCATGCCTGGACGGTCGGCGCGATCGGGCTCATGACGCTGGCGGTGATGACCCGGGCGAGCCGCAGCCACAGCGGCCGCCCGCTGACCGCGGGCGCCGGCACCGTTGCGATCTATGCCGCGATCCTGGTCTCGGCCCTGGCGCGGGTCGCAGGCCCGCTGATGCCCGAGCACACGCTGGTGTTGGTGCCGTTGGCCGGGGTCGCCTGGATCGCGGCGTTTCTCGGCTTCACGTGCGTCTACGGCCCGATGCTGGTGACCAAACGGGTGGACGCTTGAGCTCGATAAAGCGCCCTCGCAAGGATGGACGGGCGCCGGCGCCGCCGATCACCGCGCCGGTGTGCGGGTCAAGGGGGGCATCCCCTAATCCGAAATCCGGTTGAACCGTTCCGTTTGGTCGAAGCACGCCGGTGATCGGGCTGGGGGGTGAACCGCTGGTCCGGTGATATACCTCAATTTGGTTGGCGAGCACCGGTCTTGACCAGCAGCATCAGCGGAATACTGCCCAGACAGAGTATCGCAATACCATAGAACATTCCATCGAATGAGCCATCGATATCTATGAGGACACCGAACAGGCTTGCCCACAAGACGAATGAGCAAATATTCACCGTAAGCAGCAGATTCGCGCCGGCGCCCTTGATCTTTGGCTCAAGGATGCTGATCAAAAATGCCTGGAATAAAGCGAGAAGAGGCCAAGAAAAAAACGCCAAGATACCAAGAACCAGCACAGCCGTATACGTCAGTCGAGTTTCATAGGGCAGGTATGCAAAGGCGGCCGCGAGCAGCAGAGCGATCGAGATCAGGACCATTTTTCGATTGAGTCTTTTTGACAACCACACAAAGATCGGCGGAGAGAATATACCGATCACCGATATACTGATGAAGATCAGGCTGGCCTCACCGATAGGTAAATCAAGCTGGTTGGTCAGATACAAAGGTGCCAGATGGCGGATGAAGATATTGGTGCCACCGAAAAATAGTATACCAACCAGGCAGGTCAAAACTACCCGGCTGTCCATTAGCGCCGTTGTCAACGCGTCGGTCTGGGACATCTTTTCCGTCCTCTCGGCAGGCGCCTCATCCGAAATCACCAGTCCATAAAAGAGAACCGGCAATGTGAGCAAGCCCATTGTGAAGAACACCCCTTGCCAGCCGATCTGATTGACGAGCAGCAATACCATGACTGCACCGATCAGGTTGCCAACGTAAGCGAAGCTATAGAATAGTCCTATATTAATTCCTTTCCTTTCTTTTTTGTTTTTCTGAGACTCGTCTGCCATTAGTGATCCGCCAATAGGATGGACCGGGCTGGTGGACAAGCCCCAAAGAATATTCCAGAATAGGAAGGGAGAAAACCCCGCAGACACCCCCATGCCGATGCTGGACAGGACGGAGATCAAATTGCTGCCGTTTAACATCACTCTCCGACTGAGCAATCTTCTCAAATATCCATAGAAGACTTGGAAGAAACCGGCGAATATTGTCCGAACAGAAATGACAAATCCGATAAGTGTGTAGGTTAAATCCATGTCTGACATGACCAAAGGGAACAGTAACGGTCCCGCACCTATGTAGAGATGCTGTACCAGATGGGTCAGATGGGTGGCCGCTATCATCCTTTTTTCGGATGCGGTCGCCACCGCGTCAGCCGCTGAGACTGTCATGCGCGTATTTGAAGTATACATTTTTCGAACTCTCATAAAATCAGTCACGAGGAGTCAGCGCCACATCTGCAGAGGTTCTGACTCGAGCTAGACTATATTAGTTTGTTTTCTTTATTATGAAAGGCAGTATGACTCAAAATTCCGGCGTATTTTCTTAAATATCAATATCTGGAGCCGCCGCTCGCCCTAACAAACTCGACCAACATGAGGCGGTCAAGAGCGACCTGGAGCCGAAGCAAGGCGGTCTCGCCGGTGCCATTCAGCGCCGGTTTGCGCCCTACGGCGGTGTCGAGCTCCCCCCGCGTGAACGCGTTTCTCCCCGGCCACCGCCGGATTTTTCTTGATCGTGTTGGATACCAATGTCGTTTCCGAGTTGATGCGGCCGACCGCTCATCAGGCCGTGTACGATTGGGTTGAAGGCCACGCGCGCGCCGACTTGTACACGACAACCATCGTCCAAGCGGACATCCTGTCCGGCATTATGCTGTTGCCGTCAGGGCGGCGTCGGACGCTGCTTGAACAGGATGCCCGCCGTGTGTTTTCCGAGGATTTTGGCGGCCGTGTGCTGGCGTTCGATCAGGCTGCCGCCGCGGCCTACGCATTGATCGCCTACGCATTGATCGCCTACGCATTGATCGCCTACGCATTGATCATTGAGACGCGCCAGGCGTCCGGGCGACCATTGGTCGGGTTCGATGGATTGATCGCCGCGATGGCGCGCGCCGCCAATGTGCGGCTGGCGACGCGGAACGTACGCGACTTCGAAAATTGCGGGCTTGACGTGGTCAACCCCTGGGAACTGCGGTGAGACCTGGCCGGTTGATTTGCGAAAGTGGCGGCGGCGAGGGCGGTTCAGCTTTGCGGCACCGTCGATGTCGGGGCGCGGGCCTGGTCCAGGGCGCTCCCGATCGACCAGGGTGCGGCCCGCGCCCCGACCGCTACCGGCTCTGCTCTCTCTAGCGCGGCTTGAACGAGAAGAGGCCTATCCCTATCACCTGGGTCATATGCCGTGAAATCTTGAACAAAAACGCGGGCTGAAAATGATCTGTCACCGGATCTGCCCGCACCAAATGCCGGCGCACTGATCATGATCCCTCGGGACGGTTTTCTGGCGTCTTGAGTGAGTTCATTGGCTGCATGGAGTCTCTACGTCATCATGATGAGCCGTGCACTTTGCCACCTCAATGGTAACATGAACGATGTTGAGATGGTCGGGAAGCCGTGCTTTATAAACCTCCGGGCTATTGGGCGTATCGCTGACAATCGCGATCTCCGCCGCGTAGATGCGATGACCGATCCGCCAGACATGGAGATCGGAAACCCGGTCATGCGGATCATATTGGACCGCCTGCCGGACTTGATCAATCACCTCTGGTGACGCCTGCATATCGAGCAGGACCGTTGCCGAGGTCTTCATCAAACCGATCGACCACCACCCGACCAGGATCGACCCGACAATCCCCATCACCGGATCAAGCCATACCGTCCCCAAATACTTCGCGGTCACCAGAGCGACGATGGCAAACAGCGAGGTCAGGGCGTCGGCCAGCACGTGGAGATAGGCCGCGCGCAGATTGTGGTCGTGGTGATGGTCGTGATCATGTTCGGGGTGGTCTTGGGGGCCGTCATCCGCATGGTGATGCGAGGTCGATCCCAGGAGCCAGGCGCTGCCACCGTTGACCAACAACCCGATCGTCGCCACCAGAAGGGCTTGGTCGATCGAGATCTCGATCGGATGAATCAGCCGTTCGACGCTCTCGATCGCCATCATCGCAGCAAACGCACCGAGCAACACAGCGCTTGCAAATGCCGCCAGACTGTTGATCTTGCCGGTGCCGAATGTAAATCGGCGGTCTGTGGCTAGGTATCGCGAATACACGTAGGCAAGCGCCGAAATCCCCAGCGCGGTTGCGTGCGATCCCATATGGAGACCGTCGGCAAGTAAAGCCATCGAGCCAAAAACCAAACCGGTATAAATCTCAACAATCATCATCGTTGCAGTGACAGCAAAAATCACCATTACCCTTCGTTCAGCCCGTGGCATTGCATCTTGACCAAATATATGATCGTGTTCCCAGTTCGCCAGATCTTTCGTGTGCATCAGCGCCGTCCAGGACAGGAGGGTTGGTGAGGTTTTACTACTTTTTCTTTCCAGCCACCTTTAATCACGATAAAAACCGCAATCTCGCTGCCAACCTGGTCGATTGCGCGTAGTCGCGTTTTATGACTTTTCTTAGTGATATCATTGGCTCTTTATCATTGTCATTTGATGTTGACACCGCGATGACGGGGCTGCGCTCGGGAGAGCTGGGCGTCTCGACATCTTTCACCCGGATGCCCGAGTGTCGGAGACATCGGATCAGAGGTCAATATTGCGCTGAGCGCAAGGTTCTCAAGACCGGCCATCCGGCCACGCACGACCGCCCGGCGACGACCGGCCATGAGGGTTCATCGATCGGCAACGACCGCGCCCCGGTGGCTTTCCGCACCGCGCGGACCACCAACGGCGCCGGGTCTCCGATCTTCAGGGCCCGACACACGCGGGTCGGGCGAGCCGGGCCGGAATCAGTTCGACCGGGTCCGGCGGTCCGCTCACGGTGCTGCGATCGACGGCGGACAGCGTGCGGCCGATGCTGGCGGGGGTGTCGAGGCAGTCCAGGATCAGGTGGGCAAGGTCGGCCCGTGCGATCCGGCCGTGTACGCGCGGCGTGTCGAACAGGGCGCCGCCCCCGGTCGCCGGGGTCGAAAGCAACCCGCCCGGCCGCAGGATGGTGAGATCGAGCCCGGCGCCGATCGCGTAGGCCTCGGCGCGGGTTTTCTCCTCGAGCACGGCGCCGATCGCCGCGATCAGCTTGTCCGAGGCAAACGCCCGGCTGTCGCCCGCGCCGAGCGACGAGACCAGGACCAGTCGCCGCACGCCGGCGATCACCATGGCATCGACCACGGTCATGACGCCCCAGCAATCCGCCGACCGGCCGACCGGACCGCCGCCAAGGGTCGAGACCACGACCGCGCCCTGACCATGCGTCCGTGCCATGGCCCTGACGTCGTGCGGCTCGAGCGCGTCGCCGATCACCACCGTGCAGCCGAGCGCGGTCAACCCGTCGAACGCGGACTTGGGCCGCGCCAACGCGACCACCTCCCAAGACCGGGCCCGCGCCAGACGGCCGACCTCGAACCCCGTGCCGCGGGTGCCGCCGAACAGCAGCATCCGCCGGGTCGGACCCGCATCATCCCACGGCATCGGATACCCCCGCCACCGGCGCCGCCGCCAGCCGGTCCCGCAAGACCTGGAACCGCGCCACCTGATCCGACCGCAGCGACCGCGACGCGTCCCGGCCGACGAAAATCTTGAACATCACGCCGCCGTCGGCGTTGAAGAACAGGATCGCGTGGCTGTCCGCCGACATGAACGGACGGCTGACGAATTGGATCTCGGTGCACCGGTGATGGCGGATATGTCCGCCGATCGGGCTCGGACCCATGAGATTGAAAAAGCCATGTCCTTCCTGCCCCTGCGGCAGCGGCCCCCGGCACTCCAGGATCAGGTCCGGCGTGTGCACCAGCACCATCACCTCGCCCCAGGTGGCGACGTCGTCCATCACCACCTGGAAGTGCGCGCCGCCGACCCGGACGCCGGTCACCGCCGGCAGGCAGCCGGCGACCTCGCGGGGGCTGAGGCCGTGGTCCGCCGCGATCGTCTCGATCACGCCGTCGGTCGAAATCCGGAACCGATCCCTGACCGCGGCCAGCGCGTCGGCGCGGGGATCATCGGGTGACGGGCTGACGATGGGGCGAAAGCTGGGGTCGGTCATGGCGGTGGTATCTTTTCCTGCCGGGGCATGCGCGGGGTTTTGGGCACTTCAAGCGAGGGTCGGGGACGCGCCGGCGTCCAGCCGGTCTCGCATCGCCGCGATCAGTGCTGAAATCAAGTTCGGTTGCCAGAACCAACCGGCGGTGGTGAGGGCGAACCCGCCCGGGGCCGGCGTCAGCAATCCTGCCGCCTGCCAGTGGTCGAGCAACGGGTCGAGTTGTGCGGTGACATCCGGGCCGAGCGCTGCCGCCAAGCGGCCGGCCGCGATCCGCCCGCTCTCCAGGCTGGCGGCGACCGCCGCCACCGCCGGTGGTTCCGGCGCGGGCGCGAACATGCCGGCCAGCGGCTTGTCCCCCGCCGCGACCCGCTCCCGGTAAGCCGCCTCGTCGCCGTCCAACCGGTAGCGATGGCCGGCCAACAGACCGCCGGCGCCGGCACCGAAGGCAAGACAGCTCGCCTGTTCCTTGACGAACTGGTTGTAGAGGTTGCGCTCCCGGGTGGTGCGCGCCCAGTGCGCCTGGCTCAGGTGGCGCCATCCGGCTGTCTCCAGCAGGTCGAGCCCGGCGCCGTAAAGGCGGGCCTGATCGCCGAGCGACGCCGCCGGCGGCACCGCACCCTTGTCGATCGCCTGGACCAACGGGCTGTGCGGCACCAGGGTCAGGGCATAGAGATCGACCCCGTCGAGCTCCAACGCGATCGCGGTCCGCACGTCCTCGCGCCAGGTGTCGAGGGTCTGGCGGGGCAGACCGTAGATCAGATCGCAGATCACCGCCGCCCGGTCGCGGGCCTTGAGGTCGGCGAGGAACCGTTCCGCGGTCGCCCGGTCGGCCTGGCGGCCGTATCGGCGGCGCAACGCGGTGTCGAAGGTCTGGATGCCGATCGAGAACCGGTTGGCCCCCGCCTCCAGGCACGCCGAGACCTTGTCGTCGTCGAAGCCGTGCACCCGGCCCTCGATCGTGATCTCGCAGTCGGGGGCCAGCGGCAGACGGGTGCGCGCCGCCGTGATCGCGGCATGGAGGTCGGCGGCAGTGAGCGCGGTCGGCGTGCCGCCGCCGAAATAGACCGCATGGACCGGCCCCGACCGGATCGCCGGGGCGTCGGCGTCGCGGTCCAACTCCCGGATCAGCGCTTGGGTGTAGGGCGCGGAAACCCGGTCACGCGCCATATTCTTGTAAAAGCCGCAAAACAGGCAGTGGGTGTCGCAGAACGGCACGTGGAGATAGGCCACCGTCTTGCCGGCGCGCGGGAGGCGCAGGATCGCCTCCCACGTCGCCGCCGGGTCGTCGACCGGTCGGGGACGGCGCGCGAACCAATGGGACGACCGCCGCTCGGAAAACGCCTGCGTCAACGGATCGCCGTCGATCCGCGCGCGCGCCGCCGCCGGCAGTGACGGCGGTACGGCCGGCGGCCCGAGCGGCGGCGCGTGGCCGGTGTCGATCGCCGGGGTCACGGCGTGCCTCTTGCCGTCCCTTCCTGGACGACCTCGAACC
>JANQHG010000009.1 GCA_028277115.1 Azospirillaceae bacterium
AATGCCTGGCCGGCGCGATGCGGCCGGGCCGCGGGCTTGCCCACCGCGCCTGTGCCAACCTGTGCCTGATCGGAGGCGTGCCGCCGGTTCTGGTCGCGACCGACCGGATCGCCGGCCACCGGATGATCCTGCTCGCCGGGCCGGACGGCGGCCCGGTCACCAAGGCGGTGCTCGACTCTGTCGGCATGCTGATCGAGTTCGAGGGCGCGCTCGAACAGCGCGGCGACCTGCCGGTCCTGCGCATCGACCCTGCAAGCGTGAGGCGGCTGTGATCGGCGCGGCGATCGCGGCGGTGCGGCGCCTGGCCGGGCCGCTCCTGGTGGTCGGGCTGACCGGATTGATCTGGGTCGGCTACGACCGGCTCGGCCTGTTACGCCGCACGCCGCTGTGGGAGGTCCGCTATCTCGTGCTTGGCGCCGCGGTGGTCGCACTGCTCGGCGCCGCCCATTGGGCGTGGGAGCGCCTGCGTCGCTGACCTTTGGCGTCCGCGGCATCGTCCCGGGTTTTTTTGCCGTCGGGGGCTCCGCCGCGGCGCCGCACATGCTTAGATAGATGGTCGCATTTTCAATGACGAGACGGTAAGGAGCGGGACTGCCATGCCGATGGACGCCGGGGAACTCGAACGGCTGATCAAGGAGGCGCTGCCCGACGCCGAAGTCCGGATCGAGGACTTGCGCGGCGACGGCGACCATTATGCCGCCTATGTCACCTCGGCCGCATTCAACGGCAAGACCCGGGTCCAACAACACCAGATCGTCTACCAGGCCCTCAAAGGCCGGATGGGCGAGCAACTGCACGCGCTCGCCCTGCAAACCACGCCGCGGGACGGCTGACCGTTCCCCCCACCCTGCCGATAATCGTCGCCGCTGATCGACAAGGAACCAGACGACCATGGACAAGACCGTCGCCGACCGAATTCGGACCGAGGTCACCGCAAACGACATAGTGGTGTTCATGAAAGGATCGCCGGTGTTCCCCCAATGCGGCTTCTCCGCCGCCGTCGTCCAGGTGCTGAGCCACCTGGGCGTCAAGTTCAAGGGAATCGATGTCCTGACCGACCCTGGCCTGCGCGAAGGGATCAAGGAGTACAGCAACTGGCCGACGATCCCGCAACTTTATGTCAAAGGCGAATTCGTCGGCGGCTGCGACATCGTGCGCGAGATGTATCAGTCCGGCGAGCTGCACCAGCTGTTCGAGACCAATGGCATAGCGGCAGCGGCGCCGGTGTGATAAGACAACTCCCCCAAATGGCTTAACCATCTTATGAGGTTTGCTGGTATAAAACGCGTTCGTTCGTATGGGACCATCAGCCGGGTCGTCGGGTCCGATGCGGCGCAGCGCCGGTGGTCGGGTGCCGAGGAACCGGGGTCGTGACAAGCGAGGTCTTGGGAACCAACAGCTTCGACGCCGGGGCGTTCGACGGCGACGCGCCGCCCGGGGGGCCGCCCGCGGCACCCAAGCCGTTGCGATTTTGGCAACGGACCAGCACCCGGCTCGCGATCGTCATGGTGTTGATCCTGGCACCGCTGGCCGTGCACATCGGCTATCGGGTGATCGCAGCGCGGCGCGCGGCGATCGAACAGGCGGACGCCGAGCTCCATCGGCTCGCCGGCTTGCTGGCGAGCAGTTTCGATTTGATGCTCGGCTCGGCGCGGGATCTGTCCGTCGCGCTCGCGGAGCTCGACGCGGTCCGCCTCGGCGATGCCGATGCCTGTACCGCGCTGCTGACCCGGGTTGCGGCGCGGTTCGACCATTACACCTTTTTCGCCCGCTCGAGCCCGGACCAGCCGATCGCCTGCAGCTCGCAGACGATCGGTGACTCGGCGCTCGCCGGTTGGGTGTCGAGCGTCGCGGTCGCCGAGACCGGCAAGTTCGCGATCAGCCGGGTCCTGATCGGCCCGGTGTCCGACCTGCCGGTGCTGGTGGTGTCGCTGCCGATCCTCCGCCCCGACGGATCGGTACACCACGTCCTGAGCGCCGGGCTCAGCCTGACCCAGATCGGCCGCAACCTGCGCAACGAGACCTTGGGTCCCGGCGTCAGCTTCACGATCAGCGACCGGCGCGGTCGGATCTGGCGACGCTACCTCGGCCCCGCGACCATGGCGACCGAGGTGCCGCGGTTCAGCGACGGCGTCGCACCGTTGCTCGACGACCCCGGGCCGCACATGGAAGACGCGACCGGCCGCACCTTCCTGTTCGGCCGTGCCGAGGTGCCGGGGGTACCTGAGGGCCTGCACATCCTGGCGCTCCGGCCGGCCGACCATGCGCTCCGCGACATCGACCGCCAATCGCTGGTCAGCACTGGTCTGTCGACCCTGGTGGTGGGGCTCGCCCTGATCGCGGCGTGGTCGTTCACCACCTTCACCGTGCTGCGCCCGATCGCCCGGCTGCGCACGATGGCGACCCGGCTCGGCAGCGGCGACTATGCCGCGCGCGCGCGCGCGACCAGCTTCGACGGCGAGTTCGGGGTGTTGGCCCACGCGCTCGACGCGACTGCGGAATCGCTCGAGCGCACTGTTGGGGCACTGCGCCGGTCGGGCGCGATGTTGTCGTCGGTGTTGGATGCGACCAAGGACGCAATCGTCTATCTCGACCGCGACGGCGCGATCCGGCTGCTGAACGGGCCGGCTGCCGACCTGCTCGATGTCCGGCGCGAAGGCTTGGTCGGGCGCGCCTATTTCGACCTGCTTCCGGCCGAGGTTGCGGCGGCCCGGCGCCAGTGGATCGAGGCGGTGTGGCAGCGCGGGATTGCGGTCGAGCATCTGGAGCGGATCGGCCCCGGCTGGTTTGAGACCGTGATCGCACCGATCCACGCCGGACCCGAAGTCCGTGCGGTCACCATCTACACCCGCGACGTCACCGCCCGGCGCCACGCCGAGCTCCAGTTGCAGGCGAGCGAGGCACGCTATCGCCTGTTGGTCGCGACGATCGCCGAAGGCATCCTCGAAATCGATCACACCGGTCGGATCGTCTCGGCCAACCCGAGTGCGTGCGACATTCTGGGGATGGCGGCGTCCGAGATCGACGGCCGGCCGCTGCGCACGGTGCCGTGGCAACGCCTGCAAGACCCCGCGACCCCGATGGCGTACAATGAGATCCCGCCGATGCGCGCGCTTGCGCTCGGCCGGCCGGTTGACCGGGTGTTGACCCTGATCCGGCGTCCGGACGACAGCTATCGCTGGTTGTCGGTCAACGCGCGGCCGGTGCTTGGATCGGACGACCGGGCGGGTCACGCGGTTGTGGTCTCGTTTGCCGACGTCACCGAGCTGAAAGAGGCACAAGACCGGCTCCAGGCGCTCCACACCGAGCTCGAACAAAGGGTCGAGGCGCGGACCCGCGAGCTCCAGATCGCCAACCAACGGCTCGAGGACGAGATCGAGGAACGGCGCGCCGCGCAGGCCGCGCTCGAGGAGAGTGAGCGGCGCTATCGCGATATCGCCGAATGCGCGTCCGACTGGTTCTTTACCGAGGATCGTCGGTTGGGCAGCCTGACGCTGTCGGAATCTTTTGAGAAGGTCACCGGCCTGGCACGGAGCGAGGTCGACGCGACCGCACTCGCCGACCTGATCGCCGGCGGCGATCCGGCCGGCGCGCCCGGCGCGGTGTTGGACACGATCGCGGCCGAGGCGGCGTTTCGCGATCTCGAGGCGGTGTGGCGGCTGCCGACCGGGCGCCATTTGTGGGTGCGGATGAGCGCGGTGCCGATGCACGACCGCGAGGGCCGGTTCGTCGGCTACCGCGGGGCGGCGACCGACATCAGCGAGCGCCGGCGCACCGAAGAGCTGTTGCGGATGGGCGGGCGGTTGGCCCGGCTCGGTGGCTGGCATGCCGACCCGGTCGGGCGCGCGGTCTGGGTCACCGACGAGGTCCGGCGCATCCTCGACGTGCCGGACGGGGTCGAGCCGGACGACGCCCGCGGGCTGTCGCTTTGTCCGCCGGCGGCGCGGCCCGGGCTCGCGCGGGCGTTCG
>JANQHG010000015.1 GCA_028277115.1 Azospirillaceae bacterium
ACGAGATGAACGCGACGCAAACGAACTTCCCGGGAACTGGCTTGCGACTCAAATACGAATTGGTGACAACTCAAAATCCCAGAGCTCCGGAGGTCTGAAAGAACTTGCAAGCGCAAGGGGAGGGGGGCCACGAATTGGCGTCCAAGGGGCAACGGCCCCTGACACAAGCGACGCGACAGGTCAGCCGAGAACCTGCCCGATCACATCGTTGCGCCCGCGCCGCTTCGCCTCGTACAGACACTGGTCGGCCACCTCGACCAACTCGCCGATCCGAAACCGGCCCGGCCGGCACACCGTGCCGACCCCGACGCTGATCGTGACATGGTCGCCCGCGGTCGACCGGGCGTGGGCAATCCGACGCTCGGACACCTCCTGTCGGAGCTTGTGCGCCACCGTCAGCGCATCGGCGTGGCCGGTACAGGCCAGAACGCTGGCAAACTCCTCGCCGCCGAACCGCGCGACCAGGTCAGTGGCGCGCCGAACCGCCTGCTTCAAGACCTCGGCCACCGCAACCAGGCACTGATCACCCGCCGCATGACCGTAAGTGTCGTTGTAGGCCTTAAAATGGTCGATGTCGGCCAATGTCAGCGACAAAGGCAAGCCCGAGCGGATCGAGCGTGCCCACTCCTGGCCCAGGAACTCGTCAAAGTGGCGGCGATTGGCGATCCCGGTCAAACCGTCCGTGGTCGACAACCGGTAAAGAAGATCGCGTTGACGCTTCAGCTCCAGATGATTGCGCACGCGCAGGCGCACCAGCGGCGGTCGCACCGGCTTTGCCAGAAAATCAACCGCGCCCAAGCGCAGTCCATGCTCCTCGTCGGCCACCTGAGTCATGGCGGTCACAAATATAACCGGAATATCCTTGGTTGCGGGGTCTTGCTTTAACTCGGCGCAGACCTGATGACCCGTCAGGTCCGGCATATCGACATCAAGAAGAATCAGATCCGGTGACTGCACGCGCGCAAGCTCGAGCGCCTTGATACCCCCGGTCGCAAACAGTACCCGGTAGTCGTCTGAGAGGATTTGATTGAGAACCATCACATTCTCGGTGACATCATCCACCACCAGGACGGTCGCCCTTTCCCGACTGGTCAGAACATCCTCAAGCATCATCGGTACCACCACGCGACCAAGAGAGTGACTTTTCCGTGTCGCTGCATCATTCGATACACGCCGACACCGTGTCGAGATGGCGCATCGCGGCATCAAAGTCCAGCGCATCGACGCTCGCCTTGAGGTCGGACAGCGGACCGGTGGTCGGCGAGCCGGCGAGCCGGCCACGAAGCTCACCGACCAGTGCCGCGGCACTGAGATCATTTGCCACGAGCGCCGTTCGCAAGCGCCCGATGGTGTCGGCAACCGCGGCGCGGTCGACCGCCGTCGGGGCGGCCGGCGCCGCCCCGTCCTCCTCGGGTTCGGTGAGTTCGAGAGTGGCGAGACCGGCCAGCACCTGGTCGTGCGCCCGGGCGAGCCCAGCGACCGCGCGATCGACACCGTCGTCATCCGCTCTCAGCACCGCTTCCAATCGCCGCGCCCGGTCAGCCAAGGTGTCGGCGGAGATCGTGCAGGCAACGCCGGCCAGGGCGTGGGCGGCGTGGATCGCGGCGGCGCGGTCGCCGGCCGCCAGCGCCCGGCTCACCTCTTCGACCGTGCCGCCGTGCTTGTCCGAAAAGCTGCGCAAGAGGCGCGCGAACAGACGCCGGTTGCCGACGACCCGCGCAAGACCGGTCGCAAGGTCGAGCCCGGGCACCCGGTCGGGAAACGCCGGGTCCGTCGCGGGTCCCGCCGGCGCGGCCGGTGTCGGCACCGCGGGCCGGCCCGACCGGCCAAGACAGTCGGCGAGCGTCGTCAACAGGTCGTGGACGTTGACCGGCTTGGCGATGTGCGCGTTCATCCCGGTGTCCAGGCAGCGCGTCCGTTCCGACGCGATCGCATGCGCGGTCATTGCCATGATCGGCAAATCGTCGGGGCCGCGGCGCGCCCGCAGCTGCCGGGTCGCCTCGAACCCGTCCATGACCGGCATCTGCAGGTCCATCAAGACGGCATCAAAGCGCGCCGGATCTGCTTCCACCAGCGCGACCGCGTCCCGACCGTTCACCGCAACCTCGACCGACACACCGTGATGGACCAGGATCTCGCGCACCATCTCGCGGTTGATTTCCTGGTCCTCCACGATCAGGACCCGCGCGCCGGCGATCTGCCGGGCGGTCTCTTCGGTCGGACGCAGGTCGGCGTGGCGGCGGTGGGTGCGCGGCAGCCCCTTGCCGAACACCGCCATGATCGTGTCGAACAGGATCGACGGGCTGATCGGTTTGTTGAGAAAGGCCCGGATCTTGGTCAGCTCGGCTTGGCGCCGCGCCTCGTCCAGGGAATAGGCGCTGACCATCACCACGATCGGCCGGTTGGACAGCGCCGGATGCTCGGCGATCCGACGCGATGCCTCGATCCCGTCCATCCCGGGCATGTTCCAGTCCATCAACACGAGGTCGAACGGCCGGTCGTCAGCCGCCGCCGTCACCAGGGCGTGGAGCGCGTCCGGCCCCGAGGCGACCGCCTCGTGGGTGAACGACAGCGACCCGAGGATTTCGGACACGATTTCGCGCGAGGTCTGGTTGTCGTCGACGATCAAGACCTTGAGACCGTGCAGGTCCTCAGGCGGCGCGAGCACCTTTTCCTTTTCGCGCGGCCGCAGGCCGAGCGGCACCGAAAACGAAAACTCGCTGCCCCGGCCCAGCGCGCTCGCAACCGAGATCGTCCCGCCCATCGCCTCGACCAAGCGGCGGGTGATCACCAGCCCGAGCCCGGTGCCGCCGTAGCGCCGGGTGATCGAGGTGTCGGCTTGGTGGAAGGACTGGAACAGGTTGGTGATCTGGTCTTGCGACATGCCGATCCCGGTATCGCGCACCGAAAAATCGAACCGGCCGCGATCATCCGCCATCCCGGCATAACGTACCTTGACCACCACCTCGCCCGCGGCGGTGAACTTGACCGCGTTGCTGGCAAGATTGATCAAAATCTGTCCAAGCCGCAACGGGTCGCCGATCAGGGCCCGGGGCACGTCGGGCGCAACCGAGAACAGAATCTCCAGGTCCTTCTCCTCGGCCCGGTGGGTCAAAAGATCGGACAGATTGTCCAAGATATCGTCAAGGTCGAACGGGATCGTTTCGATGGCCAGCTGCCCGGCCTCGATCTTGGAGAAATCCAAGATGTCGTCGATCACCCCGAGCAAGTGCTGGGTCGAAGACTGGATATTGTCCAGATACCCGGTCTGTTTCGCGGTCAGCTCGGTCCGTTTCGCCAGATAGGTCATGCCGAGCACGGTGTTGAGCGGTGTGCGGATCTCGTGGCTCATGTTGGCCAGAAACTCGCTTTTGGCGCGGGTCGCGCGCTCGGCCTTTTCGCGAGCCCGGTCGGCGAGATCGCGTGCCTCGCGCAGCGCGGCCTCCTGGTCCCTGATCTGGGTGATATCGCGGTTCATCCCGATCACCCGCACCACCGAGCCGTCGTCGCCGCGTTCGACGATCGCACCCGCCTGAACCCACCGCTGGGTTCCGTCCGGGCGCCGGATGCGGAACTCGGTGTCGAAGTCGCGCACGCCGTCGAGCGCGGCCTTAAGCTCGGCCTCGGCCCGCGGCAAATCGTCAGGGTGCGCCAGCCGACGCCAATCCTGATAGGTCAGGCGGAAGCTGTCCCGCGTGACCCCATAGAGGCGGAACATGCGCTCGTCCCACATCAACTCGTTGGTCGGCGGCCGCCAGTCCCAAATGCCGATCTGGGCCGCCCTGGTCGCCAGCGTCAGGCTGTTCGACAACTCGATCAGCGCCTCTTCTTGCCGTTTTTGTTCGGTGATGTCCTTTAGAAACCCGATCATCCCGATGACCGTCCCGTCGGGGTCGGTCAGGAAATGGCCGCGATCCTCGAGCATGATCGTACAACCGTCCTTGCGCCGAACCCGGTAGACCAGGTTGGCGACATCGCCGGTCGCGAGCAAATGGGTGATCGCGTCCTCGAACGGCCGGCGATCGTCGGGGTGGATGCGGTCGATCCAGGTCGCCAGGCCGCCGGCCATCTCCTCGAGCGAATAGCCGAGGATCTCTTCGAGCGCGCCGCCATAGGTGACCTCGTTGGTGGCGGGCGACCAGTCGTACAGCACATGCCCGCTGGCGAGCGTCGCGATCTCGTAGCGGTTGCGCCACCGCGCGACCTCGGCCTCGGCTTGGCACCGGTCCTCGATCTCGCGTGACAAGCGGCGGTAAGACAGGATCAGCTGGTACTGGTTGCGGGTGATCCAGGCCAGGCTCGCGATAAGCATCACCGCACCGACGCCAAGGATGCCAGCGATCATCCGCCGGGTGCCGTGGTAGGGGCCATAGGCCTCGGCGGCATCGATCTCGAACGCCAGCGCAAGCCCCAACTCGTCGTCCCACCGCCATGCCCCGACCACCGGCACCCCGCGATAGTCGCGATAGGGCTGAAACGCGACGCCGTCGCGGCCGGCGAGCGCCGCCTCGGCCATCCGGGTCAGGGGCCAGTCGGCCGGCGGTCGTGCGGTCCGGTATCCGGCGACCAGATTGCCGCCGGGGTCACGGACGCCGAGGTTGAACACCGCCCGGTCGCCGGCGGTCAACAGCCCGCCTGCGACCAGATCGTCGCCGAACCGCGGCTCGGTGACGAAGCGGCCGTGGCGGTCGATCGCATAGGTGTCGCCGGTGGTGCCGGTGCGGGCGAGTTGGGTGATCGTCGTGAACGCACCCGACGGATCAAGCCGCACGATCAATGCCGCGATCACCGCGCGCGTGACGTCGTCGGCGACCACCGGCACCGCGAGGAGCATGGTCGGTTCGCGCAGGCCGCCGACGCCGGCGCCGCCGTCGACGGTCGGCGGGACCGGGTCGGCGGGCTCCGGGAGCACGAACCGGCTTTCGCCGCGGAACACCCGCTCCAGGTGATCGCCCTGCCCGGCGATCGGGCTGGGCACGCCCAAGACGTCGTCGGTGAGCGCGCCACGGGTGACCAAGTCCCGGGACACCACAAAGAAGTCGAGGTCGCCATGTTCGACCAGCCGCGGCGCGATCAGGCGCCGCAGGGTCGCGAGCGGTGCGCTGGTCTTGAGGGTTTCGGGGTCCGGCGTCAGCGCCAGGAGCCGAACGAGGCTGTCGTGCACGTCGCGACCGAGCGCCCATTGCCGCGCGTCGCGCAGCCGCGCGTCGATCCACAAGCGCGTCGCGCGGTGCGTGGTGTTGCGAACCGCCTCCAGCGTGGTTTCGAGCTCGCGCTCGGTGTCGCGTTTGATCTCGGCCAGCGCGAGCCAGCTCACCAGACCGACCGCGACCAGAATGGTAAGACCGATCCCGGCGACCCGGCCGACGAACAGCGCCATTTGGCGGGGCCGGCCGACCAAGGACGCAAGAGCGATCAACCCGACGACGATCAAGATTGCGACCGCGACCAGCGGGCCGAGCTCGGTCGCGGTCAACCCGCGGTCGATCGCCGCGGCCGGTCCGCCCGCGCCCGGCAGAAACCGGGTCGCGGTCATGGCGGTGAGCACGGCGCCGGCGAGCACGAGACCGATCGGCGGGGCGGCGACCAACACCGTGTGACCGCTGGCGCGTCCCCAGCGGCCCGGGACCAAGATCCGGGCCCAGGGCGCCAGCGTCGCAAGACCGATCACCGCCGCCAAGGCCGCGGCGGACCAAGCCGGGTGGTAGACCAGGACCGAATGCATCCGCATCGCCGACACCCCGGCCGCATGCAAGGCGGCGAGACCGAAGCCGGTCGCAACCCCGCCCGCGATCAGGCGGCCCGGACCGGGACGCGGCCCGGACAGGACAACAACCGCCGACCAACCGGCCGCGATTGCCGGGGCCAGCGACCCGAGGATGCAGGCGAGGTCGTAGGTGACCGACTCAGGCACCCGGTGGGCAAGCAGCGCCAGGACCTGGGCCGCCCAAAGACCGAGGCCGAGCCCGATCCCGCCGACCGCCTGCCAGGCGCGGCGTCGCCGCCCGGACGGGGCGCGTGCCGCCCATCCGGCCAGCGCCACGGCCGCGGCGGCCGACAGGATCGACACGAGGCAGGTCAGGATTACCAATCCCGGATCGAAGGTCCCCGCGTTCGCTTGGCGCTCGGTCGCCGGTCCGATGAGGAAGAGCTGGTCGATCAAAACGACGCTCTCCGGTCGTCGCGGTGCGCCCGGCGGCGGTCCGCGGGGTGATGAGGTGCGTCGGGCCAGAGCGCCGATTGCAAAATCATCAGTGAGGAGAGGCGGCTAAAGGCCACCGGCGCGGCACCAGACCGATTGGTTGCCGCTCGAGGCTGATTTGTCTTAGGGCAGGTGTCAGCGTGATCGCCCAAGTGATCAGCCACCAAGCTCAAATTGCTCGACCGGGGGGGTGATCGCCATTTTTGCGCGTCCAAGTAACGGAAATAGAAACAGTGAACAAGTAGATTGTAAGTTGCAAGTGTGCCATATTCATACCAGCCACCAGTGAGCAACATCATCCGTCCATCGCCTTTTATGGTGTGCGCCATGTAAGTTCGGTCTGCCGGATGCGGTGGTTGAGGTGCGTCTTTTGGGGGGCACGTGGTCATGACAACTTCTCAAGTTTACGGGTGCGCCGGTGAGCGGGTCGGTCTGGCGGGTGACCGGCAGTCGGTCAGCGGTGCCCAACCGGCGGGTTGGTCCGAGAGGCCGCCGGTCGTCAAATCCGAAAAAAACCGACCTGCTCTTGAAGGGAGGCGGTCTGGTCTGCCATCGACTGAGAGGCCGCAGTGGTCTGTTCAACCAAGGCGGCATTTTTCTGCGTGACCTCATCCATCTGGGCCACGGCACTGTTGATCTCGTCCAGCGATGTGCTTTGTTCGGAGCTGGCTCCGGCGATCTCCTCGATCATGCTTGCAACACTCTTGGTTGCCTCGACGATTTTTTCCAGCGAACTGCCGGCATCGGTGACCATCTCGACCCCGGTCTTGACCTGGGCGTCGCTGTCCAGGATCAGGGTCTTGATTTCCTTCGACGCCTGGGCCGATCGCTGGGCCAGCACCCGGACCTCTTGGGCGACCACGGCAAAGCCGCGTCCGGCCTCGCCGGCGCGCGCCGCCTCGACCGCGGCGTTGAGCGCTAGCAGATTGGTCTGAAACGCGATCTCGTCGATCACCCCGATGATGTCGGTGATCTTGAGCGACGATGCCTCGATCGCGGTCATCGCCTGGACCACCTTCTGGGTCACGGCGCGGCCGGTGTCGGCGAGCGTGCGGGCATCGCCGGCCATGGTGCGCACGTGCTGGGCACTGTTGCTGTTGGCGCGCACGGCGGCGCCCAGTTGTTCGAGTGACGCCGCGGTTTCCTCCAGGCTGGACGCCTGTTGCTCGGTGCGTTCGGACAAGTCGCGGCTGCCGATCGAGACCTCGCGCGCGGCGGCGGTGATCGTGTCGGACGCCTGGCGGATCTCGGTGACGATGGTCGCCAGACGGTCCGACATCCGGTTGAAATCGGACCGGATGCGCCCGAATGCGCCCTGATAGTCGCGCTGGATCCGCGTGCGCAGGTCGCCGCCGGCCAGACGCTCGAGCGCGTCGCCAAGGTCGGCGACGATCTGGGCGATCGTCTCCGCGAGCTGGTTCATGCCCCGGCTCATGTCGAGGTAGAACCCGTCCTTACCGCCCAGATCGATCCGGCGGGCGAGATCGCCGGCGCCGACCGCGGCGATCAGCGACGCCACCTCGGCGCCGATCGCGGCCTCGCGCTCGCGCCGCACCGCCTCGGCCCGGCGTTCGGCGTCGAGCCGCGCGCGCTCCGCCTCATCGGCGGCGCGCTTGTCGATCGCGGCGTCCTTGAACACCTGGACCGCCGCGGCCATACGGCCGATCTCGTCGCCCCGGTCCTTGGCCGGGACCTCGATCTCGAGATCGCCGCCGGCGAGCGCGCTCATGGTGTCGGTCATCCCGACCAGCGGCCGCACGATCGAGCGCGCCATCAGATAGCCGACCAGCGCGATCGCCGCCGCGCCCGTGAGCGCCAGGATCAGCATCAAGGTCTCGAGCCGGGTCACCGGGGCAAAGGCTTCGGCCCGGTCGATCTCGGCGATCAGGCTCCATCGGACCCCGCCGAGGTCCAGGGGCGCATAGGCCGACAGCACCGGGCTGCCGGTATAGTCCTCGATGATGTCGATGCCGGCGCGCCCGGCTTGGGCCGCCGCGGTCGCCGCGGTGCGCACCGCCCCGGTGCGCGGCCGGGCGAACGAGGCTTTGACCGAGTGGTTCTCGGGGTCGAGATAGCTGTCCGAACGCATCAGATGATCGGGGCCGACCAGATAGGTCTCGCCGGTCTCGCCCATGCCGGCGCGTTCCTGCATCACCGTGTTGATCGCATCGATCGACTGCTGGAGCGCGACGATCAGGACCACGCGTCCGTCGGCGATCACCGGCTCGGCCATGAAGGCGGCCGGTTCGCCGTTCGACGGCGCATACGGACTGAAGTCGGCAAAGCCGAAAGCGCCGGTCTCGGCGACCTGACGGGTCAGCCGGCCGAGCCCGGTCTCGGCATAAGGTCCGGTGATCATGTTGGTGCGATAATCGGCCTCGTGGGTCACCGTGTAGAACACGAAGCCGTCCGGGTTGATCAGGAACAGATCGTAATAGTTCTTTTGTTCGATGTAATCGCCGAACAAGTCTTGATCGGTACCGGATCGGCGCGGCACGATTGCCTCTTCCAGGCTGATCTTCGAGATCATGCGCCAACGCAAGCCCTCGATCTCGAGCGGCTGATAGAGCGCCAGCACCGGGTCGCCGTCGTTGTCGATGAACACCCCGTGTCCGCGCTCGCCGGCGGCCGCGCGCCGGACATAGCCGAGGTCGAGATGGGTGATGTCGGTGCCGATCACGGACCGGCCGTTGCCCATGGAGATAAGGTCGCTGCGGAATTGGGTTCGCCCCGCGACCTCGGCGATCAGAAAGGTCTCGCCGGTCTCGCCCATGCCGTTGCGGCGTTGGGTGATCGTGTCGATCGGGTCGGTCGGCACCTGGAACGCGAGATAGCCGAGCCGGTCGCCGCCGGCCGGATCGACCACCGGCGCGACCATGAACGCCGCCGGCACGCCGCCCGACGGGTCGTACGGGGCGAAGTCGCCGATCGAAATCGCGTCGTCGGCGCCGTCGCGGGCGCGCGTGAACGCGAGGCCGAGCGACGAGCGCGCAAGGTCGGTGTCCGGGATCGACTGGCCGAGATCCTCTTCGCGCTCGACGGTATAGACGATCTCGCCCGACCGACCGATCAGGAACAGGTCGTACCAGCCGTTGACGGTCTTGATCCCGGCCAGCCGCCGGTCGAACCGGTCGGCGACCGCGGTCCAGCCGTCCTGCTCGGGCGCCCGCGCGCCGGACCGGGGCAGGCCTGCGAACGCGGTCAAGGCGTCGCGGATCAGCGGGTCCCGGCGCATCAGGTCGAGTTGACCGCGCATGCCGGAAAACAGCTCGGTCAGTGCCGCCGCCTTCAACTGCTGGACCACCCCCAGCTTTTTCACCGCCGCCTGTTGCAGGGCATCGACGGTGCCGAGCAGGGTGGTGAGATCGCGGCGACGGTCGGAAAAGAAGCTCTCGATCTGGCCCAGCTTGATGCCGCGGACCGCGAGCAACTGCGAAAAAGCTTGATCGCGCAGCGCCTCGCGGGCAGTGTTAAGTGAGATCAAACCGACGACAAGAAACGGGATCAGACCGACCGTCAGGAATGCACCAATGAATTTCGGTTTTAGCGGTAGGTTTCTTA
This sequence comes from Azospirillaceae bacterium, assembly GCA_028277115.1. Taxonomy (GTDB): domain Bacteria; phylum Pseudomonadota; class Alphaproteobacteria; order Azospirillales; family Azospirillaceae; genus JANQHG01. The sequence goes on from JANQHG010000015.1 coordinate 9,764, forward strand.
AGCTGTCGATGGCCATCGGTGTCTCCTGACGGCAATGTGTGCGCGTTATTTGCGGTTTTTTGCCATTGGACTCGACGTGCGCCCGGCGCATCGCCCCTCGTGGCGGGACGAGCGCCCGGACCTCGGGGCCCGGTTCTCGCGCCGGCAACAGTAACGGGCATGACTGGCGATTTCGTTACGTCCGCCGGTCAACGGGTTGATGCGCCCCGTTGCGTGTCGCGGCGTACGTCCGGGGGCGGCGGGGGGCGGCGGGGTTGATGCGACCTTATGTCTTGGACCTGCGAGACCAAGGCGTGCCGGATGGGGGCTCGGAATGCGGATCTACACCGATCTTGTCGATTGGTATCCTTTGCTGACCAATGCCGCAGACTATGCGGTCGAGGCTGGGTATCTGGGCGCCGTCATCCGGGCGGTGAGCCCGCGCGCGCCGACCACCTTGCTAGAGCTCGGTGCCGGCGCCGGGCATCTTGCGTCCCATCTGACCGGTACGCTCCGATGCACCCTGACCGACCGGTCGCCGCGGATGCTGGCATTGAGCCGGGGGCTTAATCCGTCGTGCGACCATGTGGTGGCCGACATGCGCCGTCTTGCGCTCGACGACCGGTTCGACGTGGTCCTCGCGCACGACGCGATCGGCCACATGACCACCGAGGCGGATTTGGCCGCCGCGATCGCGACCGCGGCAAACCATCTGGTGCCGGGCGGGGTCGGCCTGTTCATCCCGGACGACGTCAAGGACCGCTTCGCCGACCATGTCGACAGCGGCGGCTCGGACGCCGCCGACGGTCGCGCGCTTCGGTATCTCGAATGGGCTCACGATCCCGACCCGGGCGACACCGCGATCACGGTCGATCTGGCCCTGATGCTCCGACGGCCCGGGCAGCCGGTCGAGGTGGTCCACGACAGCACGCGGATGGGGCTGTTCGACCACGCGACCTGGTGTCGATTGCTCGGCGACGCCGGACTGGAGCCGGTCGCCGTCGACCTGCCCGACCCCTATGCCGATCAGCGCAGCCCGTTCATAACCGTTCGGCGGTAACGTTGGACGGCGAACATTAGGAATTGCTGATTTCCCAGGGTATCCAGTGCATGGTTTGTGGTACCGTGCCACCCTTGGTTCGACCATAGGCTAAGTGAGGGTATCGGCCGATGACCGACGCGACCGCGCAAGAGATGCCGCCGACCGGCCAGATGACGGTGCCGCACTGGCTGGCCCATGTCCCGGTGCCGTTGTTCGCGGCGGTGATGGGGCTCGGCGGCCTCGGGTTGGCCTGGCGCAAGTCGCATCATGTCCTTGGGGTCCCGGGCGCGATCGGGGAGACGGTGCTGGTGATCAGCGCGCTCGTGTTTGTCGCAGTGGTCGGGCTTTATCTGGTCAAGATCGTGCGCCACGCCGACGAGGTCGCGGCCGAGTTCCGCCACCCGATCCGCCACGCCTTCTTTCCGACCATCTCGGTGTCGCTGGTGATCCTGTCGATCGCTGCCACCCCGTACAGCCACGGGGTCGCGACCGGTCTGTGGGCGCTCGGCGCCGCCCTGCATCTCGGCTTCACGCTCGCGATCGTCCATCGCTGGATCACCCAGGCGGTCGAGCTCCAGCACATCAACCCGGCCTGGTTCATCCCGGTGGTCGGCAACATCGTGGTCCCGGTCGCCGGGGTGCCGCTCGGCTTCGTCGAGCTGTCCTGGCTGTTCTTTGGCGTCGGTATCGTGTTCTGGCTGATGCTGCAGACGCTGGTGATCTACCGCATGATCTTCCATGCGGCCCTGCCGGAAAAGATGGTGCCGAGCCTGTTCATCCTGTTGGCACCGCCGGCGGTCGGCTACATCGCCTATCTCCAGCTGATCGGCGGCGGTCATGACGCGGTCGGGCGCATCCTGTTCGCCAACGCGCTGTTCTTGGTCTTGGTGCTGGCGACCCTGGGGCGTCGGTTCCTGCGGGTGCCGTTCTTCATCAGCTGGTGGGCCTATACCTTTCCGTCGGCGGCGATGGCGATCGCGGCGATCGCCTACCACGGGCAGGTCGCCGGGCCGGGCAGCCTGGTGTGTGCGATCGCATGTCTCACCTTGACCAGCGCGATCGTGTTGACGGTGTTCGCGCGCACCTTGTGGGCGTTGGCCGAGGGGCGGCTGTTCGTTCCGGAGTAGGTCCCGGGCGGCGCCACCCCCCAAACGATCACCCGGCGCCGCTGGCAAGAAACCAGGGTGGGTTCAGGAAATTGGCCTTGCCGTAGCCCAGCGGCGCGCCGTTCTCGGTGACGGTACGGCCGCCCGCGGCGGCCAGCACGGCTTGGCCGGCGGCAGTATCCCATTCGTGGGTCGGGCCGAATCGGGGGTAGAGGTCGGCGGCACCGCGGGCGATCTCGCAGAATTTGAGCGAGCTGCCGACCGCACGGCGCCCGCCGACCGGCCGGCCGTCAAGGAAGCGGTCGATCGCGGCGCGATCGCCGTGCGACCGGCTTTCGACCACCACCACCCCGGTCGCGGGCGGGGTGCGGACGGCGATCGGCTGCTCGGCAGCCTCGGGGCCCCACATCAGCGCCAGCCCGGGCAGCGCGCCGGCAAACAGCCGGTCGATCGCCGGCGCATAGACGACGCCGAGGACGGGCGTGCGCGCCTGGACGAGCGCGATGTTGACGGTGAACTCGCCGTTCCGGTTCAAGAACTCCTTGGTGCCGTCGAGCGGGTCGACCAGCCAGAACGGCTGGTCCGGGTCGATCGCGGCCGCGGCCGCCGGCGGATCCGCTTCTTCGGAGACCACCGGCACCGCCGGGGTCAGCGCGGCCAGTGCCGGCAGGATCACCGCCTCGGCGGCGCGGTCGGCGGCGGTCACCGGGCTGCCGTCAGCCTTGAGCTCGACCGCGGTCGGCGTTTGGTAATGGGATAGGATCGCCGCACCGGCGGCGCGCGCGATCTCGTACAAGCGCGGCAGCAACGCTGCCGGGGGGGACGTGGTCGCCATGCCGATTGCCTTTCCTGGTCTTGAACGGGGTTAGGTCGGTGGGGCGCGCGGGTGAGTGGCGTTGCGCGGACCCGATCACGCCGCACTGGCGCGACCCGCGGACCCCTTGACGCGGTGCCGCCGACCGGGTGATCTCATACCAAATCCGCTCAATCGCCGCTGGGCTTTGCGCGCCGCCCGGCGCGGGCGGCAATCCGGCCGACGCGGCGCGACAAGACGCGACACGGGATAGGTGAGGGCGATGGGCGAGCGACCCCGGGTGGACGGCAGCTGGGCAGGACCCGCCGGCGCGCGCGGCGCGTCCGGACCGGCGCGGCGGCGCGGGGCGACCCTGGCAGCGGCAGCGTGGGTCGTGACGGCGTGGGTCGTGACGGCGTGGGTCGGGGCAGCGGTGGCGGGACCGGCCGGCGCCACCGAGCCGGTGCCGAGCGGCGCGCTCGGCGAGGCGTTGCAGCGGTCGGTGCTGCCGCCGTGGCGGGTCGCCGAGGTGGTGCTCTACCCGCCCGAGGCGGGCCCGGTCGATCCCACGGCACCACCGCCTGCGGACGCCTCGGTCGAGCCCGACGGCGCGGCCGGGGCGCCGGGACCGCTCGACCCGGGCACCGCGGCCGCAACCGGCGACGCCTTCCGATTCGTCGCGACCGTCGAGCTGACCGAACCGACCTATCGGATCGCCGACCAGATCGGCCCCTACACCTTCCTCGACCCGGTGGCCGAGCCGGGCATGCGCAAGACCTTGACCGGGACCGCGGCGACCTCGCCGGAGAGCGCGCCGTTGCCCAGCCGATTCGCGTTCGCCAACCCGGATGTCCTGGCCGGGATCGGCCGGCCGATCTCGATGATCGGCGGGGCGCCGGTGATCGACGGCACCGACGAGGCGCGCGACCTGCGCCGCCGGCTCGACGAGGCAGCCGCAGCGGCAGCGCGCGCCGGGACCGAGCGCCAGGCCCGTGCGCGCGCGCGCGCCGAAGCGCGGGCCACGACCGCGGCCGCCGAAGCCGCGCGTCTGTTGGCCGAGAACGATCTGGTCGACCACCGCCGCGAGGTGTTCGCCGGCCTCGCCCGCCTGTTCGCCAGCGACGACC
>JANQHG010000036.1 GCA_028277115.1 Azospirillaceae bacterium
CGGGAACGCCCTGTCCCAGGCCCGCGCCCCGACGTCGGCGGGGCCGCAAAGCTGACCCGCCGATGTTGGGGCGATCGGCCCCCACCGGCGATGCAAACACGCAGACCGTGCCGGCCGATCGCCCCAACCTACATGATCGGTGAATAGATTCCTCAGGCATGGATAACCGGAATGCTGCACGACCGCGATCTCGCGGCGATCAAGGGCCAGCTGAACATCCTGTAACGCGTCCGCGCTTGCTGGACGAACTCCCGAGGGTGCGGCGTGCACGCTCAAACGCATGCACGCCCGACCCCAAGAGGCGCTAAAGTGCTCAGTCCGGCGTCCATGGCGTCCGGGGCGGCGGATACGGCGTGTTCAGGATGGCGATCTGGTTGCCCATCCGGGTCTGGACCGCCGGGGTCACCATGGCGACGCCGTCGGAACCGAGCACCGGCGAGAAGATCAGAATGTTCAACGACCCGCCGAAGTAGAAGTTGCCGATCCGGGTCACGCCCTTGGTCACCGCGGCGCCCGCGACCACCGCGTCGTCCAACACCACCGAGCCGACCGTGTCGAGCCCGACCGGGATCGAGGCGACATAGCCCTTAAGCTCGGCCGGCTCCTTGTCCGGCAGGTTCTGATAGGTCACCTCGATGATCACCACGCCGCGCTGGAAGCCCTGGAACTGGCTGAAGTCCGTCCCCGGGCGGCCGACATTGCCGCTCATGGGCACCCAGTTCGGCCAGTCGCTGTAGCCGAAGGTGCCGAAGGCATAGGGGTTGGCGCCGTTCTCCTCGGCCACGACCAGTTCCGCGTACGCGATCATCCCGTCCACCGGGCTGTGATAATGGTGGTAGGTGTTCGGCATCAAGACACACGACAAGCCGGTGCCGCCGACGAATCTGGCCTTCAAATCCGCCGGCGCGTTGGCCAGCAGCGCCTCGACGGACATCGGGATGCCCTTGACGTCGAGCACCGTGTCGAGCTGCAGCGGGTTTTCGATCCAGCGCCGGGTGACCTCGCCCGGCTCTTGTTCGACCACCTGGACCAGCGGGTTCATGATGCAGTCGGTCGGCGACACGACGACATAGTCGCGCCCGGGCATGGTCACCGGGCGCGACGGATAGGTCCCGGACACCGGATCGAAGATCAGGTTGCGGGCGAAGAACTGGTTCCAGCTGGTGTAGTCCGCCGCGTCCTGAAGCACGTAATCTTCGATCTCGATCCGCGGGTTGGCGACCCACTCGGGCACATAGGTGGTCGAGGAGATGTCGTCCATGCGCGCTTTGTAGTCCTGATTGAACAGGATCAGGAAGTTGGCGACGCTGTCGAGCGACAGGCTCGGATTGTTCGGGTCGATGCCCGAGACCATCTGCACGCCCGCCTCGTTCTGGTAGTAAAGCCAGGCGAAGTACTGGATCGAGTCGAGGGCGTTGTCCTTGGTCCCGACGATCTGCGGCAGCAGCAGGCAGACCTCGCGGTAGAATTCCCCGACTGCCGCGGCCAAGCCGGCGCCGCTGCCGGCCGTCGCCCACGGATTGTCCGCCGAACCGTTGTAGGTATAGCCGGGCGGCAGTGGTGCCAGCCCCTGATAGGTCGCATCGAACGCCGCCAGGGTCGCCGGATCGGTCGCAACCTGTTCGGCGAGATAGTCGAGCGAACGTTGGCACGGTGATTGCGCAGCCGCGGTCGGCGCCTCCCCCGCGACCACGCCAGCAACGGCGATGCCGGCGAACGTGCCGGCCAACCAGGTCATATTGCGTCGCATTGGCGAAACTCCTCGAATATTTGTTGCTTGCCGCGAGATTCGACACGAGATCGGCGTCTCCGCCAACGCGCCGCGTCTGCAACAAGGATTTACATGCACAGGAATACACATGTATGAGACATATTTTATCATTATTATCATTGATTGTCAATGAAACGGTGGCCACGGACTCCGTGGGACCCCGGTCCTGCGGGACGCTGAGAAACGGGATCAGCCGTCATCAGGCAAGCCGCCGCCGAACATCGCGAACGCGCCCTTGATCTCGGGCAAGGCGCGGTCGACGGCGGCGGCGCCCTCGGCGATCATTTCGTCGGAGCGGTCGAACTCGAGCATGCCGATGTGGCCGAGGCGCGGCGCGATCTGGACGTCGGCCGGGTCGGCCGCCATACGGGCCCGGGTGATCCGGTCGAGGATGATGCCGAGCGACCCCATCATGACGCCGAGCAGGCTCGGGCCGTGTTGGCTGCGTCGGAACAGGCGGCGGGCAAAGCCGTCGAGCAACCCGGGTCCCGACGGCAGCGGCAGCCGGGACTCGAACAAGGCCAGCAGGTCGCCGGCGGTTAGACTGCCGGTCGGCGCGGTGCCGGCGGTCTCGACCGGCAGCGACCGGGATGCGTCGGTCTCGCGCCGTGCCTTGCCGAACGGGTCGGCATTGAGATTGACCGCGATCACCAACTCGGCACCGAGCGCCCGGCACGCCGACACCGGCACCGGGTTGACCAGCGCGCCGTCGACCAACCAGCGCCCGTCGATCATCATCGGCGGAAACACCCCGGGCAGCGCGAACGACGCCTTCAACGCATCGACCAGCCGGCCGGTGCCGAGCCAGACCTCGTGCCCGGTGATCAGATCGGTCGCGATCGCCCGAAACGGCGCCGAAACCGCGTCGATCGTCAGTCCGTCGAGATAGCGCTCCATTTCGGCGCGCAGGCGATCGCCGCCGATCAGACCGCCGTGCGACATCCGAAAGTCGAGGTAGCGGAGCACCTTGATCCGGTTCAGACCGCGCACCCAGGTCTCGAGCACGTCGAGCTTGCCGGCCAAGTAGATACCGCCGACCACCGCACCGATCGAGGTCCCGGCGACCACGTCCGGCATCAGGCCGTTGTCGACCAGGCGCCGGACCACCCCGATGTGGGCCCAGCCGCGCGCGACCCCGCCGCCGAGCGCGAGGCCGAGGCGTGGTCGCCGTCTCAGTTCTACCGTTTCCTCGGTCATTGTTTCATGCCGTTGTCAGTTCCTCGGTCGGCCCGTCCTGGCTCAAACGCCGAAGTTCGGCCTTCGCCCGTGCGGGGGGCGCTGCCCCCTCGACCCCCCACTCATGGGGTCCAGGGGGCAACCCCTGGTCGGGGGGTGTCGGGGGGTGAAACCCCCTGACCTGGGGGCGGCAGCCCCCAAAACCTCGCAACTGGCGTCAATGTCCCGTGCGTCCCGGGCTTTGCGGTCGCGCGCCGACCCTTTAAGGTCCCAGTTCCGCCATTTCGGCGGTCCGTGTCAAACCGGTGATGCCCGCGCCGCCGCACCCCGGTTCGGCGATCGAGAAAAGGGGACGAGACCCGTGACCAGCGTCGGCGAGCGCCACACCCCCAGCTGGCCCCTGGTGCGCCGGCTGCTCGGCACCTACATCGCACCTCACCGCGCCCGGATCACGGTCGCGATTGTGTTCATGATCGTCGCTGCCGCGACCACCGGCGCCATGGCCAAGCTGATGGAGCCGATCATGGACCAGGTGTTCCAGGCCGACGAGCGCGCGTTGATCTGGCCGGTCGCGCTCGCGGTGTTCGCCGCCTTCCTGACCCGCGGGGTCGCCGATTATCTGCACGGCGTCCAGATGAACCGGGTCGGTCAGGGCATCGTTGCGACATTGCAGAAAGAGCTGTTCGATCACCTGATCCGCGCCGATCTCGCGTTCTTTCACGCCACCAGTGCAGGCCAGCTGATCTCGCGAGTAATCAATGATGTTTCGGTGGTGCGCAACGCACTCGGCGAGTGCCTGACCAGCATCGCCAAGAGCAGCCTGACGCTTTTATTCCTCACCGGCGTCATGTTCTACCAGGATTGGGGCCTCGCGATCGGAGCTTTCCTGGCGTTCCCGCTCGCCGGCGGCTTCGTTGCGATGATGGGCAAGCGGATGCGCCGCTATGCCGCCCACACCCAGGCCGAGCTCGGCCAGTTCTCGACCCTGTTGAACCAGACCTTCCAGGGCATCCGCCATGTCAAGGGCTACGGCATGGAGGGGTTCGAGCGGGCGCGGGTCGGCGGCATCGTCGATCGGTTGTTCGCGCTGTCGTGCCAGGCGTTCCGGACCTCGGCGTTGATGACCCCGCTCGGCGAGTTGTTGAGCGGCACCGCGATCGTGGTGGTGTTGATCTATGGCGGCTTGCGGGTGCTTGACGGGGACAGCACGGTCGGCGAACTGATGTCGTTCATCACCGCGTTCCTGCTCGCGTACGAGCCGATGAAGCGCTTGTCCAAGTTGAACGCCCGCTTGCAACAGGGTTTGGCGGCGGCGGAGCGGGTGTTCGAGCTGCTCGACCAGCCGCCGACCCTGGTCGATCGCCCGGCCGCCCGGCCGCTCGCGCCCGCGCGCTTCGACATCCGCTTTGCCGGGGTCGGGTTCCACTATGGTCCGGACGCGCCGGCACTCGACGGCATCGATCTCGAGGTGCCGCATGGCCGCACGGTCGCCCTGGTCGGGCCGTCGGGCGCCGGCAAGTCGACCATTCTGAACCTGATCCCGCGGTTCTACGACGTCACCGCGGGCGCGGTGACGGTCGGCGGCATCGACATCCGCGAGGTCACCGTGGCGAGCCTGCGGCGCCACATCGCGCTGGTCAGCCAAGAGGTCGCGCTGTTCGACGACAGCGTGCGCGCCAACATCGCCTATGGCCGGATCGACGCGTCCGAGGACGAGATCCGCGCCGCCGCCCACGCCGCCGCGGCCGACGACTTCATCCGCGGCCTGCCCGCGGGCTACGACACCCTGATCGGCGAGCATGGGGTCAAGCTGTCGGGCGGCCAGCGCCAGCGTCTGGCGATCGCGCGCGCGGTGTTGCGCGACGCCCCGATCCTGTTGCTCGACGAGGCGACCTCGGCGCTCGACAGCGAGTCCGAGCGCGCGGTCCAGGAGGCGTTGCGGGCGCTGCGCGCCGGCCGCACCACGCTGGTGATCGCCCACCGCCTGTCCACGGTGATCGACGCCGACCAGATCTACGTCCTGGAGGCCGGCCGGGTGGTCGAGACCGGCCGCCACCCAGACCTGCTGGCGCGCGGCGGCGTCTATGCACGGCTCTACGGCCTTCAGATGCGCGACCACGCCAGCGCGGCGTGAGACGGGCGGCGTCCGGGTAAGGTCGCAGACGACTTTGGCGGAGGGCAGCTGATGGCGGACCCGGTTCCAGCCCCGGTCACCGTTGCCAAGTTTCTCGAGTGGGACGACGGTACGGATCGGCGTTATACCAACGGCCCGACCGGTTGACCGGTCGGGCCGTTGGAGCGCGCGACCGCGCGCCGCGCCCTATGGCGCGAAGCCCAGCGGCGTTTGAGCGGGGCC
>JANQHG010000050.1 GCA_028277115.1 Azospirillaceae bacterium
ACGAGATGAACGCGACGCAAACGAACTTCCCGGGAACTGGCTTGCGACTCAAATACGAATTGGTGACAACTCAAAATCCCAGAGCTCCGGAGGTCTGAGTTTGGCGACCTGGAGCCATGGGCCAGGGACCGTGCGAGGGCAACGGAGTGGCGGAGCGACTTCGATCGCGGCGTCGCGGACACCAACCACGGCATCGTTGCGGAAAGCCGTGATGGTCTTGCGAGCGTGTCGGCGGTCGCGCGGCGTCACGGCGGCAGTGCTGGCGCGGTTGGCGGCTCATATGAAATCCGGTTGAACCATTCCGTTTGATCGGAGCACGCCGGTCGGTCGGGGCTTGGGGCCGCACCCTGGTCGATCGGGTGCGCCCTTTCCCGGGCCCGCGCCCCGACATCGACGGTGCCGCAAAGCTGAACCGCCGATGTTGGGGCGATCGGCCTCCACCGGCGATGCAAACAGGCAGACCGTGCCGGCCGATCGTCCCAACCTACAGGATCGGTGAACAGCGTCCTCAGGCGTGGATAACCGGACCCAAGCAATCGGATTTGGTATCAGGACGCGGCGCTCAAGACCTTTGAAACCGAGCGCGACGAGGCGCTGATCGAGAACGGGAAGCTGCGCAAGCTGATCAAGGAGGTCCAGCGCGCCATGTACGGGCGCCGGTCGGAACGGCTTGATCCCGACCAGCTTGCGCTTGGTGTAAATCCCCTGTGGTCCGGGGTCTGGGGCGTCATTTCCTTTCTTGACCGCTCACCGATCAGGGGACGGCTTGACCGGTCCCATCGCGAATGCCTACGCTGCCGGCCGGCAACAGCCCACCGGAGCCCCCGCGAGATGCGCGATCGGCCGCCGACCATCTTCATCTCCTACAGCCACAAAGACCGACACTGGCTGGAGCGGCTGGACACCTTTCTGGCGCCGGTCAAACGAACGGCCGAGATCACGATCTGGAACGACACCCAAACCCCACCGGGCGCCGACTGGCGCCGGGAGATTGAGACACACCTGCAAACCTGCGACGCGGCGATCCTGATCATCACGGCGCATTTTTTCGCATCAGACTTCATCGACGAACAGGAGTTGCCGCCGCTGCTCGACGCCGCCGAACGGCGGGGGGTGGAGATCTTACCGCTGATCGCCGGTCATTCACGCTTTCAGCGCTCGCCGCTCGACCGCTGGCTCTACTTTTTGCGGCGTGCCGAGACGCTGCACGCCGTCCCGGCGCCGTTGGCCGCCGACCCAGCGATTTGGTGATCGCCGAGGCGCGGTTGCGCGAGCTCTGCCGGGCCCGCGACGACCCCGAGGTGACCCAGGTCGCCGAGGAAATCGAACGCCTGACCGCCGGGCTTCGGATGACCACCACCAGCATCCGGATGATCCCGATCGGCAGTCTGTTCGGCCGGTTCCGCCGGGTGGTGCGGGATCTCGCGCGCGCGCTCGACAAATCGGTCCGGCTGGTCACCGAGGGCGAGGACACCGAGCTCGACCGCACGGTGGTCGAAAGCCTGCACGACCCGTTGGTCCATCTGATCCGCAACGCGATCGACCACGGCATCGAGCCGCCGGCGGCGCGGCGCGCCGCCGGCAAGCCGGCCGACGGCGTGACGACGCTGACCGCGAGCCACGACGGCGCCGGGGTCGCGATCATGGTCGCCGACGACGGCCGCGGCCTCGACCGCGCCGGCATCCTCGCCCGGGCCCGGGACCGCGGCCTGGTCGGCGCCGACGCCGAGCCGAGCGAGGCCGAGCTGTTCCAGCTGGTGTTCGCGCCGGGCTTTTCGACCGCGGCGCGGCTGTCGAGCGTGTCGGGCCGCGGCGTCGGAATGGACGTGGTCAAGACCGCGGTCGAGGCGCTGCGTGGCACGATCGAGCTCACGAGCCCGCCCGGGCGTGGCAGTGCCGTCACCTTGCGCCTGCCGCTGACGCTGGCGATCATCGACGGCTTGTTGGTCCGGGTCGGCGACCAGCGCTATGTGGTGCCGCTGGCGACGGTCGAGGAATGCGTCGAGTTGGGGTTGGCGCCCGGGGCGAGCCAGGTCGTGCTGCTGCACGACCGGCTGATCACGGTGCTGCGCTTGGCCGAGCTGTTCGGCCCCCACGGCCCACCGGCGAACACCAGCGGCCGGTGAGTTTACAGAAGCCATGTTGCACTAGCTCCCAAAACAAAAGGATACTCTTTGCGACAGCGTGACCGATAACTTTCGTGTCATCAACCCGACGGATTTTCGGGTCGTCGGTTGAACCAGGTATATGAGGCCGCCCGTGAAGCGAATCTCGGTGGACAGCAACGGCATCGAAGGCAACGGCAACAGCCGTGCTCCGGATATCTCCGGGGATGGCCGTTATGTCATTTATAATAGTCTTGCATCAAATCTGGTCGATGATGACGGCAACGGTAACGTTGATGTCTTCCTTTATGATGCTGTCGACGGAACGACTCGACGGCTGGCGGACACCGGGCTCTCCAAGGATGACGACCTGATGCGATACCGGCCGGCGATCGCGGCCGGGGGTGACCATGTCACGTTCGCAAGCCGGCTACGGCTCGACCAATCGGACCAGCTGCTCTCGTCAACCGAGATTTTTCGCCTGAACATCAAGACCGATCAGGTCGACCTGGTATCGTTCAACGCGGCCGGCGCCCCGGGCGGCGGGGCCAACGGCATTTACTCCGGTCCGGACATCTCGTCGGACGGCCGATACGTCGTATTCCATTCACGGTCCAAATTGACCACCGACGACCTGAAGTCGGGCAAGCACCACACATCGGTCTATTTGTTCGATGCCGATCAAAATCAGAACACATTGCTCGACATCGACCAACAGCAATCGAATGTACACCCAAAAATCTCCCCAGACGGCAATGTGGTTGCCTACGCCGATTACCAGAGCACCTCCAACAACAATCACAGATCGAATCTCTACACGGTCGCGACCGGGCAGACGGTCAATGTCTCGGTGAGCGACACCGGCGCTGCGACGACCAACGCCACGGCTGGGGGTTTTTCGCAGGACGGGCGATATATTTTATTTAATGTCGCAACAGATAGTTTCGTCACCGGTGACAACAACGGCCGAAGGGACGTCGTACGGGTCGATCGCAACACGGGCGCCTACACGATCGTCTCGGTCGCCAGCGACGGCACCCAGGGCAATGGCGACAGCGGCGCCACCTTTACCGGGCTGTCTGCCGACGGTCGGTTTGCCGTGTTCAGCAGCAGCGCCTCGAACCTGGTCGACGGTGACACCAATGGTATGACCGACGTGTTCGTTCATGATCTTCAGACCCGACGGACAAAAAGAGTATCGGTCGCCGATGACGGAACTGATGGAGACAACAATAGTACCTACCCGGTCATTTCGGGTGATGGGCGTTATGTCTCGTTCTATAGTGATGTTACCAATCTCGTCAGCGGTGACACCAACGGTCGGACCGATATTTTTCTTACGGAAAACCCGCTGTTCGCACCGGTCAACGCCACCACCACCGGGACCGAATTCAGCACGCTGACGCCGGCGGCGCTCGACGATGATCGGCTGGACGGCACCCAGCTGCCGTCGGCGTTCTCCGATGGCGACGAGCAGCTGACGATCGCCGCGGCGGATCACCTCACCGCCGCCGGGGTCGCGGCCGGCGGCGGCGGGACCGACCGGTTGGTGATCGGTTTCGACGGCGACGCCGATCTGACCCAACTCGGCACGATGTCCGGGTTCGAGCAGCTTGTCCACCCGGGTGGCGGCGATCTGGTGCTGAGCGTCGACGCGGCGATCCTGGCCGGCGCGCTCGCGACGATCGATCTCGGGGCCGGGACCGGTGACGTGCTGGCCGTGGTCGGCGGCGGCAGCGTCGATCTGTCGTCGGCGCTCGCATCGCTGACCGGCGTCGAAACGATCCGCGGCGACGCCGCCGCCGCGGACAGTATCGCCGGATCGGCCCAGGACGACGCGATCGAGGGGCTCGGCGGCGACGACAGCCTCGCCGGCGGCGCCGGCGCCGATACCCTGGTCGGCGGGGCGGGCGACGACCGGCTCGACCCCGGGGCGGCGGGCGACCGCGACATCCTGGTGTTCGAGGACGTCTCGACCGGCGCCGGCGGCACCGACCGGGTGGTCAACTATTCGGGCAACGGCGGCGACGGCGACCTGATCGACTTCGCCGCGCTCAGCGCGCTCGCCGGCACCGGGGTGACCGCCGACGGCTTTGTCGCGCTCGCGCTCGACGGCGCCGGGCGCCGGCTGACCACCGGGTTTGCCACGGTGGTCGACGGGTCGGGCGCCGGCCGGACCGCGGCGGGCTTGGCCGCCGATCAGGTTGCGGCGTTCCTGGCCGACGTCGACGGCACCGGCAACGGCGTCCGGTTTGCGGACGACGACGCCGTGGTGCTGATCGCGCTTGGCGACGGCAGCGATACCGGCCTGTTCCTGGCGGACGACGCCGACGGCGACCCCACGATCGCCGCCGGCGAGCTGACCGAGGTGGTCCGCTTGGTCGGCATGAGCGATCCGACCGCGATCGGCGCCGACCAGCTGCCCGATTTCCGGGCGGTGATGCCGCAGATCGCGGGCGGCGGCACCAACCCGCCGGCGGGCGGCGGGGGCAACAGTGGCGGCGGCGGGGGCGGCGGCGGGGGCGGGCTTGGTGGCGGCTTGTTTGCCGGCGGCGCCGCGGCGGGGATCGCCGGCGCGGTCGATGCCGGCCTGACCGCCGCCGGCGGCTTCCGCGACATCCGCTTCGACGGCGTCGACGCCACCGTCGGCACCGCGAACGACCGGACCACCGGCGAGACCGTGTCGGTGATCGTGGTCAATCCGGCGGACGGCCCCCGCACCGAAGCCGACCCGACCTCGCCCGACGTCGATATCCCGGTGACCGACCGGGTGCGGGTCAGCCTGTCCGAGACCACCGGCCTGATCGCGACCAGCCGCCGCACCAGCTCGGCCGATCACCTGCGCAGCGTGCTGGGCGGGTCCGGCGGCGGCATCGGTGATCCAGACCTCGAGGCGTTCTTGACCATGATCGCCCCGCCGGCCGAGACCGACGGGATCGAGGTCTTGCAGATCATCCCGGTCGACCCCGACCTGAGCGGGAACGGCACCGCGGAGCGCCGGCTGACCATCGACATGTCGGGGACCGACGAGATGGCGGTGGTGGTGCTCGACGTCTCGAGCCTGACCGGCGCGGCCGGGCTGACCGTCCAGGTCTCGGGCCGCGCGCACCTGGTGGTGCGCGGGCCCGGCGGGTTTCTCGGGACCGAGGCGCTCGGGGCCGACGGCAACCTCGACAGCGACAACATCCTCGGCGACGACGACGACCAGAGCCTCTTCTTCGGCGCCGGCCCCGACACCATCCGGGGCGGCGGCGGCGACGGCACGGTCGCCTCGGGCGACGGCAACGACTGGCTCGACGGCGGCACCGGCAACGACCTGGTCCGGGGCGGCGCCGATCACGACACCCTGGTCGGCGGCGCCGGCGACGACGCGCTCGACGGCGAGGGCGGGCGCGACCTCGCGTTGTTTTCGGGCGCATTGGCCGATCTCGCGGTCACCGGCAGCCGCGCGGCGACCACGGTGACCGGCAATGCCGGCACCGGCACCGACACGCTCGCCGCGGTCGAGCTTCTGGTCGCGGGCGGGCGCAGCACGGTGACCGGGGCGACCGGCGGCACGATCGGCTTCAACGAGCGCGCCTACCTCGACGCCCACCCCGACGTCGCGGCCGCGGTCGCGGCGGGCCGCGTCGCCTCAGGCGCCGACCACTTCGCCGCGTTCGGCGAGACCGAGGGCCGCGCCGCCGTGGACGGCTCGATCGACGCCGCGTTCTATCTTGAGGTCAACGCGGACGTCGCCGCCGCGGTCGAAGGCGGTACCGTCGCCTCGGCCGCGGCGCATTTCCTCACCCACGGCTTGACCGAGGGCCGCGACCCCACCCCGTTGTTCGACGGCGCGTGGTACCTTGACCAATACGCGGACGTCGCCGCGGCGGTCGCCGCCGGGAGGGTCGAAAGCGCATTCGACCATTTCCAGAGCTTCGGCGCCGCCGAGGGCCGGGCGGCATCGCCGTGGTTCGACACCGCGGCCTATCTGGCCGAAAACCAGGACGTCGCGGTGGTCGGGTTGAACCCGCTCGACCATTTCCTCGCCTTCGGGGTCGCCGAGGGCCGTAGTGGCCTGGTCACCGACCCGGCGTTGGTGTAGGGGGCGGACCGACGGGTCGGACACCTCCGGCGCGGCGTCGAGCGTGCCGGCCTGTCGTACGACGTCCGCAACGACCAGGAACGGCACGAGCCGCGGATCGGTGTTCTTGGAGAGCCTCGATTTGGAGATCGATCAAGCCTGCCGGGCGGGCGACGCCGAGGAATCGACCAAGGCCGATGCCGAAGGCCACGGGGACCGGCGCACCGGCGAACCGGCGGCGGACGCCGACCGGGACGACCCGCTGGCCGAGGCGCGGGACGCGCTGTGGGAGCGATTTGACCAAGCCGACGGCGACGAGCGCTTTCGGCTTTTCGGCAACGCGATCGACCAACCGGGCCTGATTGATCGGGAGCTTGGGTTCGATTGCCTCGATTTGCTCGCCACCGATGCGCGCAGCGCCGGTGACCACGCGCGCCTGGTCGCACTTCTCGAGCGGATCGAACGGCAGTGCCCCGACGTCGACGCCTCGGAGAAGACCTTCATTCTCGAATGGTGGATCGACAGCGCACGTGCCGCGGGCCTGCGTGATCAATTCGCCCTGGCGGCGCGTCGGCGTGCCGAGGTGGCGGACGACGCCTTTCATCGTTTCCAAGGCCTCCTCGACCAAACGGCGTTCGACGGCAACTTGCCGCTGCTGCTTGATCTTTATCGCATCGCCGGGCCGGTCGTAAGGGCAAATCCCGATCCCTATGACTGGATCATAAAGTCGGCCTATGAAGAGGCCTTGGCCTACGAGGTCCTGGACGTATCGCTGAATACTGTCTCTCCGGACGACCGAACGGCACGTCTGGGCGAACGGATGGCGTTGTACGGCCCCAACATCGGCGAACCGGACCTGATCGATCAGCTGGCGAGGTTCGCGTCTCACCTCGTGGGCGACCACCCGGGCTCATGATCCAAGGACGAATACCGCTTGGCGCCGGATGCCGCGACTCTGCAGGACTTCGTCGATCGTATGTTCGACTCGGACATTCATTACGAGTATAGAGTAACCGCGCTTTTTCTGATCCTGCCGGAGTGGCTTCGCTATCTCGTCGATCAGCAGTTGCTGGATGAGACGCAGTGCGTCAAGCTCGAGGCTGATCTCCGGACCTTGCGGGCGAGGGTCAAGAAGCGGCTGGTGGATGCCGATTGGGATGCGGCGTTGGCCGCCATGCTCTGAACGTTGGCGCCGGTCCCGTCCGTGGTCCCGTCGCCGATGCCCACGCTGCCGGCCGCCGGCAAGCCCACGGGAGCCCCTGCGAGATGCGCGATCGGCCGCCGACCGTCTTCATCTCCTACAGCCACAAGGACCGACCCTGGCTGGAGCGGCTGGACACCTATTTGGCGCCGGTCAAGCGAGAGGCCCAAATCAAGATCTGGAACGACACCCAAACCCCACCGGGCGCCGACTGGCGCCGGGAGATTGAGACACACCTGCAAACCTGCGACGCGGCGATCCTGATCATCACCGCGCATTTTTTTGCATCAGACTTCATCGACGAACAGGAGTTGCCGCCGCTGCTCGACGCCGCCGAACGGCGGGGGGTGGTGATCTTACCGCTGGTCGCCGGTCATTCATGCTTTCAGCGCTCGCCGCTCGGCCGGTTTCAGGCCGGCAACGATCCGGCGGCACCGCTGGAAAGCCTGTCCGAGCCCGACCGGAACGCCGCGCTCAACCGGTTCGCCTTTTTGGTCGAGGACGTGGTCACCGCCCTGGCCGCAGCCTCCGCCGCGCCGCCGGCGCCGCCACCGGACCCCGACGGGACCGGGCCAAAACTGTGGCTGGCGCCGGACGACCCGACGGCGTTCTACGCCAATGAGCGCTTCGCCAATGCCTGCGTCGAGACGCCGCGCCAAGCCGCCGCCACGGCGGGCACCCCTTTGTCGGTGATGATGTTCGCCGGGTTCGGCGCCGTGCCCGGGCCCGGGGAACCGCGGCTGTGCGAGGTCGAGTTGTGGGTCGAGCTGCCCGCGGGCAAACGGCCGACCGCCCTGCTCGGCCGCGCGGTCGCGCATGTCTGCGACAGCGGGGTGTCGCTCCGGCTCGGCAGCCTCGGCCGGCCGTTTTGGGTGTTGCGGCGCGACCGGGAGGCCGGCGGCTTGCAAGGCTGCAACGCCACGGCCGAAATCCCGCCCCTGTTCGAATTGCCCGGCGCCGCCGCCGGCGACCGGGTCACCGCGCGGCTCGTGACCTATGCCAATCGCGAGAGTTTCGCGCTGCCCGCGGACGACGAGACCGCGGCCGACGGCCGGAAACGCTCGATGGCCGAGAAGAAGGTGCTCAAATTCCTCAAGGAGCGCGGGATCGCCGAGGCCGGGCGGAACGGTGAGTTGCTGCTGTGCCGGGTCGGCGCCGAGGTCCGGGAGACCGACCGGTGACCGAACCGCGTGGCCGCGCGGCGCGCCGCGACCGCGACGCCCTGGAGGCGCTGATCCAGGCGGTTGCCGACGCCGGCACCGTGGATTTCCGCCGACTGGTCGAGATCGCACGGCTCGACCCGGCGGACGACCTGCGCTTTGCCGACTGGGCCGGGGTCGATTTCCGCGGCTGCGATCTGCGCGGCTTCGACTTCACCGGCGCCAACCTGACCGGCTGCCGGTTCGACGGCGCGTTGATCGAGGGCGCCCGGTTCGAGACCGCGCAGGTCGAGCGCGCGGCGCTGCGGGCGGCGGTTGACTGGGACGATTACGTCGGAAAATGGCAGCCGCCGTCGCCCACCCCGGGCCTCGGCCATCTGCCCGACCTGGCGGTGTTCAGCGACGCGCCGTTTGCCCCCGAGATGGTGGTGATCCCGTCGGGCACGTTCGTGATGGGCTCGCCGGAGCACGAAAAAGACCGTGACAAAAACGAAGGCCCGCAACATCGCGTCGTGATCGGCACGCGGTTCGCCCTTGGGCGCTACGCGGTGACCCAAGCGGAATGGACGGCGGTGATGGGGGACAACCCCAGCCGCTTCGTGGGCGAACGGAACCCGGTCGAAGGCGTGAGCTGGGACGATGCCAACGCCTTCATCAGTCAGCTGAATGCCAGGCTTGGCGTCTCAGACCAAGCCGGGTATCGGCTGCCGTCGGAGGCGGAGTGGGAGTACGCCTGCCGCGCCGGCACGACGACGCCGTTCTGGTGGGGCGACACCATCACGACCGACCAGGCGAATTACGACGGTAATTTGACCTACAACGACGGAAAGACGGGGGTGGATCGGGGAAAGACTGTGGCAGTCGATGAATTCGCACCAAATCCGTGGAGACTGTATCAGGTTCACGGAAATGTTTGGGAATGGTGCGAAGATTGCTGGAACGACACCTATCATGGCGCGCCGACCGATGGGCGCGCCCGCACAACCGGAGATTGCGCTGCCCGTGTTCTTCGCGGCGGCTCGTGGTTCGACACCCCGAACGGGGTCCGTTCCGCCTTCCGCGACTGGTCCTCCGCGGCCTTCCGCGACTCCGATGTCGGTTTCCGCCTCGCCAGGACCTTCCCTCTTGAACCTTAGCATCTTTCTATCTTGTGTACCTTTGGTCCTTGCCCCTTGTCAGAAGGGGGTAGGTGCAGGAAGGGGGAATGCCTTCCCCCTTCCTGCCCGCGGAGCGGGCTCGATTTTTTTTTTTTGAATGATCGAGGACAGGCCCAAGACTGGTCGCATGTGGGTCCTCTCGCTCTTTCGTGTAGGTGGACGGGCCGGCGAACAGATGCGGGCGCGCCCGGCGTCGAGGCGCCGATCGACCGCTTGCCCGGATCGCGACGTGCGCCCGGCCTCCAAATTGCCGCCATGCCCGGCCACATACACCCGGGTGGGTCCAAGGTTTGCAGGCAGAGGACTTTCGATGCGCTTCCTCAACCCCAAGACCGACTTCGCGTTCAAGCGGATCTTCGGCTCGGACGCCAGCCGGGACGTTCTGGTCAGCTTTCTCAACGCCGTCCTGGGTCTCGAGGGGGCGGAGCGGATCGTCGAGGTCACCATCCTCGACCCCTACCAGGCGCCGCGCATCAAGGGCTGGAAGGACACCTACGTCGACGTCAAGGCCCGCGACCAGACCGGGCGCACCTTCATCGTCGAGATGCAGGTTCTGGTCGCCGCGGGTCTGGAAAAGCGCATCCTCTACAATGCCTGCAAGGCCTATGTCGGGCAGATCGAGCGCGCCGACGACTACAGAAAGCTGGTCGGCGTCATCGCGATCACGATCACCGATTTCGTGATGTATCGCGACCTCAAAGAGATCGTCTCGACCTTCCGCCTGCGCGCGGCGGAGAACCCGGACATCGTCCAACAGGACATGGCGCTGGTGTTCGTCGAGTTGCCGAAGTTCACCAAGACCGAGGCCGAGCTGACCACCCCGCTCGACCGCTGGCTATACTTTATGAGGAATGCCGAGACGCTGGACGCCGTCCCGGCCCGGTTGGCCGCCGATCCGGCGATCGGGCACGCGTTCGAGATCGCCAACCGCGCCGGTCTGTCGGACGACGAACTCGACGACCAGGACAAGCGCGAGCAGTGGATCGGCTTTCTGAAAAGCCTCGAGTTGGACGTCAATGAAGCGCGACGCAAGGGCGAGGCCAAGGGCCGGGCGGACGGCGAGGCGAAGGGCCGGGCCGAGATGCTTGTCCGCCAGTTTCGCCGCAAGTTCGGCGATGTCCCGGATGCCGTGGCCAAGCATGTTCGCTCAGCCGGGATCGACCAGTTGGACGCGTGGGGCGAACGCTTCGTCGATGCCGCGACCCTGGACGAGGTGTTCGCAGCCGACCGCCCGGACTGACCGCCGGACCGGTCAGGACCGGGACCGAATCCGTGTTCCGCTGGTCTCAATGGCTCAAGATCTGGCTCAAGAACAGCTTGGTGCGTTCCGAGGTCGGGTTGGTGAAGAACTGGTCGGGCGGCGCCTGCTCGACGATCTCGCCGCGGTCCATGAACAGGACCCGGTCGGCGACGCTTTTGGCAAAGCCCATCTCGTGGGTGACCACCAGCATGGTCATGCCGGTCTCGGCCAGCGAGATCATGACGTCGAGCACCTCCTTGACCATCTCGGGGTCGAGCGCCGAGGTCGGCTCGTCGAACAGCATGACCTTGGGGTTCATGCAGAGCGAGCGCGCGATCGCGACCCGCTGCTGCTGGCCGCCCGACAGCTGGCCCGGGTACTTGTCCGCCTGCTCGGGGATGCGCACGCGTTCCAGATAGTGGCGCGCGACCCGTTCCGCCTCGGCCTTCGAGCGCTTGCGCACCCAGACCTGGGAGAGCGTGCAGTTCTCGAGCACGGTCAAGTGCGGGAACAGGTTGAACTGCTGGAACACCATCCCGACCTCGCGGCGCACCGCCTCGATGTCGCGGACATTGTTGGTGAGAGGGATGCCGTCGACGATGATCCGCCCGCTCTGGAACTCCTCGAGCCGGTTGATGCAGCGGATCAGGGTCGATTTGCCCGAGCCGGACGGCCCGCAAATCACGATCCGCTCGCCCCGGTCGATGGTCAGCTGGATGTCGCGCAGGACGTTGAACGCCCCGAACCATTTCGACACCCCGATCATCTGGATGATCGGGTCGTGATCGCCCCGGTCGGTCGCGACCGCCCCGGCCTGGTCAGTCATCGGTCGATCCCCGCCACGGTCTTAACTCTCCCGCTGTCCCGATCCCATCACCGCCGGACGCCGCGGGCGGTCCGCGCCTCCAGCCATTTGCTGTATTTCGACATGAAGAAACAGAAGCAAAAATAGAACACCGCGACGAACAGATAGGCTTCTTTATAGAAGCCGCGCCAGTACATGTCGGTCAACGCCGCCTTGGCCGCGGTCATCAGATCGAAGATGCCGATGATCAGCACCAGCGAGGTGTCCTTGAAGAACGCGATGAAGGTGTTGACGATCGGCGGGATCACCATCGCCAAGGCCTGCGGCAGGATCACCAGGCGGACCTTCTGCCAGTAACCGAGGCCGAGGCTGTCCGCCGCCTCGTACTGGCCGTTGTCGAGGCCCTGGAGCCCGCCGCGGATCACCTCGGCCAGATAGGCCGAGGCGAACATGATCATCGCGATCTGGGCCCGCAACAGCTTGTCGATCGTCACCCCGGTCGGCAGGAACAGCGGCAGCATCACCGAGGACATGAACAACAGGCTGATCAGCGGCACGCCGCGGATCATCTCGATGTAGACCACCGACAACGCCTTGACCACCGGCAGGTCCGACCGGCGGCCGAGCGCGAGCAGGATCGCGACCGGAAACGCCGCGGCCAGCCCGACCACCGACAACAACAGGGTCACCGGCAAGCCGCCCCAGCGCGTGTTCTCGACATAGGCGAGGCCAAACACGCCGCCGAACATCAAGACCAGGACGAGCGCGATCCCGATCGCCCACATCGGCAGGATCAGGCGGCACCAGGTCCGCGGGTCGCAGCTGGCGGCAAGCAAGGCGACGATGATCATCACCGCGAGCAAGGGGCGCCACTGGTCGTCGTATGGATAGGTGCCGAATAAGATCAGCCGGTATTTTTCGTGGATGAACGCCCAGCAGGCGCCGTCGGCGAGCCGGCAGGTCTGCGGGTCTGCCGGACCCCAGACGCTGTCGATCACCAGCCAGTGCACCAACGGCGGGATCAGCTCGACCAGCCCCCACAGGATCAAGACGGTCAAGAGACCGTTGAACCAGGAGCTGAACAGATTGGCGCGCAGCCACGCGAGCGGCCCAAGGGTTCCGGCCGGCGGCGGCGGCGCGGTGTCGGTCGGCGTCGGGTCAGTCATCGCCGCCGTCTCACCGCTCGACCAGCGCGACATGCGCGTTGTACCAGTTCATGAAAATCGCAATCGACAAGCTGATCGAAAGATATACGCCCATGATCATCAAGACGCCCTCGATCGCCTGGCCGGTCTGATTGATCGTGGTGTTCAACACCGAGACCACGTCGGGGTAACCGATCGCGACCGCGAGCGAGCTGTTCTTGGTCAGGTTCAGATACTGGCCAGTCAAGGGCGGGATGATGATCCGGAGCGCCTGCGGCAACACGATCAGGCGCAGCACCAAGCCGCGCGACAGGCCGAGCGACAGTCCGGCCTCGCTCTGTCCGCGGCTGACCGCGAGGATGCCGCTG
Organism: Azospirillaceae bacterium; assembly: GCA_028277115.1. Lineage (GTDB taxonomy): Bacteria > Pseudomonadota > Alphaproteobacteria > Azospirillales > Azospirillaceae > JANQHG01. The sequence goes on from JANQHG010000050.1 coordinate 13,248, forward strand.
CGCACGATCTCGGCAATGAAGCCTGCCGTGTAGATCACGAGGCCGAGCAACAGCGCCGTCAGCTCCGGCGTGATCGTCAGGCCGCCGCGGAAGTTGAAGCCGCGCAGGGCCGGGACGTCGAACGCGGTCGGCGCGCCGAAGGCGAGATAGGCGATGAGCGGCAGGCCGAGCAAGAGGCCGGCGCCGGTGGTGGCGACCGGAAAGCGCGCGCCCGAGGCGTCCTGGCGCCGCTTGGCCCACACCGCGAGTGCGATCACCGCGACCACGGCGATGCCCAGCGCGATCAGGGCCGCGGTCCAGCCCGGATGGGCCTCGGGCACCGGGAACATCAGGCCGCGCTTGCTGACGAACACGCCCGGAAGCGGCTGATAGGCCTGGCGCGGGTGCGGGAAACTCTCGGTGATCACCGAGTACCAAATGAACAGCTGCAGCAACAACGGGATGTTGCGCACGGTATCTACATAGACCGCGGCGAGCCGCGCGACCAACCAGTTCGGTGACAGCCGCGCGATCCCGATCACGGTGCCGAGCATGGTCGTGAGCACGATCCCGATCAGCGCGACCCGGAGCGTGTTCAAGATGCCGACCAGGAACGCCCGGCCATAGCTGTCGGCGGCGCTGTAATCGACCAGCGTGTCGCCGATCGCGAAGTTGGACGGCCGGTCGAGGAAACCGAACCCGGTGGCGATTTCCTGGCGCGCCAGATTGGCCAGGGTGTTGTGGACAAGGTACCAGACCAGCGCGAGCACCGCGCCCGCGACCAGGACTTGGAACAGGACCGCCCGAACCCGCTCGTCGCCGAGCCGTTCGATCAGCGTCGGCTGCGGCCGCCCGGGGCCACGCATCTCTCCGGCCAAAGGGGGTCCTCCGGCGGTGGGGGCTTTGGATCGATCACGGGGGAAGAAAAGGGGCGCCGGACGCGCCGACGCCCCCCTTATAAGCAGGGACGCCGGCGGCCACGGGCGAAAAGGCTCAGCGGAACGGCGGCGAATACATCAGGCCGCCGTCGGTCCACAGCGCATTCAGACCACGCTCGAGGCCGAGCGGCGTGTCGGGGCCGACGGTGCGGGCGAAAATCTCGCCATAGTTGCCGACCAGCTTGATGATTTGATAGGCGAAGTCGTCGGGCAGGCCGAGCGCCTCGCCCATGCCCGGGTTGGTGCCGAGCAGGCGCTGGACCACCGGGTCGGTGCTTTCGAGCGTCTCGTCGACATTGGCCTGGGTGATGCCCTTTTCCTCGGCCTGGATGGTCGCGAACACCACCCATTTGACGACGTCGAACCACTGGTCGTCGCCGTGGCGGACCACCGGGCCGAGCGGCTCTTTGGAGACCAACTCGGGCAGGACCAGATAGTCGCCCGGGTTGGGGAAGGTCGAGCGGGTGCCGGCGAGGCCCGAGGCGTCGGTGGTGTAGACGTCGCAGCGGCCGGACACGAACGCCCCGACCACCTCGTCGAGCTTTTCGATCACCACCGGCTCGAACGACATGCCGTTGGCGCGGAAGAAGTCGGCGAGGTTGAGCTCGGTGGTGGTGCCCGGCTGGACGCACACGGTGGCGCCGTCGAGCTCATAGGCGCTGGACACGCCGAGCGCCGTGGTCACCATGAAGCCCTGACCGTCGTAGAAGGTGACCGGCGCGAAGTTGAGACCGAGCGAGGTGTCGCGGGTCACGGTCCAGGTGGTGTTGCGCAGCAAGACGTCGATCTCGCCCGACTGCAACGCGGTGAACCGCTGTTGCGCCGACAGGGGCGTGAACTTGACCGCGTCGGTGTCGCCGAACACCGCAGCCGCGATCGCGCGACAGAAATCGACGTCGAGACCGGTCCACACCCCGTTGCTGTCCGGGGTGCCGAAGCCGGGCAGGCCGGTGTTGACGCCGCACTGGACGAAGCCCTTGGCCTTGACCGCGTCGAAGGTTTCGCCTGCATAAGCGGCCGGAGCCGCCAACGCCAATGCGAACGCCGCGGCCGCGGCGCCGAGCACTTGCTTGGTCATGCTGCCTCCCCAAAACCCGTCGAAGCCTGTGGCTGCCTGTGGCTGATTGACGATCCACCGAACGGACGCGCCCGGTGACCGAGGCGATGAGCCGCGCGCCCGTTATACAAATTCCGGGCCACGTCAGGGTCCGGATGCGCGCGGATCAGCATCCCCTGGGTTGACCTTTGTGCGTGGTGAGGGCGTGACGCTCAAGAGAAATCGTTACGGTGGCGCTGGTGTCGTCGGTCGCAACCACATACACTCGGCGACTTGTCCGCCCCCCCCCTTTGATCTTGTGCGCCCAGCCGATGCCCCCCGCTGCTCCGACCGAAGCCGCACCGGCCGCCGCCCCGACGGTCGAACTGGCGGTGATCGTGCCGACCTTTAACGAAATCGGCAATCTCGACCCGCTGATCGACCGGTTGGCGGCGGCGCTGGCGCCGTGGCGCTGGGAGGTGATCTTCGTCGACGACGACAGCCCGGACGGCACCGCCGCGGCGGTGCGGGCGCGGGCGCTGATCGACCCGCGGGTGCGTTGCGTGCACCGGATCGGCCGGCGCGGTCTGGCGTCGGCGTGCATCGAGGGCATCCAGGCGACCGCTGCGCCCCTGGTCGCGGTGATGGATGCCGATCTCCAGCATGACGAGGCGCTGCTGCCGACGATGATCGCCGCGCTGGCCGACCCGGACGCCGGGCTCGACATCGTGATCGGCAGCCGCAACGTCGACGGCGCCAATGCCGACAGCCTGACGCCGGCGCGCCGCCTGGTTACCGGCATCGCGACCCGGGCAGCGCGCCTGGTGGTTGGCACCGACCTCGCGGACCCGATGAGCGGCTATTTCATGCTGCGCCGGTCGGTGTTCGCGGAGGTGGTCCGTGGCTTGAGCGGTCGCGGCTTTAAGATCCTGCTCGACATTCTGGCGTCGGCGCCGCGGCCGCTCCGGTACCGCGAGCTGCCGTTCCAGTTCCGGCCGCGCCACGCCGGCGAAAGCAAGCTCGACCCGTCGCAGATCTGGGAATACGGCGTGCTCTTGCTGACCAAGCTGTTCGGCGGGGTGGTGCCGATCCGCTTCGTCCTGTTCAGCTTGGTCGGCGGGCTCGGTACTGTGGTTCACATGGTGGCGCTGGGACTGGGGTTTGGGCTGTTGGGCCTGTCGTTCGTCGTAAGCCAGGTGGTTGCCACCGTGCTCGCGATGACCAGCAATTTCGTGTTGAACAATCTGGTGACCTACCGCGACCGTCGCCTGAAGGGGCGCGGGCTTGTGATCGGGCTTTTGTCGTTCTACGTGATTTGTGCGATCGGCGCGGTCGCCAATGTCGGAATCGCGCGGTGGATGTTCGCCGGGCTCGAGGTCTGGTGGGCCGCCGGCCTTGCCGGCGCCCTGGTCGGCGCAGTCTGGAACTATGCGATGGCGTCGCTGTTCACGTGGCGAATCACCCATTGAGTTCGCCATCGGCCGACGCCGAATTTCGGCCTGACCGCCGTTGTCAGGGGCACTGCCCCCGACACCCCCGAGAAGGGGGTCACCCCTGGCCGGCGGATGTGGGGGGCCTGACCTTGGCTTGGGGGCGAAGCCCCCAAAAGCTCGCCGCCGCGAGAGGAAGCACCGATGTCCGTCCCCTTCGACGATACGCGTGCCTTCGATCAGACGACCTGGATTTCGCCCGACGAATACCTTGCACGCGAGGCGGCGTCGCCGACCCGCCACGAGTATATCGACGGCCTGGTCTACGCGATGGTGTTGGTCGCCCAGGCCCGACGACACGTCAGCCACCATATCCCGACACCGGACGGCGGTTGGACGGTCCAAGATGTCGCCGGTGATGGCGTGGTGGTATTGAACTCGGTCGCAGCCGAGATCACGCTGGCGGACATCTATCACGAGGTGTGAGACCGAGCACCCGCCGCCACCCCGCGCGGCGGTCCGATAGCAATGGGACGAACGAATGACCAGCGACCCTGGGATCATGATTTGCGGGCACGGCAGCCGCGACCCCGCCGCGGTCACGGAGTTTTCCGCGCTGGTCGACCGGCTGCGCGATCGGTTGGCGTATCCGGCGGTCGAATACGGCTATCTCGAGTTTGCCCGGCCGATCCTGACCGAGGGTCTGGATCGCCTGCGCGCCGCCGGGACCCGGCGGATCATCGCGGTGCCGGGCATGCTGTTCGCCGCCGGTCACGCCAAGAACGACATCCCGTCGGTCCTCAACCGCTATCAGGCCGAACATCCAGGGCTCAATATCCGCTACGGCCGCGATCTCGCGGTCGACACCCGGATGGTGCGCGCCGCGGCCGACCGGATCGGCGCGGCGCTCGCCAGCAGCGATGCTGCGGTGCCGCCGACCGACACGCTCTTGGTGGTGGTCGGCCGCGGCGCGTCGGACCCCGACGCCAACGCCAATGTCGCCAAGGTCACCCGGCTGCTCTGGGAAGGCATGGGCTTCGGCTGGGCCGAGACCGCCTATTCCGGCGTCACCTTCCCGCTGGTCGCGCCGGCGCTCGACCATGCTGCCCGGCTCGGCTTCCGCCGGATCGTGGTGTTTCCGTACTTCCTGTTCACCGGGGTGTTGGTTCGCCGCATCTACGACCACACCGACCAAGTCGCGGCGCGCCATCCTGAGATCACGTTCGTCAAGGCACCCTATCTCAACGACCATCCGCTGGTGCTCGACACCTTCGCCGACCGGATCGACGAGGCGCTCAACGGCACCGGGGCGATGGACTGCAAGATGTGCAAGTACCGTGAGCAGGTGCTCGGCTTCGAGGCGGAGCAGGGCCTCGCCCAGGAAAGCCACCACCATCATGTCGAGGGCATCGGCACCGGCGACACCACCGGCCACCCCGGCAACGGCGGCGGCGGCGATCACGGTCATGGTCATGCCCATGGTCACGGCCATCACCACGGGCCTCACGGTCACGATCATGGCCACGACCATGCCCACGACCACCCGCGCTACCCGTTCGCCGACCATCCGTTGGGGCCGGCGACCTTGCGCGACGACCCGGCCCGCACGCCGTGACCGCCGGGGCGACCGCCGCCGACGCCGCAACCCCGCCGGTGACGGCGCCAGCCGAGATCACCCGGCGCTCGTTCGCGATTATCCGGCGCGAGGCGGCGCTCCACCGGGTGCCGCCTGCCCTCGCGCCGGTGGTGGTGCGGCTGATCCACAGCTGCGGCATGGTCGATCTGGTGGACGATCTGCGATGGGGCGGTGCGGTCGTCGACGCGGCGCGCTCGGCGTTGGCGGACGGGGCGCCGGTCCTGGTCGATGCCGCGATGGTCGCGGCTGGGATCACCCGGGCCCGCCTGCCCGCCGACAACCAGATCATCTGTCGGATTGACGACCCGGTGGTGCCTTCGCGGGCCGCGGCCGAGGGGACGACCCGGTCGGCAGCCGCGGTCGATCTGTGGGCGCCGCTGATCGCGGGCACGGTGGTCGCGATTGGCAACGCGCCGACCGCGCTGGCGCGTTTGCTGACGCGACTCGACGACGGCTGGCCGCGGCCGGCGGCGATCCTCGGCTTTCCGGTCGGCTTCGTCGGCGCGGTCGAGGCCAAGGCCGCGCTCGCCGCCGACCCGCGCGGGGCGCCGTTCCTGACCGTGCTCGGCCGGCGCGGCGGCAGTGCGCTCGCCGCCGCCGCGGTCAACGCGCTGGCCGGTTTGGCCGCCGGGCTCGACGAAGCGACCGGCACACCGGTGGGCACGGCGAGCGGGGCAGGCGCAGGAGGCGGGGCATGAGCCGGTGGCTCGCGATCGTCGGGATCGGCGAGGACGGACCGGCGGGCTTGAGCGCGGTCGCGCTCGCCCGGATCGGTTCGGCCGAGCTGTTGGTCGGCGGCCGGCGCCATCTCGCGATGATCCCGGACGACGGCACCCACGACCGCCGGGTGCGCATGACTTGGCCGTCGCCGCTCGCCGACGGGTTGCCCAAGCTCGACAGCTGGCGCGGCCGCCCGGTGTGCGTGCTGGCGAGCGGTGACCCGCTCGACCACGGCATCGGTGCCGTGTTGGTCGAGCGCTACCCGCCCGAGGAAATCCTGGTGGTGCCGCAGCCGTCGGCATTCTCGCTCGCGTGTGCGCGGATGGGCTGGCCACGCCAGTCGGTCGAGACGGTGTCGCTGCACGGCCGGCCGCTCGAAGAGGTCCACGCCTTCATCCAGCCGAACGCCCGGATCGTGATTCTGTGCAACAACGGCGACACCCCGGGCGAGGTCGCGGCCCTGTTGTGCCGGCGCGGCTACGGCGCGAGTGAGCTCACGGTGCTCGAGCATATGGGCGGGCGGCGGGAACGGCGGATCACCGGCACGGCCGATGCTTGGCCGCCCGGGCGCGGCGCCGATCTTGCGACGCTCACGGTCGCGTGCCGCGCCGACGCCGACGCGCCGATCCGCCCTGCCGTGCCCGGACTGCCCGACGACTCGTTCCGCCACGACGGCCAGCTGACCAAGCGGGAGATCCGCGCGGTCACCCTGGCGGCGCTCGCCCCGGGGCCCGGCCAGCTGTTGTGGGACGTCGGTGCCGGCTGCGGCTCGGTCGCGATCGAATGGCTGCGCAGCGATCGCCGCTGCCGCGCGATCGCGATCGAGCCCGACCCCGGGCGCGGCCGGTTGATCCTTGAAAATGCCGGGACGCTCGGCTGTCCGCGTCTCAAGCTGGTCGCCGAGCACGCGCCCGAGGCGCTGGTGCCGCTGGAGGCACCGGACGCCGTGTTCATCGGCGGCGGGCTCAGCGACGACGGCGTGCTTGCCGCGTGCTGGCGCGCGCTCAAGCCCGGCGGCCGCCTGGTCGCCAACGTCGTGACCGCGGACGGCGAGCGGGTCGCGCTCGACTGGCGCCGGCGCACCGGAGGCACGCTGGTGCGGCTGTCGATCCACCGCCTGGCACCGCTCGGCGGCCACGCCGGCTGGCGGCCGCTGATGCCGGTGACCCAGCTGCAAGCACGCAAGGGGTGACCGCGCCCGCGGCGGCGCTGGTGGCAGATTTGCTCGCCAAGGCGCTCCGCCACCACCACGCCGGCCGGCTCGCCACGGCCGAGGCGCTGTATCGCCAAGTCCTGACGCGCGCGCCCGACACCGCCGACGCCTGGCACCTGCGCGGGGTCGCCGCCAGCCAGGCCGGCCGGGCAACGGCGGCGCTGCCCTGGCTGCGCCGTGCCTTGGTGCTGGCCCCGGCGCTGCCGGACGCCGCCTACAATCTGGCGCTCGCGCTCGACGACAGCGGCGACGGCGCGGCTGCCGAGACCGTGTTCCGGCTCGCGGTCGCGGTTGCGCCCCGCGACGCGCGGGTCCGCCGCCGCCAAGCGCTGCTCGCCGAGGCTCGGCACGGGCCGGCTGCCGCGGTCGCGCTGTTGCGGGCTGCCGCGCCGGCGCTCGCCGACCGGCCGACCCTTTGGGGCGCGCTTGGAGCGGCGCTGCTCCGGGCTGGGCAGCCCGAAGAGGCGATCGCGGTCTTGACACGGGCGCGCGCCGCGGCACCCGCGGACGCGGCGGTGTGGGCGAACCTCGGCGCAGCGTGGCGCGCGCTCGACCGGCCGGGGCCGGCGACCACCGCGTGCCGGGCGGCGATCGCGCTCGACCCGGGGTTGGCGGCGGCGCACGCCAATCTGGCGCGGCTCACCGCTGCGCGCGGCGCCGCCGAGGCGGCGCTGGCGGGGTTCGAGGCGGCGCTGCGGCTCGGCGTCGACGACCGCGGTGCAACCTTGACCGACGCGGTGATGCTCGCCCGCCAGGCGTGCGATTTCGACCGCGCGGCACGCTGGACCGTGGCGGCGGCGCGCCTGGTCGCCGACGGCGGGCCGCACCAGCTGGCACCGTTCGCGCTCCTGCTCGGCACCGACGACCCGGCGCTGCAGCTCGCGGCCGCGCGCGGCTATGTCCGCGGTCTGTTCGGGCCTACCTTGCCGACACCGACCCGCCGCCCCCCGGCCCGGCCGACCGCAGCGGACGCGCCGCTGGTGATCGGCTATCTGTCTGCCGATTTTCACCAGCACCCGACCGCCGAGTTGGTGGTCGAGCTGTTCGAGCGCCACGATCGCCGCCGGGTCCGGGTCCACGCCTATTCGACCGGCCCGGACGACGGCAGCGAACTGCGGCACCGCTTGACCGGCGCGGTCGATCGCTTCGTCGATCTGTCGGCGCTCGACGACACGGCCGCCGCGGCCCGGATCGCCGCCGACCAGGTGGCGCTCCTGGTCGACCTCAAGGGCCACACCGCCAACGCCCGTCCGGGCATCCCGGTGCGCCGGCCGGCGCCGGTCCAGCTCCACCATCTCGGCTACCCTGGGCCGCTCGGCGCGCCTTACCTCGACTATGTGATCGGCGACCCGGTGGTCGCGCCGCCGCAGGCGTCGGCCTGGTTCGACGCCTGCCTGATCCGGCTGCCGGACTGCTATCAGCCGAACGACCGCGGGCGGGCGGTCGTGCCCCTGGCCGAGACCCCGAGCCGCCGCGCGCTCGGCCTGCCGGACGCCGCGGTGGTGTTGTGCTGCTTCAACAACACGACCAAGATCACGCCCGAGGTCTTTCAGGTCTGGCTTTCGCTGTTGCACCGGCTGCCCGAGGCGGTGCTGTGGCTGCTCGACACGGTTGCGGCGGCTGGCACCAACTTGCGCCTGATCGCGGCGGCGGCCGGGGTCGACCCGGCGCGCCTGGTGGTCGCGGCCCGCCGGCCCGCCGCCCAGTACCGCGCGCTCTACCGCCGGGCCGACCTGTTCCTCGACACCGCGCCCTACACCGGCCACACCACGGCGAGCGACGCCTTGTGGCTCGGCCTGCCGGTCCTGACCTGCCCGGGTCAGACGATGGCGAGCCGGGTCGCCGCCAGCCTGTTGACCGCCGCGGGCCTGCCCGAGCTGATCATGCCGTCGTGGACGGCTTACGAGGACACCGCGGTCGCGCTCGCCCGCGACCCCGCGGCACGTGCCGCGCTCGCCGCCCGGCTGGCGCAGGCTCGCACCGTAGCGCCCCTGTTCGACACCGACCGCTTTGCGAGGGCGCTCGAACGCGCTTATGCGTGCGCTTGGCGCGACCACGGCGCCGGCCGGGCGCCGCGGGCGATCGGGCCAGAGGAGTTAACTTGATGGCCGTCCGATCCCACGCAACGCCGATCCAGCGAGCAGCGGGCAATCCTGACGGCGAACATCCCGCGTCTGGCCGGCGTCCGTCTTGCTGATAGGATGGCTTCCCGACGCACGCGCCTGTCACGCAACCTCAAGGAACCGCCATGTCATGGCAACGAAAATACCGGTGGGGCCGCATCGGCGGGTCGGACTCGGTCTACCACCGGCTGTTTTCGCACCGGCTGATGGTGGTCCATCTGGTCCAGGGCTATTTGCCCGAGGCGCTGACGCTCGGTCTCGATTTCGACGGCATGGCGCCGTTGCCAGCAAAGTACTACGGCCGCGGCGGCGCCCGGCGCGACGGCGACGTGATCTGGCGCATCCCGCTCGCCGGCGGCGGCAGCCTCTACCTGCACCTGATGATCGAGTTTCAGTCCAAGGTGTACTGGTGGATGCCGGTGCGCACCGACGTCTACACCGGCCTGCACCGCCAGGGCATCATCGCCTATGAACGCCTGACCCGCCGGGACCGGTTGCCCGCGGTGGTGCCGGTGGTGCTCTACAACGGCGCCGAGAGCTGGACCGCCCCGACCGCGACCGAGGACGTGATCGCCCTGCCGCCGGCGTCGCCGCTGTGGCGTTGGCAGCCGCGCGGCGGGTATTATCTCTTGGATATGGGGACGCTGACGGCGGCCGGTGCCTTGCCGCCGGACAATCTCGCCTCGCTGTTGTTCCGGCTCGAGCACCCGCAGGACGCGGACGAGCTCCAGGACGTCCTGGAGGCGATCGCGACATGGTTCCAGAGCCATCCGGCGCTCGAAGAGCTCCAGGCTCTGTTCGCCGAGATCGCAAAGGCGGCGATCGAGGCGCTGGGCGTCGAAATGACCGTGCCGGAAAACCTCATGGAGATGCGACCGATGCTGGCAGAGCGGGTGGAACAGTGGAAAGAA
>JANQHG010000051.1 GCA_028277115.1 Azospirillaceae bacterium
CGGCGCTCGGCTTTGCCTGCGACGCCGACAGCCTGGCGGAGCTCCTGCGCCGGATCGCACCGGACGGTGGCGACACCGTCGGCGAACAGCACGGTCCAGCCGGTCGGCGAGGCCGGCAGGCACAGAGGTTCCGCCAGCACCGCCCGCAGCCGGGTTCCCGCCTCGGCGGCCGAGCGCCGCCAGCCGTCCAGCAGGGTCCGGCTCGCCACCGCGACCACCAGCGTCCCGTCCCGCTCCGGCGCCGCCGCCGCCACCGCGATCGATTCCGCCGGACCGGCGACCCGGTCCTCCACGGCGAACGGCAGCGCGGACAGGAAGGCCGAGCGATTGCGCGGCGGCAGGGACAGCCGCGCCAAGCGCGCATCGAGGCCGGGCACGATGAGGATCGCCGTGCGCCCGGCGGCCCGGAACGCCTCGGCCAGATCGCGCGCCTGTGCGATGGTCGGGTCGCCGGCGCGCACGACCGCGGCGGTTCCGGACGCGGACAGCCGGACCACGGCGACGCGGGGGCCGGGTGCGCCGATGGCGCCCTGCTCGGTCATCGCGCGACGGTGAGGCGGCGGGCGATCACCCGGCAGCAGTGCGGCCGGCGGCTGAGCGTGCTGGCGGACCGAAGCGCGCCCGCGGCGTCTTCGATCCTCACCTCGAGCAAAACATGGGAACTGCCCACCCCCAGCCCGTCCAGCCCCGCGCCCTGGTCGGTGCCGGGCGACGCCTCGCCGAGCGCAGCCAAGGCGGCGACAAACCGGCCCGGGGCCCGGAACGGCCGGACGCGGGCCCGGCGCACCAGCGCCTCGGCATCCCGGCGCCGGATGCCGGGCCACAGCGACTGAACCAGCGCCGGCGTGGTCATGTTGACGTTGATGGTCGTGAACCCGGGAAGGGCCGCCACATGCGGCTCCAGCCGGGCGAACGCCTGCGCGGTCATCCCCGCCACCAGCCGCAACTCCTCGGTCGATGTGAACGGCCGGTTGGCGACGCGATACGGCGCGCGGCCGCGCTGGTAGGCGCCATCCTCGGCACCGCCGCCGGGGGACGGTCGGCTGTCCGGATCGATCCAATCGACCACCGCCGCGGCCAGCCGCGGGTCAAGGTCGAGCACGTCCAACAGCCGCCGGAACCGGTCGATCTGGACCGGGCGCGGCGCGCCGGTCTCCGGGTCGTAAAGGGTGTTGAGGTTGAACCGTCCCTCAAGGTCGGTCACCGTCGCTTCGACAGCCGCCCCGTCGAGCACCAGGGATCGCGGCGCGAACAACGGGTCTCCGGCGTGGTCGATGGTCTCGCCGGACCTGGTATCGGCCGCCAGACCCTGAAGCGCCAGCGCTTCCGCGGCAAGCACCAGCTGCAGCTGCCGGTCTTGGGCGATCATGGCGGTGGTCCGCTCCAGGCGTCGGTCCTGGGCCGCGACCATGGCCGCCGCGAGCGCCGCCAGGACCACCACCACCACCAAGACCCCGATCAGCGCCAGTCCGTGCTGGGGCCGCGCGGCGACGGACCCGGTGACGGATCGCCGGGCCGTCACGGGACCGGCACCAGGCGGCGGACCCGTCCGACCCGATCGATCGTCAGGGTCACCTCGATCGCAACCGGTCGCGGCGGCTGGTCGGTCGTCCCGGCTTCGCGCCGTCGGTCCGGAACCGCGGCGTGCCAGGCGCCGTCGTCGGTCCGCACCCTGGCGGTCGCGTCGGTCACCTCGTCCAAAAGCGGCACCGGGATCGGTGCCGAGCTTTGGACCCGATCGAGCACCGGCCAGACCTCGCGCACCAAGGTCCGCCCGCGCAGGCGATAGCCGATGCGGACCAGGTCCGCCTGCCGTCGGTCCATCGGGTTGGGCCGTCCGGCCCGGGTGAATTCGAGGACCGCCGCGCCGCCGAGCACCAGGGCGGGTCGGGGACGGCCGAAACCATCCCGGACCGGTCGGTCGGCGATCTGGGCGAGGTCGCGCTGGATCGTCGCCATGGCGATCTGGAGCGCCGCCAACTGCCGGCGCCGCGGCGCCAGCCGCTCTTCCCCCGTGATCACCAGCTTCAGCATCTGATGCGCGAGCAGCGCCACCACCGCGACCACGGCCAGGGCGACCAACACTTCCACCAGGGTGAAACCCTGCTGCCGGTCCATCTCAGGGCCCCCCCAGATACCCCCGGACCCGCGCGATCGGCGCGCCGTCGCCCGGGTGCCGCACCGACACCTCGACCATCAGCAGGGGCACCTCGGCCCGCGCGGTCACCCGGGCGTGCCAGGCCCAGGTGCGGCCCGCCATCTGCTCGGTCCCGGTCCGCTCTCCGGCGGTCGGCGGGTCCGGTGCGGTCTGAAGCTCGGCCAGGGCGTTCATCGCGACCCACTGGGCAAAGCTGCGATCCTCGAGCCGGCCTTGCCCCGCGATCACGGCGCGCACGGCCGGCAGCACCGCCGACAGCGCGATCGCGAGCACCGTAAGGGCGACCAGGGTCTCGATCAGGGTGAAGCCGGTCGGTCGATCGGCGCGGCGGCTCATGGCGTCGCCGTCTCCACCGACCGGCCGTCGGCGTCCACGCGCAACCGCGGGCGGGTCGGATCGGCCGGGGTGAGCCCGAACGGGGTCACCGTGCCGTCCGGAGTGATCAGGATCAGCGGCACGGGCGGCGCAGCCGGGTCCAGGCGTCGCACGGTGCCGTCGACCTCGATCGCCGCCAGCGGCGGCAGGCGCCCGACGCCGTTCGCCCGTTCGACCCACCGTCCGTCCAGGAAGTCGAAGACGATGAACCGGCCGGGATCGAGGGTGTCGGGCTCGAGGCCGATGGCGAACGGCCGACCCGAAAGCCGGGCGTGGTCGCGCAGCGCCGCGACGGCGGCGCGGACCCCCCCGAACCCCGGGCCGCCGCGGTCGAGTGCCGCCAGGCCGAGCACGCCCGCCGATCCGACCACCGACACGATCACGAGCACGACCAGGACCTCGACCAGGGTGAAGCCGGCCGGACAGCGATCAGCCGTCCAGATTCCAGGTGCCGACGTCGGCATTCACCCCCTCCCCGCCCGGCAAGCCGTCGGCCCCCAGGGTGAACAGGTCGAACTCGCCGTGCAGCCCCGGGCGAAGATATTGATAGCCCCGCCCCCACGGGTCTTTCGGCAGCCGGTCGAGATAGGCGCGCGGCCGCGCCTCGCCCGGCGTCGCCGGCTCGCCGCCGACCAGCACGGCCAAGCCCTGCGCCGCGGTCGGATAATCGAGGTTGTCCAGCTTGTAGAGGTCGAGCGCGCTCGCAAGGGTGCGGAGATCGGCGCGCGCCTTGACGTCGCGGGCAGCATCCGGGCGGTCCATCAGCCGCGGCACGGCGAACGAGGCGAGGATCGCGATGATGACCAGCACCACCATGACCTCGATCAGGGTGAAGCCGGCGGAACGGCTAGGGGGGCGGCGGGGTCGGGTCACCATGGCATCACACGTTGAGCAGACGGTTGAGGTCGAGGATCGGCACCAGAACCGACAGCACGACCGTCAGCACGATGGCGCCGACGATCAGGATCAGCATCGGTTCCACCAGCTTGACGAGGGCGGTGAGCCGGGCCTGGAGATCGGTTTCCTCAAGGGACGCGGCCCGGTCGAGCAGGGCGGGCAGCGCGCCTGCCGCCTCCCCGGTCGCGACCAGACCAAGGACGACCGGGGGGAAGACCGCCGTGCCCTCCAGGGCGGTCCGCAGGCTGTCGCCACGGCTGACCGCGTCGATGGCGCCGGCGCAGGCGCGCCGCAAGGCCGGGCTGCGCACGACCGGCAACGCCAGCCGGATCGCGGGCAGGACCGGCTGGCCGCATCCCATGACGATCGCGATGGTCCGAAGGACGCCCGCCAGCTGGAACCGGCGATAGACGCCGCCCACCGCGGGCAAGGCGAGGATCAGACGGTCGAGCACCAGACCGCCGATCCGGGTCCGCGCGCCGGCGGCCAGGGCGGCCCCGGCCGCGATCGCGCCGGCGAGGATGATCGCGCCATGGTCGGTAAGCACGATGCTGAGCGCCAGCACCGTCCGGGTCAGCGCCGGCAGGTCGGCCTGCCGGTCGGCAAACACCTCGGCCAGCTGCGGCACCACCATGGTGAACAGGACCAGGACCACCACGGCCGCGACCAGACCGATCAACGCCGGGTAGAACAGCGCGGCGACCAGCTCGCGGCGCAGCGCCGCCGTCCGGTCGAGGTGGCGGGCGAGCCGACTCAGCACCTCGGGCAGCCCGCCCGACCGCTCACCCGCGTCCACGGACGCGACGGCGAAGGCGGGGAAGCTGCGCGGATGCTCGGCCAGCGCCGCGGCCAGGGTCCCGCCGTCGGCGATGCGGTCGACAAGGGCGCGCACGAGCGCCGCCTGCCGGCGATCCTTCACCATCCCGGCCAGCGTTCGCAACGCCTCGGCCAACGGCAGGCCGGCGGACAGCAAGGTGCTGAGCTGGGTCATCGCGACCGCCAGCTCCGCGCGCCGGAACACCGGGGCGCCGCCCAAGCCGGGCAATCGAACCGGGACCGACCCGGTCGCCGTCGCGCAGCCGTCCAGCGCCACCGTGACCAGGCCCTCGTCCCGCAGCTTTTGGCGGGCGCTTCGCGGCCCGTCCGCCTCGATCGCGCCCGCGACCCGGCGCCCGCTGGAGTCCAGCGCCCGATAGCGAAAGCTGGTCACGATGGTGCCGCCTCGGTCATGCGCAGCACCTCGGCGCGGGTGGTCAGGCCGGCGGCGACCAGGGCCAGGCCTGCGTCGTAGAGCCCGGTGCGTTGCCCGGACACATGGTCGGCCAAGGCGTGTTCCGAGGCGCCGTCATGGATCAGCGCCCGCAATCTCGGGTCGACGCCGATCAACTCGAAGACGCCCATGCGGCCGCGGAACCCGGTGTCCCGGCAAGCGGGACAGCCGGCCGCGTCGCAGCCGCAGCCATCCTCGGCGGGCCGCTTGCAGGCGCCGCACAGCACCCGCACGAGGCCCTGCGCCATCACGCCGAGCAGACATGACGAGAGCAGATACGCCTCGACGCCGATGTCGCGCAGGCGGCTGACCGCGCCGATCGCGGTGTTGGTGTGCAGAGTAGACAGCACGAGATGCCCGGTGAGGCTGGCGCGGACCGCGATCTCCGCGGTCTCGAGGTCACGGATCTCCCCGACCATGATGACGTCGGGGTCTTGGCGCAGGATCGCGCGCAGGCCGCGGGCGAACGTCATCTCGACATTCGGGTTGACCTGGGTCTGGTTGATGCCGTCCAGGCTGTATTCGATCGGCTCCTCAACGGTCATGATGTTGTGCTGCCGGCGCCGCAGGCGCTGCAGCGCGGCGTAGAGGGTGGTGGTCTTGCCCGACCCGGTCGGGCCGGTCACCAGAAGAATGCCGTGGGGTCTCTCGATCAGCTCGACGAACCGCCGTTGCACCTCCTGGGGCATGCCGAGGCTGTCGAAATCCAGATCGGCCCGTCGCTTGTCGAGCAGGCGCAGCACCACCCGCTCTCCGTGCGCCGACGGCAGGGTCGAGATGCGCAGGTCGATCGATCGGCCGGCCAGGCTGATGGCGATGCGACCGTCCTGGGGAACGCGCCGCTCGGCGATATCCAGCTGCGCCATCACTTTGACGCGCGAGACCAGGCGGGGGCCGACGGCGCGGTGCAGATCGAGCACCGGGACGAGCAGCCCGTCGATCCGCATGCGCACCCGGACCCGGCGTTCGAAGGTTTCGATGTGGACGTCGGAGGCGGTGTCGCGGATCGCGGTGGCGAGAATGGCATTCAACAGCCGGATGATCGGGGCATCGTCGGCGCTGTCCAACAGCTCGTCCGGCTCGAGCGACGGATCAGCGTAACCGGCGAGGTCGAGGCTGCCGGCGACCACGCCCGCGGCGCCGCCGCCGTCCCGATAGGCATCCTCGAGCGCGTCGCCGAACCGGTCGTCCGACAGCGTGACGATGCGCAGCGGTGCCCCGGCGACCCTGCGCGCTTCGATCAGGGCATCGGACCGGGTGGCGGCGGTGCAGGCCGCCTCCAGCCCTTGCGCGCCGGGCCGCACAAGAATGCGGTGCTGCCGGGCGAAGGCATAGGGCAGCGGCGCGGCGGTCACGGCATCTGCCGTTCAATAGGGCGCCGGCGGCAGGATCGCGGTGCCGGCGAGCCGGCCGCCGCTGCCGACGTACATCTGCGCCTGCAGGCCGCGCAGCATATTGTACTTCGTGTGGGCGATGTCCGCGGTCACCGCGTCGCTGTCGAGAATCTCCGGCCGGATGAAGATCATCAGGTTGCGCTGGGTACTCGATTTGCTGCGGGTGGTGAACAGCTCTCCGAGCACGGGGATCTCGGCAAGGCCCGGCACTTTTTCAACGCTGCCGCGCACCACGTCGTCGATCAGGCCACCGATCACCACCATCTGGCCGCTCGGCACCAGCGCGGTGGTGCTGATCGAGCGACGGTCGGTGATCAGGTCGACGGCACCGACATTGACCGGGTTGATGCTGGAGACTTCCTGGAAGATCTCCAGGCGAACGACCCCGCCCTCGTTGATTTGCGGCAGGATGCGCAGGCGCAGGCCGACCGCCCGGCGTTCGATCGTCTGAAATGGGGTGACCTGGTTGCTCGTGCCGGTGGTGGTGTATTGGCCGGTGACGAAGGGCACGTCTTGGCCGACCACGATTTCCGCTTCCTCGTTGTCGAGGGTGGAGAGCGTCGGGGTGGAGAGGATATTGGAGGCACTGTCGGCCCGCAGCGCCCGAACCACCGCGCCGAGGTTCGGCACCGACCGGCCGAGCGAGCCGAGCGCCAACGTCGCGCCCGTGACCGCGGGCAGGGTGGTGAACGGCACACCCGACAGGTTGAGGCCGCGCGGACCCGAGGACAGGCTTGCGCCGACGTTGCCGTCGCTGACCGAGAACTGGATGCCGAGGTCCCGCGCGGTGTCGTCGGACACCTCGGCGATCACGGCTTCGACCATCACCTGGGCGCGCCGGATGTCGAGACGGCTCACCACCGAGCGGAGCGCGCCGACCACGTCCGGGCTGCCGGTGATCACCAGAGCATTGGTCTGCGGATCGGCTTGGACGACCGACCCGTCGTCTGCGCTGGCGGCGCCCAGTTGCTTGGCGACCGCCTGGAGCAGGCCCGCGATGTTTTCGGCCCGGCCGTAGCGCAGATAGATCACCTCGGTGCCGCCGCCGGTGGCGGGCGGCTGGTCCAGATCGTCGATGATCTCGAGGATGCGCTCGCGCTGGGCGCGGTCGGCCGCGGTGACCACGATGCTGTTGGTGCGGGCATCGGCGACCACCCGGGGCGCCGGTGCCGCGGCGGGGTTGGGGCGTCCCGGCACGGTGAGGATGGTCGCGAGGATGCGCACCACTTCCGACGCCGAGGCGTGGCGCAGCGGCATGACGATCGTGCTTTCGAGCGCGGGCCGGTCAAGCGTTGCGATCATGGCGGCGACCCGCTCGACCGTGCCGGCGGCACTCGACAGGATGAGCGCGTTGGCGGCGTCGTTGGCGGCGAGCACGGCGTTGGCCGGCAACGTCTCCTTGAGGGTGGGCACCAGCGCGGACGCGGTCAGATGGCGGATCGGGAAGATGCGGGTGACGATGCGGTCCCGCGACCGGCCGGTCGCCGCCGCGGTGAGCGGGGCCTCGCCATGGGCGCGCTCGTCGGGGACCACCTTCAAGACACCGTCGCCGGCCGGCACGAGTGCGAAGCCGTAGACGCTGAGGATCGAATCGAGGACCGGCATCAGCTGGTCGTCCGCGACATCGACCGGCGAAACGACGGTGACCGTGCCGCTGACCCGCGGGTCGATGATGATGTTGGTCGCCGAGAACTGGGCGATGGTCTCGATCACCGAGCGCAGATCGGCATCGCGAAAGTTGAGCGACACGCCGCCGGCGCCGTCCGGCGGCAGGCACAGCGGAACCGCCAGGACGAAGCTGATCAGGAGAGGTTTTGCGCGCATGGCCGGCGGTTCGGGCGGATCAGAGGAACGGGAGCGGCAGGCGAACCTGGACGGTGCGCACGACGCCCTCCCGCTCAAGCAGGATCGATGCCCGACCGTCCACCGACACCCGGGTCAGCGCGGCCGCCAGCTTCATCGGCGTGTCCAGGGGCACGTCGTTGACTTTCAACACGATATCGTCGTTGCGCAGACCGGCGGCGATCAGATGGGCCCCTGACCCGCGCTCCCGGACCACCAGACCCGGCGCGCCGTTGCGGGCGGTGCGGCGGAAAATCGCGAAGCGTTCGATGAAGCGGCGATCGTCGAGCGCTTGCCTCAGCCGGGCCGGCGCCAGGGTGAAGACCTGGGGCGCGGTCCGGTCGGCGGGTGCCGTGGTCAGAAACAACGGCTCGTCCCGGCCGTGCCAGCGGATCACGGCGTGGTCGCGGCCGATCTTGAGGAGCCGGGCGCCCCCGGGCAGCGTCATGCCGGCGGCGAAACTGCCGGCCGGGCCGCCCGCGGCGGCGATCACCGAACGGCTGCGCGCCGGGTCGTCTTCGAAGAACACGATCCCCGTGAGCGTCAGCCCGTGGGGCGCCGGCGGGGTGTCCGCAGCCCGGTTGGCGCCGAACCCGGTGAGGTCGGAAAACGCCGGCGGCGGCCGCTCACCGGGGACCGCATCCGTTGCCGGACTTGGCTCAGGCGGCGCGTTGGAGATCGCGGCGGGGTCGCCAAATCTCGACACGGTGTCGGCGATCACCACGCCGGCCACGACAAGCGCCGAGCAAACAGCGGCGAGCGGGAGCGTGGAACGCTTGCTGAGGACCATGGTTGCGTCGGACGATGGTGGTCGGGGTGCCGGACCGGCCGCATCGGGCTTTCTTCTCACGTTTGCGTGACGGTTTGATGTCGGGCCCGCGGACCAACGACGGGTCTGCGCCGGGTTCGCCCGTCCCGGCTTGAGCGCCGTGTGCGGCCTGACGGCCGATGTCAGGGGCGCTGCCCCCGACGTCCCCAAGACGGGGGGACACCCCCCTTGCCCCCACCAATCAGCGGGGTCCAGGGGGCGCACCCCCAGGTCGGGAGGTGTCGGGGTGCCCCCCCGCGGGAACGGCGTAGGTCGGTGCGATTGGCCGGCGAGGTGTCAAGATTTGCACCGCCTTTTCCGGGCCAATCGCGCCGACATCCGGCCTCTCGGGTAACACCGCGGCCAACGGTGAGGCCGCATGTCGGCGCGATTTGCCTGGCGATGCCCGGGCCAATGGGTGCGCACGGGCCGGCAAATCGCACCGACCTACGGTGCTGCCGATCGGCCGTTTTTCGGTTGACGAAGGGTGGCCCCCCCAACCCCTTGCAGCCGCGGCCGGTTTCCGTCCGGTGTACGATCAGAACCGGTTTGCGGCGGTCAAGATGACGCGTGTGGTGCCGCCGGTACCGGTCTCGACTTCGCCGTGCAGGTAGGCGCCTTGATAAACGTTGTACCGGCCGGCGCTGGTTTCCCAAAACACCGGCGCCAGGACGAACCACCGGCCGGGCGGCAGGCTGACGAATCGGAAGGTGCCGGCGCCCTTGCACCGGGCCTTGCGGCGGAAGCGCTCATACTCCGAATGCCATTCGACCGGCTGCCAGGGGTCCTCGCGGGCCCGCGACGCGGTGAGCAGCGCCAGCGTGTAGTCGGTTCGGGGGCTTAAGACGACGTCGTGACCGGCACAGGTGTGCAGATCGCCTTCCGGGGTACGGATCGATGCCGTGCCGTCCACCGACGCGGTTCCCGGCTGCGCCGACCAGGCGAACTCGGCTGCCGGGAACCCCGCCTTGGTGCCGGGACCGGTGTCTTGGACGGCGTCCGGCACCGCACAGCCGGCGAGCAGCAGGGCGAGCGCGGCCGACACTCCGGTCAGGCGGGGACGAGCCATGGGACTGGGCCTGGACCACGGACAGAGGAGGCAAGACCGGGAACGGGTGCCACGGTTTCGCGCCCGCACAGCGGGCGCGAAACCGTGGCGTGTCCGGATGGCATCGTCAAGCCCGTGCCGGCGCCACACGGATGTTTCGCCCCGGAGCGTGGTGCAGGAACCGAGCCCCCGCCGATCCTCCTTCGTGGTCGCCTGGCGGCGGCCGAGGTGGTCCACCGCCCACCCGGTCGGGCCGTTGGTATGAAGCGGCAGTGCGGGCGGAGAATTCGGGGCCGAGGGCGCGCGCGGGGCTCCGGGCAGCACGGGCCGGCGGGGCCAACAGTTGCCGACGGCAGCCGGCGTGGCTAAATCTAGAGAGATAAAACGGAGACAAGGGCCTGTGATCGGGGGCACTTTTTTGCTGCGGCATGATGTCATCGCGACCAAGCTTCATCCTCCGGCCGGCGGCGCTACACCGCTGCCGCGCCCGCGTCTTCTTGATCTCCTCTCGGCCTTTCCGCGGTATCGTCTGGTCTTGGTCACCGCTCCGGCCGGCTCTGGTAAGTCCACCTTTCTGGTCCAGTGGCAGGAACACCTGAAACGGCCCGGCGTCGACGTCGCCTGGGTGTCGTTGGATAGCGGCGACAATCATGTCCGGCGCCTCTTCCTTCACATTGCCGCCGCCTTGTCGCGAGCGTCGCCGGACTTGGCGCGGCACAACCTGATGACCTTGATGGCGTCTCCAGATCACCGATGGGAACACGCCATGACCGGTCTGATCGACGCCATGATCAGCCACGGCCGTCCGATCGTGATCATCCTGGACGACGTTCATGCCCTGACCGACCGCGAGCCGCTTCGCTTTCTCGAAAGCCTGCTCAGCTATTTGCCCGATACCGCCACGTTGGCACTCAGTGCCCGCGGATTGCCGCCGATACCGGTGGCCAAGCTCCAGGTCAACGGTGTGATGGTGCGGATCGGCTGGGACGAGCTGCGCTTTACCGACAGCGAAGCCTTGAGCTATCTGCGCCGGCACCGGGCGATTGCGATCGACGATGGCGACCTGCAGCGGCTGATCGCGTGCACCGAAGGTTGGATCGCCGGACTTCAATTGGCCTCGCTGATCCTGCACGACCATCCCGACCCGGTGGGATTCGCCGCCGACGTCAGCGGCGCCCGCGCCGAGTTTACCGACTATCTGATCGAAAACGTGCTGGCCGGCTTGCCGGCGTCCGTGCGCCGATTCCTGTTGGTAACGGCGGTGCCCGATCGCCTGTGCGGCGCCCTGGCCGATGCGCTGACCGGCCGAACCGACGGACAAACCGTCCTGGAGATCTTGGAACGCAAGGACCTGTTCATCGTCCGCCTCGACGCGGAACGGCGATGGTACCGCTACCACCATTTGTTCGCGGCGTTTTTGCGCACCCGTCTGGCATTGGAACAGCCGGCCTTGACCCGTGCCCTGCACGCGGCCGCCAGCCGATGGTTCGAGCGCAACGGCAGCGCGGTGGAGGCTCTGCACCACGCCGTCGCCGGCGGTCATCATGAAACGGCGGCGCGTCTGCTGCACCGGCTTGGGCGCGCGTGGTTCCGCACCGGCGACTTCAAGACCTTGCATTTGTGGTGCGATCGGCTGCCGGACGCCGAACTGCGTCGCCACCCGGCGCTGTGCGCGCTGCACGGGTGGGCCTGTGCGTATTTGGGCGTATTCGACGCGGCGCGCACCCGCATTGCCTGGGCCGAGGCCGGCATCGCCGACCATAACCCGGCAAACGGCCCGTGCGGCGATCGCCGCGGCGCCGCCCTCGCCGCCGAAGTGCAAATCCTGCGTGCCGCCCTGGGGGTGATCGAATCCGACGAGCCCGACACCGCGGGGCTGGTGCCGGATGTGGTCGATCTGGTTGATCCGGACGATTCAGCCATGCGCGGGTTCGGCCATGTCGTGACCGGCTATGCGTGTCGATCGGTGGGGCGGCTGAGCCGAGCGCGACACCATTTCGAATCAGGGGCCGCATCGGCGCTCGCTGCGGACTCGGCCCTGGTCTATTCGCTGGCCCGTTTCAATACCGGCACCGTCGATTACCTCGCCGGCCGGCTCCGCACCGCCGACGCCGTGCTGGCCGAAGCGCAGGCGGTGACCGTGCAACGGCGCTGGCAGCACACGCTGGGGGCCAGCTTCCTGGCCGTCCAACGGGCTGCAGTGCTTCATGAACAGGACCGGCTCGTCGAGGCGCGCACGGCGTTGGAAGCGGCCGAGCCGATCCTGCGACAATCCCAGGGGTTCGGTTTCCTCGGTGTCGCCTTGGTTGAGCAGGCGCGCCTGGGCCTTGCCGAAAACGACTGGGACGGCGCCGATGCCGCGTTGAGCGCCGCACGAGAGATCGCCCGGCGCCATGGGGTGATCCGTGTTTTGATCCGCGCCGATGTCGTGGAATCGCTGGCCATGGCCGATCGCGGCGACATCGACCGCGCCGTCGCCTGCCTGAACCGCCTTGCGGGATACCTCAACCAATGGTGCACGGCGCGGTCCGGGGTCTTCACCGAGCAATTCGAGAGCCTTGAACTGGCGCAAACCCGGCTCTTGCTCGAACGCGGTGCCGACCTCACCGCCCTGCGGCGAGCCCGCGCCGGCATCGCCAGTGCCCGCGCCGCGGAACGGCACCGAAATCTCGCATTGCTCTTGAGCCAGCAAGCCGTTGCCTGGCATCGGCTGGGTCGATCGCAGCGCGCCGCCGCCAAGCTCGGCCAGGCGATCGCCTTGGTCGACGGCATGATCCGGAGCTTTCGGGTCGCCGGACCCGGATTGGTGCCGGTGCTCGCCACGCTGGCCCGGATGCGGCCGGACTGGGCCGCCCTGATCGGACGGATCGCCGCCGCCGTGGAGCGGGGCAGGGCGGCGAAGACCGCTGCGCGACCCGACCCGGCGTCTGCCGGCTGTCTCGACCTGCACCCGCGCGAACGACAGATTTTGGAACTGATCTCGCTCGGCCTGCGCAACCGTGAAATCGGCGATCGATTGTGCCTCTCCGAGGAAACGGTCAAATGGTACCTCAAGAACCTTTACGGCAGACTCGACGTGCGCAGTCGCACCCAGGCCGTGGCCATTGCGCGTGCCAACGGCCTGGTGCGCTGACGGTGACACCATTTTTCCCCTCTTTCGGGGGGTGACGGCAGCGGCTTGGTGCCGCATTGCTGGGCCAACAAGTTGACAAAGCCCTCAGGCCGCCGGCAGCGGCGCGAACCGGGGGGCGCCGTCTTGGGGAAATGTCCCTTGAATGTTGCCCAGCTTCTGGTCCGCGCCGGCACGACCTGCCGGGAACGGCCGGCCGTGGCGCACGGCCTTCGCACGGTTGCGTCCTATGGCGAATTCGCCCGACGCGCCGCGGTCTTGGCCGGCCATTTGCGCGGCCCGCGGTTCGGCTTTGCGCCGGGCGAGCGCATCGCTGTGGCCATGCGCAACGTCCCGGAATACCCGCAAGTACTCTACGGCATCTGGCATGCCGGGTTGGCGGCGGTGCCGATCAACGCTAAGTTGCATGCCAAGGAATTCGAATATGTGCTGGCGCACAGCGGCGCACGGTTGTGTTTCGTCACCGACGACCTGGCGCCGGTGATCGGCAACCTTGTCGCCGATCTGCCCGATCTTATCGATCTGATCCGCGTCGGCAGCCCGGACTTCGACCGCTTGGTCCAGGGTGATCCGCTGCCCTTGACGGCGCGGCAACCGACCGACCTCGCCTGGCTGTTCTACACCAGCGGCACCACCGGCCGGCCAAAGGGCGCGATGCTGACGCACCGTAACCTTATGGCCATGACGCTCAGCTATTTCGCCGATGTCGACAGCGTCTCGTCCGAAGACAGTGTTCTGCATGCCGGCCCCATGTCCCATGGCTCCGGCATGTACATCCTGCCGCATGTCACCGCTGCGGCCACCCAGGTGATCCCCGAAGGCGATCATTTCGATCCGTCGGAAATCTTCGCCTTAATTTCCGGCCATCACGGCGTCAGCTTTTTCGCCGCGCCGACCATGGTGCGGCGCTTGGTCGAAAGCCATGCCGCCGCAAGCGCCGACACCCGCAACTTGAAGACGATCATCTATGGCGGCGGGCCGCGATACGTCGCCGATTGCAAACGGGCGCTCGACGTGCTCGGACCCAAATTGGCGCAGATTTACGGCCAGGGCGAGAGCCCCATGACCATCACCGCCTTGTCCAAGACGCACCACCGAGAAACCCGGCATCCGCGCTACGAGCGGCGGTTGGCCTCGGTCGGCTGCGCCCAAAGCGTCTGCGAGGTCCGGCTGGCAGGGCCTGACGGCACCAGCCTACCGACCGGCAGCCCGGGCGAAGTGGTGGTGCGCGGCGACAGCGTGATGGCCGGCTATTGGCACGATGACGCCGCAACCGCGCACACCATCCGCGATGGATGGTTGCATACAGGCGATATCGGCGTCTTCGACGAAGACGGATTCCTGACCCTGAAAGACCGAACGAAAGATATGATTATTAGCGGAGGGAGCAACATATATCCGAGGGAGGTTGAGGAAGTCCTGCTGACCCATCCGAAGGTGGCCGAAATCGCCGTGGTCGGTGCACCGCATGCCGACTGGGGAGAAGAGGTTGTCGCCTTTGTGGTCAGCGTCGACGGCGCGCCGATACCGGTGGCGGAACTGGACGAGTTTTGCCTCCATAACTTTGCACGTTTCAAGAGACCCAAACAGTACCATTTTGTCGAAGCACTCCCAAAGAACAATTACGGCAAAGTGCTCAAACGGACGTTGCGTGACACATTGCAGGTACGCGACTGACCGTCCTGCGGCCGCCCGCCGCGTCGGCATCCGACCGATAGATCAACCGGAAACGCCAAGATCAACCAAAGAACGGGAGACCCCAAGAATGAGCCTTCGCATCCTGTCGATCGTGACTGTCGCGGTGGCGGCGTGGACCGGCGCCGCATTGGCCCAGGTGTCCGACGGCGTCGTCAAGCTGGCCGTTCTCAATGACCAGTCCGGCCTTTATGCCGATGTCACCGGTCAGGGTTCAGTGGTCGCCGCGCGCATGGCGGTCGAGGATTTCGGCGGCCGCGTCCTCGATGCCCCGATCGAGGTGATTTTCGCCGATCATCAGAACAAGGCCGACATCGCCGCCGCAACCGCCAACCGCTGGTTCGACGTCGAACAGGTCGACGTGATCCTGGACAATCCCAATTCAAGCGCCATGCTCGCGGTCAATGAGATCGCGCGGCGCAAGCAACGTCTGTTCCTGGTCTCCGGCGGCGGCGCTTCGTCCCTGACCAACGAGCATTGCTCGCCGTACACATTCCATTGGCTCTACGACACCTACGCCCTGGCCAAGGTGACCGGTCTGGCGGCGGTCAAGAGCGGTTTGGAAACCTGGTTCATGTTGACCGTGGACTATGCGTATGGCGCCGCATTGGAAAAGGATCTGACCCAATTTGTCAGGGAGGCTGGCGGCACGGTGGTCGGCGGTGTCAAGCATCCGATCAGCACCGCGGACTTCTCGTCTTTCCTATTGCAGGCTCAGGCCTCGGGCGCCGACGTCATCGGGCTCAACAATGCCGGCGGCGACTTGATCAATTCCATCAAGCAGGCCAACGAATTCGGCATCGTCGATGCCGGACAGAACCTGGCCGGCCTGTTGGTGTTCATCAACGATGTTCACAGTCTCGGGCTTGCGGTCGCCAACGGCCTGGTCCTGACGACCGGTTTCTATTGGGATCATGACGCCGAGACACGGGCATGGTCGCGGCGCTTTTTTGATCGCCATGGCGCCATGCCCAGCATGATCCACGCCAGCGTCTATTCCTCGGTCACGCACTATCTGGAAGCGGTCGCGGCGGCCGGGACCGACGACGCCGACACGGTTGCCGCGGGGATGCGCGCCGCCCCGGTCGATGACTTTTTCGGCAAGGGCGGCACGATCCGAGCCGATGGCCGAATGGTGCACGAAATGTACCTGATGGAGATCAAGAAGCCGTCGGAGTCCGAGGAGCCGTGGGACTATTACAAGCTTCGTGCGGTGATCCCCGGCGACGACGCCTTCCGGCCGTTGTCGGAAAGCGTTTGCCCGCTCGTAGACTGACGCTGGCCCGATCGTCCCGCGCGGGATGCGCCCCGGTCTGCCCTTCGGGGCGACATCCTTCGCGCCACGCTGACACTCGACAGGGATTCGGAAAGGAGAAGAGGTCATGGCAGCGCGGTTCGCGGACAAGGTTGCCATCGTCGTCGGAGCCGGTTCGAGCGGCCCGGGCTGGGGCAACGGCAAGGCGACGGCGGCCCTGTTGGCGCGCGAAGGCGCACAGGTGGTCGCGGTGGACGTCAACCGCAGCGCCGCCGAAGAGACCGTCGACATCATCCGGGAGGAAGGGTTCGAAGCCACGCCCCATTGTGCCGATGTCACCCGGGCCGACAACGTCGCCACCATGGTCGAGGCCTGTCTGGCCAAATACGGCCGGATTGATCTCCTGCACCACAATGTCGGCGTGGCCCGGGTCGGCGGCCCGGTGGAGATGTCGGAGGACGCCTGGAACCAGGTGCTGGCGGTCAATTTGACCAGCTGTTTTCTGACCCTCAAATTCGTTTTGCCGGTGATGGAACGGCAGGGTGCTGGCGCCATTGTCGCGACCAGTTCGATCGCTGCGATCCGATACACCGGCGTCCTTTACATCTCCTATTACGCCACCAAGGCCGCGCTCGTGCAGATGATGCAGTCGGTGGCACTGCATTACGCGACCAAGGGCATCCGGGCCAACACCGTGCTGCCCGGATTGATGAACACGCCGATGATCTTTCACGGATTGCCCGACGTTTACGCCGACGGCAACGCCCAACGTATGGTTGAGGTGCGCGCGGCGCAATGTCCGACAGGCAAGATGGGCGATGCCTGGGACACCGCCCATGCCGTCGCGTTTCTGCTGTCGGACGAGGCGAAATACGTCACCGGCACCTCGCTGGTCGTCGATGGCGGCATCACCGCCAAGTACGTGTGATCGTCCCGTCCCCCATGCGTCGCGTCGGCATCGGCGCCGGCGACGTTTGGGGGGCGCCCTCGGACCCGCAAACGAACACGGGGACCCACCTCATGACCGCGTGCATCGTCGGTTGGAGCCACACACGGTTCGGCAAGCTCGCAGGCGAGGATGTCGAATCCCTGATCTGCCGGGTTGCCGGTGACGCTTTGGCCGATGCCGGCATCACCGCCAACGCGGTTGATGCCGTCGTGCTCGGCCATTTCAACAGCGGCTTTAGTGAGCAGGACTTCGGAGCGTCGTTGGCGGTCCACGCCGACCCGGCTCTGCGCTTCAAACCGATGACCCGGGTGGAAAACGCCTGTGCCACCGGCTCCGCCGCGATCCATGCCGGTCTCCACCGCATCGAGGCCGGTCGCGCGCGTTTCGTGCTCGCGATCGGCGTTGAGAAGATGACCCATCTGCCCGGCCCGGAGATCGGGCGCACGCTCCTTCATGCCGCCTACGCCCGGGAGGAATCGGCGCTCGCCGGCGGTTTTGCCGGCATGTTCGCACGGATTGCGGACATCTACTTCCAGCGCTACGGCGATCAAAGTGATGCGTTGGCGCAGATCGCGGCCAAGAATCACCGCAACGGTGTCGCCAATCCCTATGCCCAGTTCCGCAAGGACCTCGGCTACGCGTTCTGCCGCACGATGTCGGATAAGAACCCGATGGTCGCCGGGCCGTTGAAACGGACCGACTGTTCGCCGGTCTCCGACGGCGCCGCCGCGGTGGTGCTGGCGGATGTCGACACCGCTTCGACCATGAACAAGGCGGTCGCGTTGCGTGCCGTCGCACATCAGAACGACTATCTGCCCATGAGCCGGCGCGATATGACCACGTTCACGGCGGCGGCGCGCACCTTTGCCGAAGCGTTCGACGCCGCCCGGGTGAGCCTTGACGACCTCAGCTTCATCGAACTCCATGACTGTTTCACGATCGCGGAGTTGATGGCATACGAGGCCATGGGCCTGACGCCGCCCGGTCAGGGCGCGATCGCGATCCGGGATGGCTGGGTGGAGAAGACAGGACGGTTGCCGGTCAACCCATCCGGCGGCTTGAAGGCGAAAGGCCATCCGATCGGGGCCACCGGTGTGTCCATGCATGTGCTTGCCTGTCTGCAGCTGTGCAACCAGGCCGAAGGCATGCAGATCCCAGCGCCCAAGATTGGCTGTGTCTTCAATATGGGCGGGTCGGCGGTGGCGAACTACGTCAGCATTCTGGAACGCCTGCGCTGACGAGATGCCCGACATGCCGGACAAATGAGCATCGGGCATAATCCACAGAATCGGGAGTGAACGCCCGCGATGGCGGACGACATAATGTTGGAAACCGAAGGCCTCACGAAGGAGTTCAAGGGATTTATCGCGGTCAGTGACGTACATCTCGGGGTCCGGCGCGGCACCATCCACGCCATGATCGGCCCCAATGGTGCCGGCAAGACCACCTGCTTCAATCTCTTGACCAAATTCCTGCCGCCGACCCGGGGTCGCATCCGCTACCGCGGACGCGACATCACCAAAGCCGATCCGACCGAGGTGGCGCGGCTTGGCATGGTGCGTTCATTCCAGATTTCGGCAACCTTCCCCCGGCTCAGCGTGCTCGAGAACGTGCGCATCGCGCTGCAACGTCGGCGTGGCGGCTCGTTCGATTTCTGGCGACCGGCCAAGGCGCTCAGGCAATACAACGCCGAGGCGCTGGACTTGATCGACATGGTCGGCCTGGGCGACGTCGCGGAAACGACCGCCGGGGAACTGCCTTATGGCCGCAAACGTGCGCTGGAAATCGCAACGACGCTAGCGCTCGACCCCGAAATGATGTTGCTCGATGAACCCACCGCCGGCATGGGGCACGAAGATGTCGGTCGCATCTCGGCGCTGATCCGGCGCGTCGCCACCGCCCGGACCGTCCTGATGGTGGAGCACAACATCAAGGTTGTGGCGGATTTGTCGCATCGGATCACGGTCCTGGCGAGCGGCCGCATCCTGGCCGAGGGCGACTATGACCAGGTGTCGCGCCACCCGAAGGTGATCGAGGCGTATATGGGGACCGATCATGCCGCATGACCGGTCCGCCGCATCGTTGCTCTCGGTCTCTGCGCTCAATGCCTGGTACGGCGAGTCTCATGTCTTGCACGGGGTCGAGCTTGACATCCAGGCGGGGGAGCTGGTGACGCTGCTTGGGCGCAATGGCGCCGGCAAAACGACCACCTTGCGCGCGATCATGGGCATTGTTCCGGCACGCTCCGGCAGCATTCGGTATGACGGCATCGAGCTGATCGGTCTGCCGGTGCACCGCATCGCGCAACACGGCATCGCCTATTGTCCGGAAGAACGCGGCATTTTTGCCAGTCTTTCGGTGCGCGAGAACCTTATGCTGCCGCCGCGGGTCGGTCCCGGCGGCCTTAGCCTGGCGGCGATCCATGAACTGTTTCCGAATCTGCGGGCGCGCCAGGACACTGCCCAGGGCACCCGGCTGTCCGGTGGTGAACAGCAGATGCTGGCTATTGCCCGCATTTTGCGCACAGGTGCCCGGCTGCTCCTGCTCGATGAACCCACCGAAGGCCTGGCGCCGGTGATCGTCCAGCTGATCGGCCAAACAATTCGGCGATTGAAGGCCGACGGCTTTACCATTCTGCTGGTGGAACAGAACTTCCGCTTTGCTGCCGCGCTCGCCGACCGACACCTGGTCATGGAACATGGCCACATCGTCGATATGATCTCCGGTTCGGCGATCGACTCGAATATGGATAAACTTGAGACTTATCTTGGAGTTTAGATGTTTGAAATTCTTGGCATCCCGCCCCAAGCGCTTTTTGGTCAAATGTTACTCGGGCTGATCAATGGCTCTTTCTATGCCATGTTGAGTCTTGGTCTGGCGGTCATCTTTGGCATGCTCAACATCATAAATTTCGCGCACGGCGCCTTTTACATGATGGGGGCTTTTGCCGCCTGGATGCTGCTGGCTTATCTCGGCCTCGGCTTCTATTGGGCGCTGCTGCTGGCACCACTGCTGGTCGGCAGCTTCGGCATTCTGGTCGAACGGACCATGTTGTGCCGGCTCTATCGCCTCGACCATTTGTACGGTCTCCTGTTTACCTTTGGTCTGGCTCTGGTGATCCAGGGCCTTTTTCGCCAGGAGTTCGGGGCGTCGGGGCTGCCCTATGGCATCCCGGCTGAGATGCGCGGCGGCTCGAATCTGGGGTTCATGTTCCTTCCCTATTATCGCGGCTTCGTTCTTGCCGCCTCGGTGGTGGTGTGTTTTGGGACCTGGTTCGTCATCGAGCGCACCAAGCTCGGCGCCTATCTGCGCGCTGGCACGGAGAATCCGACCCTGGTCCAGGCGTTCGGCGTCAACGTCCCCCGCATCATCGCATTGACCTATGGGTTTGGTGTGGCGCTGGCGGGACTGGCCGGGGTCTTGGCGGCTCCGATTTATTCCGTCAATCCGCTGATGGGATCGGACCTGATCATTGTCGTCTTCGCGGTGGTCGTGATCGGCGGTCTCGGCTCGGTCTTGGGCGCGATCGTTACCGGTTTTGGTCTCGGATTGATCGAGGGGTTGACCAAGGTGTTCTATCCCGAAGCGTCCAGCACCGTGATCTTCGTGGTGATGGCGCTCGTGCTGCTGGTGCGGCCAGCCGGGCTGTTCGGACGGGAGGGCTGAGCCATGACGGTCGAAGCGGCGAGCCTGAGCGCACGGCATAGCGGCCAAGTGCCGGGTCACCACCAGATCACCTTTGTCGTGATGCTGGCCTTACTCACGATGGCACCTTATGGATTCTATCCGATCTTCTTGATGAAGGTCTTGTGTTTCGCGCTGTTCGCCACCGCCTTTAATTTGTTGATCGGCTTTGTCGGATTGCTGTCGTTCGGCCACGCCGCCTTTTTCGGGTTCGGCTCCTACCTGTCGGCGCACGCGGCCAAGGTTTGGGGCCTGCCGCCGGAGCTCGCGATCCTGAGCGGCGTCGCGGTTGCCGCCGCACTCGGCGTGGTCATCGGCGGCCTGGCGATCCGGCGGCACGGCATTTACTTCGCCATGGTGACGCTGGCCCTGGCTCAGATGATCTATTTTTTCGCTTTGCAGGCGCCGTTCACCGGCGGCGAAGACGGCATTCAAGCAGTGCCGCGCGGGTTTTTGTTGGGGGTGATCGACTTACGTAACGATCTGGCGTGCTATTACTTTGTGCTAGCGGTGTACCTGTGCGGATTTTTGCTGGTATACCGGATTATCCATTCACCCTTCGGGGAGGTTCTGCGGGCGATTCGGGATAACGAGACGCGCGCGATTTCTCTAGGGTACCGAATCAAGCTCTACAAATTGCTGGCCTTCACGCTGTCGGCGGCAATTTCCGGCTTGGCCGGCGCGACCAAGGCATTGGTATTCCAGCTTGCCTCGCTCACCGACGTCCACTGGACCATGTCAGGTGAGGTGATTTTGATGACCTTGCTGGGCGGTCTGGGCACGGTGTTCGGCCCGACTGTCGGCGCCGCCACCATCGTCACCTTGCAGAATCATCTGGCGGCATTGGGGTCGTGGGTCACCGTAGCGCAAGGGGGGATTTTCATCCTCTGTGTGCTGGTGTTCCGCCGTGGCCTCGTCGGCGAGCTCGGTCGATTGCTCGGCAATCGACAGTTCTGAACAGGCGGCCCGTTCACGGGGCGCGAGCGACTGAGGGCCTTGCTTGACCAGCCCGGCACCGCCGGTGCGCAGATCCGTGAGCGGTTGCCGCCGGAGATCGTTGCGCTCTTGAGCGATGATCCGCCGGAACGGGAAGATGGCACGATCGTGGACAAGATGCTGCAAGGCAGCCAAAGCGACCGTTTGTTCCGAGCCAGACTGTCAGGCGTCAAGTGAGGGGCGGATCGGTGGTTGAATGGCGACCTCGCGGAGATGGCTTCACAGAGGTAACGACTATGCGAGCTGTTGGAGACGATGCTTCTGGGCGTAACATGGCTGGAAACCGCCGATGAGTTTAGGATCCAAAGGGGGTCTGCGGGTTTCAGCCGATTTGAGGGAAGAAGTTCGGCCTAGTACAGCCTGGCACAAATCCTGACATGGTCAGGATTTGTGCCAGCAAGCTGTACGACAAGATGATTAGTACACCGCGGCGGACCAAAAAAACCATGTCACTATTTCCGCCGCGGTGTACTAGTCGGCGACTTCCATCTCTCTAAAGTGTCGGCCAAACAGGTCGGCGAGGCGTTGTTTGGGCCGTTCGATCGGGTGCGCAAGCCATGTCAGGTTGACGAGGTTGCGCCACGTCACGTTCGCCGTCGTGATGCCGCCGCCCCAAGATCCACACGACAGCGTCGTGGTGAACGGCATGCCGTTGGTCGGAGAGCCGGCATTGCCCAAGCCGGTCGAGTGATTGCACATGATCCGTGACACCGGCAGCGTTTCGGCGAGGCGTTCGGGGCGGCCGGCAACCCGACTGTAGATGCCGCAGCTGTGGCCGCGGCCGCAGCGATCAAGGATCCGGCGCACGCTCTCGACGCCCTCGTCGAAGGTTCGATAGCGCCAGAGCGCCAGGATCGGCGCCAGCTTTTCGCCGGAAAACAGGCTCTCCTCAGGCGCCGCCTCCGGAGCGACCAGCAGGGCTCTCACGTCGGTGCCGGCCGGAATCTCCGCCGCTGCGGCGAGCTCGGCGGCGCTTCGGCCGATCAGGCGCCGCGGTCCATCGGGTCCTTGAGGCCAGAAGGTTCTCGCCAAGCGTTCGCTTTCTCGGGTCGTGCACAGATAGCCGCCCTCAGCGATCAGCGCGTAGATCATCGGTTCCCAGACGTCGTCTTGGATCACCAGCACGCTTTCGGCCGAGCAGGACGTGCCGTTGTCGAAGCTCTTGCCGGCGAGACTATTGGCCGCGGCCACCCCGATATCGGCGGTTTCGTCGACCAGAATCACCGAATTGCCGATCCCGGCGGTGTAGCACGGCGTCGCAGCGGCCTGCGCGCGCTTCACGACCCCCTGGCCACCCGTGGCAATCACCAAGTCGCTGGCGGCCATCAGCTGGTTCATCAGTTCGCGGTTCGGATCGGCCAGACATTGGAGCAGGTCCGCCGGCACGCCGCAGGCTACCAGCGTCCGTCGCATGATCTCGGTCATCGCGCCCGCGACCCCGGCGCAGCGGGGGTTGGGGCAAAAGACGGCGGCGTTACGGGTCTTCAAGATGGTCAGCGCATTGCCGGCGACCGACGCGGTCGGTGCGGTCGCCGGGATCGCCATGGCGACCACGCCGACCGGCTGCGCGAACTTCATCACGCCCGATCGCGCGTCCCGTTCGACCAGACCGCAGCTTCGCACACCGTGAAGGTCCCCAAGCAGCCCAAGGACCCGGATGCGGTGGCGCTCGGCGAGGTCCTCCGCTCGGCCGAGGCCGGATTCCGCGACCGCTTGCCCGGCGAGGTCGAGGGTCCCGCCCTCGTGCCAGGCGGCGAACCCGACCGCTGCGACCACGTCGTCGACCATTTCCTGGGACCAAGTCGCGGCAATCGCCTGGGCGGTGCGGGCCCGTTTCAAGACTTGCTCAAGACCAGACTGCATAAATCACCTGCCGCAATTCAAGAGCCAACCAGTGAATCCATGTCATCGAGACATTGGTCGATCATATGCAGACCACGCCCAAGGTCATCTCTGGTGATCACCAAAGGCGGTGCAATAAAAAGGAAGTCCCCTTTTGCCAACACCGCCAGCCCGGTCTGCCAAAGCCGCTCGACGATCTGTCCCGCGACGTCGCGCTCGCCGTCGCGTTCGCTGTTGCGCAAACCGGCAAGCGGCCGTCGGGTGTGCCGGTCGGCGGTCAACTCGATGCAGGCGAACAGGCCGTGCGAGCGCACGTCGCCGATGCACGCATGGCGGGTCTTCAGATGCGCCAGATGCTCTTGCAGAAGGACGCCGAGCGCGCGCGACCGCTCGATCAGGCCCTCGTTGCGGTAGACCTCCAGATTGGCGACCCCGGCGGCGCAGGCCAGGGCATGTCCTTCGGTGGTCAGGCCGCCGACGAACGGACGCGTTACGAAGGCGTCGCGGATCCGGTCGGTCACCACGGTGACGCCAAGCGGCACATAGCCTGAGGTGACGCCCTTTGCCGTCACCAGGATGTCGGGGAGGACGCTCGTGTGCTCGCACGCGAACCAGGTTCCGCTGCGCCCCCAGCCGCTCATGGTCTCGTCGAACACCAACAAGATGTCGTGGCGGTCGCAAAACGCCCTGAGCCCGCGGACGAACGAGGCCGGCCACTGGTACAGGCCGCTGGTGCCGGCGATCGGCTCCAAGAAGACGGCAGCGATCGTCTCCGGCCCGTCCCGGAGCGCCTGATCCTCGAACGCGGCGAGGCACAGCCGGGCGCTTTCCGCAGGCTCGTCGGGGGCGAACGGACAGCGCCAGCCGATCGGCGCATGGAAGTGACGAATCCCCGGCAGACCGGGCTCGGCGAACCGCCGGCGCGGGTCGCCGGACAGGGATGACGCGCCGGGCGTCGCTCCGTGATAACTGGTCCAGGCGGCATAGAGCTTGGGGCGTCCGGTGAAGCCCCACGCAATCTCAGACCTCCGGAGCTCTGGGATTTTGAGTTGTCACCAATTCGTATTTGAGTCGCAAGCCAGTTCCCGGGAAGTTCGTTTGCGTCGCGTTCATCTCGT
>JANQHG010000053.1 GCA_028277115.1 Azospirillaceae bacterium
ACGAGATGAACGCGACGCAAACGAACTTCCCGGGAACTGGCTTGCGACTCAAATACGAATTGGTGACAACTCAAAATCCCAGAGCTCCGGAGGTCTGACCCTAAGCCAAGTTGGATTCTACTTGTTCATCTTCAAGCTCTCGATTCATTTTTGTCGTTTTCAGGAAGAGATTTGCAGAATCTGATGCCGCAGCGCGGCAAAGGTGTTCGCCGTTCGGGGCACGCGGTGCGGGACAACTGCCCCACCGGATCAGGCCCGCGACGCCGTCGAGGCACCCCAAGGGCGAGACCCGATGGTCCTTGTCGGTCAGGGTTCCCACCGTGCGCGGCCGATGGACCCCGGATCAGCCGACTTCCTACGGGATTGCGACGGGACGCCTGCGGTGTCGGGCCGAAACCGCGGCGGGAACGACATGGTTCCGGCCCCGACGCGCGCGAGCGCCGCCCGCAGCGCCGGCACGTTCTGAAGCAGGATCGCGCCCATGCCGATCGCCCCGCGGGCGACCGGCGACGCCGAGCCGCCCACGACGCCGAACCCGGCGGCAAACAGGCTGGTCGCGAGCGTATCGGGCAGGCGCGCCGCCTGATAGCGACGAAGAACCGCCCCCTCCCCGACATCCCCGCGGTCTCGATGGGCGTCGGCGAGCATCCGTACCAGACAACTTACGTCCCGCAGGGCCAGGTTGAAGCCCTGGGCATGGATCGGATGCAGCCCATGGGCGGCGTCGCCCACCAGGGCGAGCCGGCGCCCAACCAGGCGCCTGGCATGGCTTGCCGACAGCGGAAAGCCGACGATCGGGGTCGTGATCCGAACCGACCCAACGTGCTCCGGCATGAGAGCGCTCAGCTCCGCGACCACGGACGCCGGCGCGGCGGTCTGACGCCGGGCGGCCTCTTCGCGCGAGAACACCCACGTCAGCGCCGCCGTCGGCTTGCCCGCTCTCCCCTCGGGCAGCGGCAGAAAGGCGAGCGGACCGCCGAGATACAAGACCTCGAACCCACCGCCCCGATGGCTGTGTTCGGTCGTCACGCCGAGCGTCAAGGCGGTTTGGCCGAAGTCGGCGCGCGGTCCGTCCAAGCCGGCCGCCGTCCGCAGCGGGGACTGACGCCCATCGGCCGCGATCGCCAGACGGCACGTGATCCGCCGTCCCGATCGACAGGTCACCGAACATCGCCCACCCGCCGCATCATGGCCGATCACCGCCTCGTTCCAGATCGTCTCGACCACAGGCTGGTCGAAGACCGCCCGAACCAGGCTCGTGTCCAAGTCGGAGCCGGTGATCCCCCAAGCCAACGCTTCGCCGTCGATTTCCGCGGCCCGGTAGAGGACGTCGCGCCCCCACGCCGGATCAATCACGCGCATGGTCGTGACCGGTTGCGCATGGTCCGCGAAATAGTCCCAAAGGCCCGCGCGGCGCAGGGCGGTGACCGTGCCCAGATTGATCGACAGCGCCCAACCGGCAGGCCGCCGTCCGCTGGTGTCCGCCGTGCGCGGATCAGGCCGTTGGTCGATCAGCGCGGTGTTCAGGCCGTGATCGGCCAGCAACCGGGCAAGCAGCAGTCCGGCATGGCCGGCACCGACCACAACACAGTCGAAATCCGTCTGCACGCGGTGGGAAGTGAGCACGGGGAAACTCCGGATTGATCGCGACCGCCGGGGTGCCGGTGGGTGTGATCGCAAGTGGGGTGACCCGCCCGGTCTCATAAACCGTACGACCAGGCAAAACGGTGGTATAGATCGCAACCATACCGGCCAAGGGCAAGGATGGAATCGAAACGGCAAAACAAATCACCAGAATACATTTTATTTTTCTTTCTGTCTCTGGTGTTCCTCAGCCGCCGCCCTCCGGGTCAGGTGATCCTGTTCGGTTTTGGGGCCGGTTGGGCGCGACAGGATGAAAAGCGCGGCGGCGCCCATACACAGTGATTGCAGCCCGAGGATCAACGGCGACAAACCGGCAAACAGGCTGCCGAGGAGAACGATCGCCATCATGCCGCAGGCGATGAGTTTATGGCGTCGCCGGATCGCGCCATGGCGTTCCCAATCCCGGATCGGCCCGCCCCAGATACGGTGGGTGACGATCCACGTCCGGAGGGCCGGAGACCCTTTGCCAAATGCGATGGCTGCCAATATGACGAACGGCGTCGTCGGGAGCACCGGAAGAACCGCCCCGACAGCCCCCAGTGCAAGGGCCGACCAACCGAGCGTGATCCATAGCGACTTCATAACCATGAAGATGCTCCACGAAAAAAAGACAGCAACCAAACCACTTCAACCACAACCAAAATCTGGTTCACATCAATCAAAAAAAAAGAAACGGGAACGGACGGGTCTCACCGCCTGTGCGGGTCAAAGGATCGGATAGGGCGACACGCCGATCGCCCAGCTATGGCCGGCGAGGCGGAGGCCATAGGGAGCAAAGGCAGCGAGCAGACGCAGCGGCCGGAGACGTCTGCCCTGCGGCTGCCGGCCGCAAGTGTCCCTTCAAGCGGCAGGTCGGGGTCAAGGTGTAGGCTCCGCCACCGGCTCCTCGGCGGTCGCGAGTGCGGCGAGCTCGCGGACCAAGCGGTTGACGCCTTTGACGCGCTGCTGCGGGGTCGCCCAGTCGCGCGACTGCACCAGCTTGTGGTCGGGCCGGAGCTTGATCGCGCCGGCCTGGCGCGCGAT
Source organism: Azospirillaceae bacterium (assembly GCA_028277115.1). GTDB lineage: Bacteria > Pseudomonadota > Alphaproteobacteria > Azospirillales > Azospirillaceae > JANQHG01. The sequence continues at coordinate 2,668 of JANQHG010000053.1, forward strand.
GAACGCGACCAGCCGGTCCGGGCGCGCAAAGCTGTTGGCGCGGAAGGTCAAGACTGCGCCCTTGGGGCCGGCATCGACCCGCTCGACCCCGGCGGCGACGCACAACCGTTTCAAGGCGACCACCGCGAGCAGGTTTTCGACCTCCACCGGCAGCTTGCCGAAGCGGTCGACCAGTTCCGTGGCGAAGGCGTCGAGCGCCTTGCGGTCGACCAGGTCGGCGATCCGGCGGTACAGGCTGACCCGGACGTTGAGGTCGGGGACGTAGGTCTCCGGGATCAGCACCGGCATGCCGAGGTTGATCTGCGGTGTCCACGGCTCGCCCTCGGCCGTACCGCCCGCGCCGCCGTCGCCAGTGGTGCCGGCGGCGCGGACGGCGGCGACCGCGTCCTCCAGCATTTGTTGGTAGAGCTCGACCCCGACCTCGCGGATGTGGCCCGACTGTTCCTCGCCCAACAGGTTGCCGGCGCCGCGGATGTCCATGTCGTGGCTCGCCAGCTGGAACCCGGCGCCGAGCGTGTCGAGGGTGCCGATCACCTGCAGGCGCTGCCTGGCGGTGGTCGAGAGGACCTTGCGCGGCGCGTAGGTGAAATAGGCATAGCCGCGCAGCTTGGAGCGGCCGACCCGGCCGCGCAGTTGGTAGAGCTGCGCCAGGCCGAACTGGTCGGCGCGGTGGATGATCAGCGTGTTGGCGCGCGGGATGTCGAGGCCCGACTCGATGATGTTGGTCGATAACAAGACGTCGAACTGGCCCTCGTCGAACGCGCCCATGACGCGTTCGAGCTCGGTCGCCGGCATCTGGCCGTGCGCGGTCGCAACCTTGACCTCAGGCGTCAGTTCGCGCAGGCGGTCGTGGACCCTGGCCAGGTCGTCGATGTAGGGGCAGACGTAGAAGCTTTGGCCGCCGCGGTAATGCTCGCGCAGGATCGCCTCGCGGATCACCACCGGGTCGAACGGCAGCACAAAGGTTCGGACCGCCAGGCGGTCGACCGGCGGGGTCGTGATCAGGCTGAGTTCGCGCACGCCGGTCAAAGCCAGCTGGAGCGTGCGCGGGATCGGCGTCGCGGTCAGGGTCAGGACGTGGACGTCGGCGCGCAGCTCCTTCAAGCGCTCCTTTTGCTTGACGCCGAAGTGTTGTTCCTCGTCGATCACCACCAGGGCCAGTCGTTTGAACTGGACCGTCTTGCCGAGCAGGGCGTGGGTGCCGATCACGATGTCGATCTCGCCCGACGCCAGGCCCTTCTTGGTCTGGGTGGTGTCCTTGGCCGAGACCAGGCGCGACAGCTGGGCGATCCGGATCGGCAGGCCGACAAAGCGCGCCGCAAAGGTACGGTGGTGCTGGCGGGCGAGCAGCGTGGTCGGCACGACCACCGCGACCTGGAGCCCGCTCATCGCCGCGACGAAGGCGGCGCGTAGCGCGACCTCGGTTTTGCCGAAGCCGACATCGCCGCACACCAGGCGGTCCATCGGCCGGCCGGAGGCCAAGTCCTCGATCACCTCGTCGATCGCGCGGCTTTGGTCTTCGGTTTCCAAATAGGGGAAGCGCGCGGCGAACTCGGCGAACAGGCCCTCGGGCGGGGCGAGTATCTCGCCGCGGCGCAATGCGCGTTCCGCGGCGATCCGCATCAACGCCTCGGCCATGTCTTTGAGGCGCTTTTTGACCTTGGCCTTGCGGGACTGCCAGCCGGCGCCGCCGAGCTTGTCGAGTTGGGCCGCGGCGTCTTCCGAGCCGTAGCGCGACAGGGTCTCGATGTTCTCGACCGGCACGAACAGCTTGTCGCCGCCGTCGTAGACCACGCGCAGGCAGTCGTGCGGCGCGCCCGAGACCTCAAGCGTTTCCAGCCCCTCGTAGCGGCCGATGCCGTGGTCCGTGTGGACCACGATGTCGCCGGGCGTCAGGCTCGACGCCTCGGCGATGAAGTTGGCGGCGCGGCGGCGCTTGGGCCGCGCCGGGCGGGCCAGGCGCTCGCCCAGGATGTCCTGTTCGGTGATGACCGCGAGGTCGCCGCTGTCGAAGCCGCTCTCGATCGGCAGCACCGCCGCGACCGTGATTTCGGGGGCGAAGCGCGTCGCCTCGTCGAGGCTCGAGATCGGCTCGATGCCCTCGATGCCGTGGTCGGCGAGCACGTTGATCAGGCGGTCGCGCGAGCCCTCGCTGTAGCCGGCCAGGATCGCGCGTCGCCCCTCGGCCTGGAGCGCGCGGATGCGGTCGTGGACCGCGTCGAACACGTTGATCTCGGGCCGGGCCCGCGCCTCGGCGAAGCCGGCGCTCGGTCGGCCGCCGGCGTCGTGGGTGCCCTTGATCCCCGGCGGGTGGGGAAACGGCGTCAGACGCGCGACCGCATGGACACCCAGCACCAAGTCCCAGCCGGCGCGGTCGAGATAGAGCAGATCGGGCGGCAGCGGCTTGTAGACCGGCGCGCCCGACTTCTTTTCCGCCGTTTGGAGATCGCAGCGCGCGGTGTAGAAGTCCTCGATCTGGTCGAACCGGGCGTCGCGCGCGTCTTCGGCCTGCGGGTCGAGCGTCACCAGCGCACGCGGCAGATAGTCGGTCAAGACCTCCATGCGCTCGTGGAACAGCGGCAGCCAGTGCTCGACCCCAGGGTGGCGGCGGCCGGCGGCGACCGCCTCGTACAGCGGGTCGTCGTCGGTGACCGCGCCGAACAGCTCGCGATAGCCGGCGCGAAAGCGCGCGATCGAAGAGGGGTCGCGGAACAGCTCGGACACCGGTTTCAGCGCGATCTTGGTGCGCTTGGCGACCGTGCGCTGGGAGATCGCGTCGAACACGCGGATGCCCTCGACCTCGTCGCCGAACAGGTCGAGCCGGATCGGGTTGTCGGTGTCGGGCGGGAACAAATCGATGATGCCGCCGCGCACCGCGTAGTCGCCCGGTTCGCGCACGGTGTCGACGCGCAGATAGCCGTTATAGGTGAAGAAATCGGTCAGCCGGTCGGCATCGAGGCGCTCGCCGACCGCGGCGCGGAAGCCGGCGCCGGCGAGGGCTGCGCGCGGCGCCACCTTTTGGATCAGCGCGTTGACCGTGGTCACGACCACCAGATGGCCGCGGCGGCGCGGCGCCAGCAGGCGCATCAGGGTCGCGACCCGGCGGCCGACGATCGCGCCCTGCGGCGACACCCGGTCGTAGGGCAGGCAGTCCCACGCCGGGAACGACAGCACGATCTGGTCGGGGGCGAAGAAGCGCACCGCCTCGACCAGGCGCGCCGCCCGGGCGTCGTCGAGCGCGACATGGACCACGTCGCCGCGCGCGGCCAGCGTGACCAGGACGCGGGCGTCGTGCCCTTCGGGCGCGCCGCCGATCTCCAGTCGCGCCGGCCGGCCCGGGACCAAATCGATCGCTCTCACCGCTAGATTGCCCGCTCTAAACGGAAGCCAACGGGTGGCGCGGCGAAATCTCCTTCCCCCGCCCAAGCGGGGGAAGGGGGTCGCGCAGCGGACGGATGGGGGCATATGGCGGCGCCGGTGGCCACCTGCACCGCCGTATGCCCCTCTCTAACTCCCCCCACGTTCCGTGGGGGGAGGACTGTCCCCCGCCTTTCGGCGGGGCTGCCACGCAGTTTCATCCAGGGTGGGTCGGCCGAAGGATGGAGGGGAACTAAACGGAAACCGCGTTTTGGGGACTTCGCCCCCTGGACCCCATTAGCGGGGGTCAAGGGGGGTGTCCCCCCTTGCGGGGGTGGTGGGGGCAGCGCCCCCCGCACGGCCGACAGGCCGCATTCGGCGTTTCCGCCCGGGCGGTCACCCGTGCCCCTGGGCGGCGAGCCAGCGTTCGGCCTCGAGCGCGGCCATGCAGCCCATGCCCGCGGCCGTGACCGCCTGGCGGTAGACCTTGTCCTTTACATCGCCGGCGGCGAACACGCCGGGGATGCTGGTCTCGGTGCTGTCGGGCTTGGTCAGGATGTAGCCGGCGTCGTCCATCTCGAGCTGGCCGCGGAACAGCTGGGTCGCCGGGTCGTGGCCGATCGCGATGAACACGCCTTCGACCGCCAGGTCGCGGGTCTCGTCGGTCACCACGTCTTTGAGTGCCAGGCCGCGGACCGTGTTCTCCGGGGTGCCGAGGATTTCGGTGACCACGCTGTTCCACGCGACCGTGATCTTGGGGTTGGCGAACACCCGGTCGTGCAGGATCTTCTCGCCGCGCAAGCGGTCGCGGCGGTGGACGATCGTCACCCGCTCGGCGAAGTTGGTGAGGAACAGGGCTTCCTCGCACGCGGCGTTGCCGCCGCCGACCACCGCGACCTCGCGACCGCGGAAGAAGAAGCCGTCGCAGGTTGCACAGGCCGAGACGCCGCCGCCGCGCAAACGGGTCTCGCTGTCGAGGCCGAGCCAGCGTGCCTGGGCGCCGGTCGCGATGATCAAGGTGTCGCCGGTCCAAACCGTGCCGGTGTCGGTGGTTGCGGCGAACGGGCGTGCGGACAGGTCCGCCGCGGTGACCACCGCCGAGACGGTGCGGGTGCCGACCTTTTCTGCCTGGGCCTGCATTTGTTCCATCAGCCATGGGCCCTGGATGACGTCGGCGAAGCCCGGGTAGTTCTCGACGTCGGTGGTGATGGTCAGCTGGCCGCCCGGCTGCAGGCCCTGGATCACCGCCGGGGCCAGGTTGGCGCGGGCGGCGTAGATGGCGGCGGTCAGGCCGGCCGGGCCGGCGCCGATGATCATGACCTTGGAATGGGTGTCCGACATGCCTGTTTCTCGTTGGTTGACCACCGGCCTTGGCCCCCATCCGGCCACCGTCCCCTGCCTTGGGGCGGGGGAAGGGATTTCTTTTCGCGCCATCCGATGGGTTCGGGCAAACGGCGGCGCCGGATGCGGCCTGACGGCCGTTGTCAGGGGCGCTGCCCCCGACACCCCCGCAAGGGGGGTCACCCCCCTTGACCCCCATTAATGTGCGGGGTCCAGGGGGCAACCCCTGGTCGGGGGGTGTCGGGGGGTGAAACCCCCTGACCTGGGGGCGAAGCCCCCAAAATCGGGATAGGGGGCGCCTCGCGGCGTTCCCCCTCCCACACCACCGTGCATGCGGGTCCGCACACGGCGGTTCGGCGGCTTAAGCGGACGG
>JANQHG010000007.1 GCA_028277115.1 Azospirillaceae bacterium
AAAGCAATCTGCCAATTTGCCCCACATCCCGTTAAGTTAGCGCCTATGGGGTGTCGGGGGGCAACGCCCCCTGACCTTGGGGGCGCCAGCCCCCAAAACCCTTGCAACAGGGGTCACGCCGCAAGCCAGGGCGGCACCGGCAACCCGCGCTCGGCCAGAAACGCCGGGTTGAACAGCTTCGACTGGTAACGGGTGCCGAGGTCGCACAGGATCGTCACCACCACGTGGCCGGGGCCGAGCTTGCGCGCGACCCGGATCGCCGCCGCGACATTGACCCCGGACGAGCCGCCGAGCACCAGGCCTTCCGTCTGCACCAGATCGAAAATCACCGGCAACGCCTCGGCGTCCGGGATGCGCAGCCAATCGTCGATCGGCGCACCCTCGAGGTTGGCCGTGATCCGGCCCTGGCCGATCCCCTCGGTGATCGAACTGCCCTCGGCCTTGAGCGCGCCTTCGGCATAATGGGTGTAGAGCGCCGAGCCCATCGGATCGGCCAGCACGATCCGGATGGCAGGATTGCGCGCCTTCAGCGCCATCCCGACCCCGGCGAGCGTGCCGCCGGTGCCGACCGCGCACGTGAAGGCATCGATCCGACCGCCGGTCTGGTGCCAGATCTCCGGCCCGGTGGTGGTCCGGTGGCCTTCGCGGTTGGCGGTGTTGTCGAACTGGTTCGCCCAAACCGCGCCGTTCGGCTCGGCCGCCGCCAAGTCCTCGGCCAACCGGCCGGACAGCCGGACATAATTGTTGGGGTCGCGATAGGGCACCGCCGGGACCAGGCGAAGGTCGGCGCCGATCAGACGCAGCATGTCCTTCTTTTCCTGGCTCTGGGTCTCCGGCATCACGATCACGGTGCGGTAGCCCAAGGCGTTGCCGACCAACGCAAGGCCGATCCCGGTGTTGCCTGCCGTGCCCTCGACGATCACGCCGCCGGGTCCGAGCCGCCCCGAGGCCTCGGCATCGCGCACGATCGCCAGCGCCGCGCGGTCCTTGACCGACCCGCCAGGGTTCAGGAACTCGGCCTTGCCCAGAATCTCGCACCCGGTCGCCGCCGAGGCATGGCGCAGGCGGATCAGGAGTGTGCCGCCGATCGTGTCGATGAAGCCGTCGCGCACCACCCCGCCATCCCGCCCGCGACCGGCAGGCGTCGGCGGCACCCGTGGGGCAGCCTCGGGCGCGGAGATCGAAACGGGCTCGGTCATCGGCAGGCGTCCCGGTTGGCGGCACCGACGGCGCGACGGATCGGTCGCGACCGCCGCAATCGACCTGAGCTGGCGATCGCCCGCGACGGCGTCAAGTCCCGAGGGCCAGGGCTGCCGGGGTCGTCCAACGCCGGCGCAATGCGTCACGATTGCGCGCAAGCCAGCTGAGCGCGATGATCACGATCGCATTGTCGAGTTGCCCGGCATCCAGTCGGGCAATCGCCGCCTCGGCCGAATGGACGTGGACCTTGATCTCTTCATGCTCGTCAGGTAATCCATAGACCCCGCTGGCGCCCGTGGTATCGACTTCGCCACAGTAAATCGTTACTTGCTCAGAGAGGATCCCGGGGCTGGTGAAGCAATGGTACAACTTTTCCAGTCGCCGGATCGTGACGCCGGCTTCCTCGGCCGCCTCGCGCCGGGCGACCTCTTCGAAGGTCTCGCCCGCCTCGACGATCCCGCCGACGATTTCCAGCGGCCACCCCGGGTAGCCGACAACATGTTGCGGCAGGCGGAACTGTTCAATCAATATCACTTCGTCGCGCCGCGGGTCATAGGGCAGGACCGCGACCGCGTTGCCGCGGTTCACCACCTCGCGCCGCATCTCGCCGCTCCAGCTGCCGTCGAAGCGGCGGACGCGCAAGCGGAAACGCTCGACCCGGGTATAGCCTTGGTAGCCGAGCTCGCGGGTCACGATCTCGACGTCGGGGTCGCTGTCGGGGATGTCCATCGCTCTTTGCCCGGGCGCCGCCGCGCCGTTGGTGATCGCCGACCGGGGGGTCGCCCGATCGGCCGGGTATACCAGAGCGGCCGACCGGTTTCACCCCCCCGGCCGGCCTCGGCAATGCTAAACCGGTGACCAAACGCATGACACCCGATCGGCCGAGCGGACAGGGGAGGGCGAGCGGCGGTGGCGACCAAACGATATGAGACCTGTTACACCTGTCGGTTTTGGGTCGGCCAGGGGGTCCGCGAGCGCGGGCCCAAGGGCGACTGCCGCCGCTACCCGCCGGTCGTGACCGCGCGGATGCCCGAGGGCGGCTTTCCGGTGACCCGGTCGGGCGACTGGTGCGGGGAATGGCAGAAGACCGCGCTCAAGTCCGCGGAACCACGCGATCACCGGCCGGCCGCCGCGCCAGCGCCGGTGCCGATCGACGACCCGTTCCCCGACGACCTGGTGCCCTGAGCCAAATGCCCGCAAAACGCCCGGTCCGACCGGCCGAGTGAGGGAGCCCCTGTGCGATGCGTCTCAGCATCTCCGCCAAGCTCGCGATCGCGGTGATCGGGGCGGGGCTCGCCGCCGGGATCGGGATCGGGATCACCCTGTTCGAGATCGCGTCGATGGGCTTGCGCGCCAAGGCCGAAGACAGCCTGTTGACCGTGACCAAGCTGCGCCGGGCCACGATCATCGACTGGCTCGAGGCGGCCGAGGCGGATCTGCTGAAAGAGGCGGCGAGCCCCTGGCTCGGCAGCGCCCTCGACGATTTCATCGCCGGCTGGGCCGCGCTGGGCCCGCGCGCGGCGGCCCGCAACGCCGGCGCACCGGCCCCGCCGCCGGACAGTTTGTTGGCCGAGGTGGTCGGCCAATACGGCCTGGCGCTCACCAGCTTGAGCCGTCTCAGCGGTTACTTCGACCTGTTCCTGATCGACGCGACCGGCCGGATTCTGTTCAGTGCCGCCGACCGGGGCGAGGTCGGACGCATGCTCAACGATGCGGTGCTGGCCGACACCGGCCTCGCCGCCGTGTTCGAGGCGGTCACCCGGCAGTGGCGCCGCCGCACCGTCCAGGTCGCGGACTTTGCCCCCTATCCGCCCGACAACGGCGCGCTCTCCGCCTTTCTCGCCACCCCGATGCACGAGGCGTTCACCGGCGACCCGGTCGGCGTGCTCGCGGTCCGCCTGTCGCTCACGCCGCTCGCGCGGGTCGCCTCGGCGCGGCTTGGGCTCGGGGCCCGCGGCGAATGCCTGGTGGTCGACGCCAACGGCGTCGTGCGCAGCCCGACGCCGCGCGTGCCCGATGCCGCGATCCGGGAGATCCGCCTGTCGAACCCGGCGGTGCAGCGCGCGCACCGCGGCGAGATCGGGGTGACCGAGATCGCGCCCTACGGCCAGCCGGCCGCCGACGGGCCCGCTGCGGGATCGCTGATCGCCGCCTTTGCCCCGATCGCGATCGGCGGCAAGGTCTGGGCGATCGTGACCACCGAGCCGGCCGCCGATGTCTTGAGCCCGGTCCGGTCGATCGGCGAACGCTCGTTGATCGCCGGCTGCGCGATCCTGGCCGTGGTCTTGGCCGCCGCGCTGGGTCTGGCCCGCACGATCAGCCGGCCGATCGGCGACGTCACCCGGGTGATGCTCAGGCTCGCCGCCGGCGAACCGGGCGTCGAGGTGCCGCATCGCCGGCGCCGCGACGAGATCGGCCGGATGTCCGAAGCGCTCGACGTGTTCCGCCAGCATGTCGAGCGGATCAGCGCGCTGCAGAGCGCGCTCGATGCCGAACATCGCCGGCTCAGCATCGCCTCGGCCCAACTGGTCGCGGTGATCGAGACGATGCCCGGCACCGTCTACATGGTCGATGCCGACGACCGCCTGGTCGTTCACAACCAGAAGATGGTCGAGATGTTCGACCTGCCGCCCGGTCTGGTCTATCCGGGCAGCCCGTTCCGCGACGTGCTGCGCCATCTCGCGGTGCGCGGCGACTACGGGCCGGGCGACCCCGACCGGCTGGCCCACGCGCGGCTGGTCGATTTTTTCAGGGCCCAGCCGAACACGGTGATCTCCTCGCTGCTCTCGGTGCCGCAGGGCCGGGTGTTCCGGGTCACCCGCTCGGCGCACACCGCCCAGGGCATGGTGGTGGTGGCGGTCGATGTCACCGAACAGGTGCTCGCCGAACGCGACGTCGAGGACCGTGAGGCCCTGCTGCGCACGATCTATCAATCGGCGCTCGACGCCGTGATCACGATCGACGACATGGATCGGGTGACCTTGTGGAACCCCGCTGCCGAGCGGGTGTTCGGCTACGGCGCCGCCGAAGCGATCGGCCAACCGGCGCACCAGCTGTTGGCCCCACCGATGCTGCGGGACGCGGCGAGCGCCGCGGTTGCCCGGTTCGCGCGCACCGGCCGCGGCCCGATCTTGAACCAGGTCCGCGAGCTCGACGCGGTGCGCAAGGACGGCGCGACCGTGCCGATCGAGCTCGCGGTGTCCGGGTTCCGCCGCGGCGGCCACTGGCACGCGGTCGCGTTCGCCCGCGACATTTCCCAGCGCCGGCGTCAGGACCAGGCCCTGCGCGCCGCCAAGGAGGACGCCGAGCGCGCGGCCCAGGCGAAATCGGCGTTCCTTGCGACCATGAGCCACGAGATCCGCACCCCGATGAACGGCATCCTGTCGATGGCGGAGCTGCTCGCCGGCTCCGACCTGTCGCCGGACCAGGAAGACATGGCGGTGGTGATCCGTCAGTCCGCGGGCACGTTGCTCGCGATCCTCGACGACATTCTCGATCTGTCGAAGATCGAGGCCGGCCGGCTCGAACTCGAGGCGATCGCGTTCCGTCTCGACGACCTGCTCTACGGCGTTGCCGATCTGTTGTCGTTGCGCGCCGAGGAGGCCGGTCTCGCCTTGGTGGTCGATGTCGATCCGGCGTTGCAGCCCGAATGGGTCGGCGACCCGTCGCGGCTCCGCCAGATCCTGTTAAACTTGACCGGCAACGCGCTCAAGTTCACCGAGGCCGGGTCGGTGACCATGCGCGCCGGCCTCGAGGCCGCCGGCACCACGGTGGCCGCGGGCGCGCCGGTGTCGGTCTGGTTCGCGGTCGAGGACACCGGGATCGGGTTGACCGAAGACCAGCGCGCGCGTTTGTTCCAGCCGTTCACTCAGGCTGACAGCGCGACCTCGCGCCGATACGGCGGCACCGGCCTGGGGCTGTCGATCTGCCAGCGCTTGTGCGCTCTGATGGACGGGCGGATCGGGGTCGAGAGCTCGCCCGGGCTGGGCTCCGTGTTCTGGGTGTCGTTGCCGCTGACCCCGACCGGCGCCGAGGTCGCGCGGCCGGCCGCGCCGATCGACGATGTCCATGTGCTGCTGGTCGGACACCCGACGGCGGTGGCGGCGGCGCTGGCGCGGTGGCTCGGCGCCGGCGGCGTCGGGTCGGTCGACCGGGTCGCCACCGCGATGGACGCACTCGACCGGCTGAGCGGCGCGGGTGACCCGGCCGGTGCCGATGCCGCACCGACCGACGAGGGCACCGGCCCGGGCCGGACCGCCCCCAATGTCGTCTTCGTGCACGGCGACCCGCCCGATCTGTCTGCATTTGAGCTCGCCGATCGGGTCTCGGCAATGGGGACCGCCGGGCGGGTCGCCCCGACCCTGATCATGACCGCGTCGCGGCGCCGGGCCTCGACCGCGGCGGCGGCGACACGCCACGGCTATGTCACGGTCCTGCCCTACCCGCTGCGCTGCGAGATCGTATGGCAGGCCTGTGCCGCGGCCCGCGGGCGTGCGGAGCCGGTGGTGCCGGCGCGCGGCGCCGGGACCGGGCCCGACCGGTTTCGCTTCGCCCCGCCGAGCGTCGTCGATGCGGCCGCCGCCGGTGCGCTCATCCTGGTCGCCGAGGACACCCCGACCAACCAGACGGTGATCCGGCGGGTGCTCGACCGGCTCGGCTTTGCCCACGAGTTGGTCGCCAACGGCACCGCGGCACTGGCCCGGCTCACCACCGACTGCGTCGGCATCGGCCTGGTCCTGACCGATTTCCACATGCCGGAGCTCGACGGAGTCGAGCTGACCCGGCGGCTGCGCGCCGGCGCGGCCGGCGCCGCGGCGGCGCGGCTGCCAATCGTCGCGCTGACCGCCGACGCGCTGCCCGAGACCCGGGCCGTGTGCCGCGAGGCCGGCATGGACGACTATCTGCCGAAACCGATCGCCATCCGGGCGCTCGCCGACCTGCTGGCCCGGCTGGTGCCGCAGGGGTTGGCGCTGCGTCGGCCGGCCGCGGCGGCTTCGCGCGCGACGACCCCGGCGGGACCGCGGGTCGATCCCGAGGTCATCGACATCGCGGCCCTGACCGACACGTTCGACGGCGACCATGCGGCGCTGTCGGGGTTCGTCGCCGATTTCCTTGCGAGCGCGGATGACATGGCCGCCCGATTGACCGATCATCTGCACGAGGGACAGCTGCCGGCCGCCCGCGCGGTTGCGCACCGATTGAAGGGCGCGGCACAGTCGGCGACGGCGACCCGGCTCGGCCGGCTGGGCAGCGATCTTCAGGACCTGTTCGATGCCGGCGACGGCGAGGCCGCAGCGATGATCGCCGGGCTGCTCCCGGCCACGATCGCCGAGCTGCGGACCGCCGCCGATCGGCTCGGGCTCACCAGTCGGCCGGCAACGCCGGCGGATTAAGGATGATCTGCATGGACGAACTCGATTTCAGTACCTTGAAGATCTTGGTGATCGAGGATGAACCGAACACACGTCGCATCATTGTCCAGTATTTAAAACAAATCGGGGTTCAGAACATTTATGAAGCTCCGGACGGCAACAGCGGTTTTCTCGAGACGGTCCGGGTCCGGCCACATCTGGTGTTTTGCGACGTCCACATGGATCCGACCAGCGGTCTGACCTACCTCGCCAAACTCCGGGGCATGCCGGCGGTCAAGGCGATCCCGGTGATCATGTTGACCGCCGACGCCAACGAAGAAACGGTGCTGACCGCCAAACAACATGTGGTCGCCGGGTATCTGGTCAAACCGGTGTCCGCGGTCAAACTGAAGAACCGGATCGAGCAGGTGCTGTCCCGCAAACGCTGACCCGGCGCGCCCGCGCACGAGAACAAGGAGACCGCCCGTGTTGCCAGATCACCCGACGCCGTCCGCCGCCGTGCGGCACCGTCCTCTGGCCGCAGCCCTGGTCGGCGGCCTGGCGGTCGCGATCGCCGGCCTCGCACCTCTGGCGCCGGCCCCTGCTGCGGCCCGGCAAGCGATCGAAGACCGGCGGGACCGTGTCCACCCGGTGGTCGCGCAGCACGGCATGGTGGCGAGCCAGCAGAGGCATGCCACGCGCGCCGGTGTCGCGGTGCTCGAGGCCGGTGGGACCGCGGTCGATGCGGCGGTGACCGTGGCGTTCACTTTGGCGGTGACCTTGCCGCGCGCCGGCAATCTCGGCGGCGGCGGCTTCATGTTGGTCCACGATGCGGTGCGTGGCGACACGGTCGCGATCGACTATCGCGAGACGGCGCCGGCGGCGGCGACCCGCGACATGTTCCTCGACGCCGACGGCAACGCCGACCCCGAGCTGTCGCGATACAGCGCGCTCGGTGTCGGGGTCCCGGGGACGGTCGCCGGTCTGGCGCTGGCGTTGAAACGGTATGGGACGATCGACCTCGCGACCGCGATCGCGCCGGCCGAGCGCCTGGCCCGCGACGGGTTCATGGTCACCGGCGCGCTCGCCGCCGCGCTGGAGCGGGCTCGCGACCGCTTGGCCCGCTCCCCGGCCGCGGCGCGGGTGTTCCTGACGCCGGACGGCGCCCCGTGGGCGGCCGGGGAGCGGCTGGTCCAGACCGACCTGGCGGACACGCTGGCGCAGATTGCCGCCGAGGGGCCGGATGCCTTTTATCGCGGTCCGATCGGTGCTGCGATCGTGGACGAACTGGCGCGTGGCGGCGGCCGGATGACCCGGGACGACCTCGCCGCCTATCGGGCGGTGGTGCGGGCGCCGGTGCGCGGGACCTATCGGGGGTATGAGGTCGTCTCGATGCCGCCGCCGAGCTCGGGCGGCGTCCACATCGTCCAGATGCTGCGCGTGCTCGAGGGCGTGCCGCTCGCCCGGATGGGGCACAATGGGGCTGCTGCGATCCATCACCTGGCCGAGACGATGAAGGTCGCCTATGCCGACCGCAGCGCATATCTCGGCGACCCGGATTTCGTCCGCGTCCCGGTGGCGGCCCTGACCTCGGCGGCCTATGCGGACGCGGTGCGCCGTCGCATCGACCCGACCCGCGCGGTGCCGGCGGCCGCACTCGGGCCCGGCGACCTTGCACCGTACGACAGCCCCGACACCACCCATTTTTCGGTGGTTGATCGCGACGGCAATGCGGTGTCGAACACCTACACCCTCAATTTCAGCTTCGGCAGCGGTTTGATGGCGCCGGGCACCGGGGTTCTGCTCAACAACGAGCTCGACGACTTCTCGGCCAAACCCGGCGTGCCGAACGCGTACGGCCTGATCGGCGGGGACGCAAATGCGGTCGAGGGCAACAAACGGCCGCTCAGCTCGATGTCACCGACGATCGTGTTCGCCGACGGGGCCCCGGTGCTGATCACCGGCAGCCCCGGTGGCGCCCGGATCATCACGACGACGCTCCAGGTGATCCTCAACGTGATCGACCACGGCATGAATGTTGCCGAGGCGACGCTGGCGCCGCGCGTCCACCATCAGTGGTTGCCCGACGAGCTCCGGATCGAAGAGGGGGTCAGCCCGGACACGGTGCGCCTGCTCGAGAGCTTCGGTCACACGGTGGTGATCAAGGCCGCGATGGGCGCGACCCAGTCGATCCTGCGCCGGCCGTCGGGCCTGTTGTCGGGCGCGTCCGACCCGCGCCGGATCGACGCGCTGACGGCCGGCCACTAGTACACCGCGGCGGAAATAGTGACATGGTTTTTTTGGTCCGCCGCGGTGTACTAATCATCTTGTCGTACAGCTTTCCGGCTCAAATCCTGACCTGGTCAGGATTTGAGCCGGGCTGTATTAGGCGCCCGGACCAAAGACGCGCGGCCAACGGCAGCGCCATCGGGACGCCGGCGCCCGGGTCGTGCGATGACCAAGGCGCCGGCGGGTCGATCATCGGGTCACCATCACCGTCTCCGGCACATTGGCGCGGAACACCCGGACCTGCCGGGTTTCCGCCGCGGCCGGACTGCCCGCTGCCTCACCGGCGACCGCGGCCTGATCGCCCGCAGCAGCGGCGGCGCGCGACGGTGCGCCCTGGATCCCGATCGCCGGGTCGAACACCAGCGCGCGCAGGGCCGCACTCAGCTCGGTGTCCATACTGAAGGACGGCCTGTCGTCGTCGGACGCGGCCGCGCTCGCCCGATCGAGACCGTCACCCTTGAGCGCAAGGCCTTTGGGGTCGGCCGACGCCAGCTGCGGCAGCGGCTCGCTCGCCGCGCGTAAAATCAGGGTCAGCTGACCCATGGTGGTGGCCACCGTGACCCGCTCCGCCTGTTTCGGCGTCACCTCAAGCGTCGCGGTCGAGTTCGCCGCGACGTCCGGCAACTGGAGCGCGCTTGCGGTGTCGGTCCGGGTTTTCAGCGACAACACCCGTACCCGCCGCGCCACCGTCTCGCCGAAGTAGCGGTCGGCCAGGATCGCGCCGTCCCGCTCGTCCTCCCAGGTATCGGTGAACAGGACATCGACCAGGTCGCCCGGGCCGATGAAACCGGTGACCGCGGTGTGCGCCTCGACCTGGATGCTGATCGCGCGATAGCCCGGCCGGAGCGCGGTTGACACGAAGCTCGGGTCGGACGGCTGGATCAGCTGGGTGCGAATGATCGGCTGATCCGCGGCGAGCGTGCGGTTGACCAAAGAGCCACGCAATGTAATTATCGGGTCGCGACCCTCGAGATAATGCAACTCAGCGTTGATCGGCCCCTCGGTACTTCGCCATTTGAGGTCGCGATCGGTCAGCAACGTCCCACTCGGCAACCGACGGGTCGCCGCGAGCACGCGCGGCTTTTCCGGCGTGCGCGCCGCCGCCATGACGCCGCTGATCTCGACGTCGCGGGTAAAGCTGCGGTCGAAATCCCGCTCATCGAGCTCGTCGCCGAACGCGCTCCGCAAGACCAGGGACAGACGCCCCATCGCGCGGCCCAACGCCAGGACCTCGGCCTGCTGAGGGTCGACCTCGAGCGTCACCGTCTTGGCGACCACCCGTTTTTCGACTTCCTGCTCGAACACCTGATCGATCGCGAGGATGCGCAGGTCACGCAAAATGGTCTCGGCCGCGGTTTGTTGCGACGTGATCTCGGGGCCGCCCTCGCCGCCGAACAGCGACGGCGGTTGGTGGGTCAACACGATATCGACCCGGTCACCCGGGTAGATCAGGCCGGCGAGGCCGGCGGCCTCATCGACCTTGAGCGTCACCGCCCGCCGGCCGCGGCCGAGCACCGCGGCAAGGAACCCGCCGGTGCCCGGCTTGACCAGCTTCGCCTCGGTCACCGGCTCTCCCCTGAACAAAGGCTGGCGCGCCGCTGAACCGGAAAAGACCTCGATCGCGTCCGGCGTGTCGGTCCGGGTGATGTAGTTGTCGTTCAACGACTCCTCGGGCCAAGACTGCCAGGCCAGCGTACGCTCCGAGACCAGACCGGCGATCGCGATGTCCTTTTCGACGATCAGGACATCGACGGTCTCGATCTGCGGCGGCGGCTCCTCGCCGATCGGGTGGATCGCATCGGCGAGCCGGGCCCGTTCGACCGCCAGATAACGCTGGACCATCAACGCCGCGCCCGCGGCGATGATCAAGGCGCCCAGTATCAAGACAATCCGTGCCATCCTTGCCCCCCTCACCAACCGCGCCGCGGCCGTGCACGACCCTCACCCGCCAAACCCGAGGCCGGACCACAAACCCCGGTCACCCCATACACCCGCGCCGCCGGCCACCGCCGCGAACGCCCGATCGACACCGGCGATCCCGCCGACCGCGAGCGCGACGCCATACGGAACCCCCTCATCAGGGTCGGCGAGCCGCCCGAGCCACCGCGGCACCCAGGCACCGGCCGGCCGCCGCCGGCGCAGGCCCAAGACCACCAGCGCGAGCAGTCCGCCGGCAATCGCCACAACTAAGAAATAGGTCAGCAGGTCGGGCGGCTCGAACCAAAAGCCGGTCGCGGCAAACAGCTTTGCGTCACCGCCGCCCCATTGCCTGGCCGCAAAGGCGAGCGCGCCGAGCGCGAACAGCGCCGTCGCGACCCCGATCTGCCGGGCGACCGTCGACCACGACGCGCCGGTCACGACCATCACCGCAAGTGCGACGACGATCAAACCAATCGAGATGCCGTCGGGTATTTCACGCGACACCAGGTCGCACACGGCCGCCGCGACCAAGGCCACGAGAAAGGTCCCGACCCCCGCCATGGCGATCGCGTCGGAGGCGTTCATGGTCTCGACACCGTCAATTTCCGGCCTCGCCGTCTTGAACCACCGCAGAGATTGCAAACGCTCTTTGTTGCAACCTCGGTTCATGCCAAAGATGACAAAAACACATCCTGAATACAACATCCGACCGACTGACGCTGTGACACCGATCACTGGTCCGGTCAGGAGATCCCCGCCAAGCGTTTGCGCTTTGCAGTCGCTCGCCTTTTCGTTACCCTCCGAGATGTCAACCGCGCCGGTCGGCGCACGACGATCGGGGGGTCGTGCGGCTCACGCCCTCCCACGGGATCGGTGGACCGGCGGGCGTGGGCCCGGATTCGGTGGCCCAGCGGGAACGACCTCATGATGACCGCGAACACTGCCGTGAACGCCGCCGACCAGCCGGCCCCGATCATCCTTCCCGGACCGGGCGACGGCGAAGGCCTCGACGTCTGCGCCATGCTCGACGTGCTGCCGCGCTCGGCGATCCAAACGCTCCAGGGCCAGTGCCAGTGGCTGCGCGCGCAGCCGGACACCACCTTGGTGCAGCACGACGCGCCGCCGGACTATGTTTACTTCCTGACCTCGGGCAAGGTCCGGGTCTGTTTCCGCCTGCCCGGCAAGCCGGAAGTGATCCTGGCCGAACTGGGCGTCGGCGAGGTGTTCGGCGAGCTCGCGGCGCTCGACGGCCGCGGCCGATCGGCCGACGTGGTCGCGGCCGAGGTGTCGATCTTGGCCGCCTGCCCGAAGGCGGTCTTCCACGATATTCTGCGCTCTTACCCGGAACTCGGCTATCGCTTCCTGTTGCGGTTCGCCAACATCATCCGGCGCTCGGATACCCAGATCATGCGCCTTGCCGCGCTGACCTCGGTTCAGCGCATCTTTTTGGAGTTGCTCCGGGTGTCGGTGCCGGACGTTTCGGGCGACGGCACCTGGCTGGTCAGCCCGGCACCGCTCCATCGCAACATCGCCGCCTGGGCCGGCACCACGCCCGAGGATGTCGGCCGGGCGATCGGCCATTTGATGCGCGCTTCATTGATCCGGCGCGAGGGCCCGGACCTGCGCATCCTCGACCGCGGCCGGATCGAGCTTCTGGCGATGATGCCGAGCGAGGACATGTACGCCCGCCTGCGCGCCGGGACCCTGGCCGACCGAAAGGGCGACGGCGGGCGCCCCGACCAACCGACCAAGGGCTAGCCCGAGGCCTGAACCCTGCGCGGCGGCGGCGTCACTTCTCGTCCAGCACCACCACCGACGACACCGGACGCATCGCCAGCCGGGCCAGGTGGAAGCGCAGCACCGGGTCCTCGGGCCGCTCGGCCGCCAGCGCGGCAAGCATGGCGCGGGCACCCTCGGGGTCGTGGTCGAGCCGGCGATAGGCGTCGAGATACAGCGCAAACCACGGTGCCGCCACCTCGGCCGGGGTGAGCGGTTCGAACACCTCGACCGGCTGCGACTTGCCCTTGAACGCGAGCCGGGCGAGCGGCCGCACCTGCCCGACCAGCCCGGCGCCGGTGACCGTGCCTTGCGAAACCAACAGCCGGGTGCCGAACCGCCGGTTCGCGGCCTCGAGTCGCGCCGCCGTGTTGACCACGTCGCCGGCCGCGCCGTACTTGATCCGTCGCTCGGACCCGAAGTTGCCGACCATCGCGACACCGCTGTGAACCCCGAGCCGGGTGATCCCGAACGGCAGGTCACGCGCCTGGGCGTCAGCGGCAAAGGCGAGCGCGAAGGCATCGATCCGGCGCGCCGCAGCGAACGCGCGCGCCGGGTGGTCGTCGGCGGCGATCGGTGCCCCGAACATCGCAAACACCGCGTCGCCGATGAAATCGACCACGATGCCGCGCTCGTCGGCGATGATCCGGCAAACCTGTTCGAGATACGCGTTGAGCAGGCGCACCACCTCCTCCGGCGGGTGGGCTTCGGACAAGGCGGTGAAGCCGGCGATGTCGCTGAACACCAGACTGACCGCACGGCGTTCGCCGCCGAGCCTGAGCAGGCCCGCGTCCTTCAGCGCCCGCTCGACCACCTCGGGCGAGACGTAGCGGCCGAACAGATCGCGCAGGCGCTGGCGCTCGCGCACGCCCTTGACCATGGCGTTGAATGCCGTCGCGGCGATGTCGAACTCGCGGATCGGGCTCGGCGGCAGCGGCCGGACGTCTTCGAAATGGCGTGCCTCGACCTCGGCGGCGGCGGCGGCCAGCCGGATGATCGGCCGGCTGGCGAGCCGCCCGATCGCGAGCGACAACGCGACCGAAACGACCAGGATGCCAAGACAGACCAGCGCGATCGTGCGTAGCGTCACCAACTCGCCGAACACCTCGCTGTGGTCGGTGTGCAGCCCGATCAGGATCGGCAGGCTCGCCGGGCGCCCGCCGACGAAGTGACGCACCATCACCGCAAAGGCGCGGTCGTCGGGGTCGCGGACCACGAAGGCCTCGCCGTCGAAGGCGTCTCGTATCGCCGGCGGCAACGGCCAGCGCCGGCTGTGCAGGCTGGCGAGCACGGGGTCCCCGACCTCGTCGATCCGGGGCAGCGGTCGTTCGCGCGACACCGCCGGCGGCTCGGTGACGAACGACGGGTGCGCGAGCACCCGGTCCCAACCGATCAGAATGAACGGTGTGTGCCCGGTCTCGGCGCCGAGCCCGACCAGGGGCTCCGACAACGCGATCGTCGTGACCACCGCGGCGAACACGCCGCGAAACCGGTCGCCCTGCCACAACGGCGCATCGAAGCCGACCAGCGGCAGATTGGCCATGGTGCTCCAGTGCGGCCGACGCCACCAGTCGGCAACCCGGGTGGCGCGGGCGACCGCAACCATCGCCTTGATGCCGGGACGTTGCGACCAATCATCGCCATAGATCGGCGGCTTGCCGGCCGGGAAGCGATCGATCGTGAGATCGGGACGCACGTAGCCGATCCCGAGCACCTGCGGCGTTTCGGCCAGCACATCGGTGATCGCCCGGGTCACCGCGGCGCGGTCGTCGAGGTCGAGATGGCCGCGCGCCACCTGGGTCTGGAGCAGGGTCAGATACCGGCCCACCGGCTGCAGATGGCCGCGCATCCGGTGATCGAGCTCGGACAGCATGCCGTTGACCCGCTCGGCGACCAGGGTGTGGGCGATCCGCCCGCTGCCCGACAGCGCGATGCCGAGACCAAGGGCGAGCGACGCCAGGGTCAGCCCGGTGAACGACAGGCCGATCGCCCAGACGATCGGGATGCGCCAGCGCCGCCACAACCGCCGCCGGGGCGCGCGGTCCGTGGCGCCGTCCGGTGTCGGTGCCGGCACCGGGATCGGTGGTGTCGGGTCGATCGACACGGCCGGCGCGCTCATGATGCCTCACCGATCAGGACCGCCAGCGGCAGGTCGGCAAACAGCGCGGCGGCCGGCCACGGCGGACCGCCGTGGTGCGCGCGCCCGGTCAAGAGATCGCGGCGGCACCCCGGCACGGCCGGCCCGTCGCCCGGGGCCGCCGGGTCGGTACCGGGCGCCGGGCCAGCCGCCGACGCCTCCGCCAGGGCGGCGTCTTCGGCCGTGCCCGCGACCACCGTGTCCTCCCAGGCCGTACCCGGGATGCCCAGGCCCGACTCCGCCGGGTCGAGAAGACCGGCGACCAGCCGCGGCACCACCACCGTGACCGTGCGCCCGGCCAGCCGCCGCTCGTACGCGATCACCTGATCGCCGGCCGGCCCGCGGGCCGCGAGCGGATGGTAGGTGCCGTGGCTGAACAGGCGCGGGTACCGGCGCCGGTGCCCGAGCACCCGGGCGATCACCGCCTGTTTGATCCGGCCGTCGCGCCAGGTGTCGCCGAGCGCAGGGTCGAGCGGATCGCCGTCCTCGGCCAGCGCCGCCAGCGAGGCGACCCGGCTTGCGAAATCGACCGGCCGGCGATTGTCCGGGTCGACCAGGCTCAAGTCCCAATAGTCGCTGCCCTGATAAAGGTCGGGAACCCCGGGGCTGGTCAGCTTGATCATGGTCTGGGCCAAGCCATTGATCGCGCCCGCGCGCGCGATCAGTTGGTGGAAGTCGAGGAAATCGGCGAGAAACGACGGCGCCCGCGCCGGGTCGAGGGTCGCGCGCACGAACGCGACCGTCGCGTCTTCGTAAGCGGCGTTGACCTCGTTCCAGCTGGAATGGCGTTTGGCCTCGCGCATCGCCTTAACCAGATAGTCGGCCACCCGGCCGACCACCGGGTGATCGACCACGCCGTCCGGCTCGGTGACCTCGAGCGGCCACACCCCGACCAGGGTCTGGTAGAACAGATACTCGTCGCTCGGGTCGGGGGCAATCTGCCCGTCGAGATCGCGTTTGCGCGCCTGGTTGAGCCGGGCCCAGCGCTGGACCCGTTGACGCCACTCGCCGGCGCATTCGGACAACACGTTGATCCGCGCCCGGGTGTCCTCGCCGCGTTTGTGGTCGTGGGTCGCGGTCGCGAGCAGACCGTAGGGAAAGCGTCGCAGCCGCTCCTGGTTCGCGCGGTGGACCGCCGACACCGCGACGCCGAACCGGTCCGGGTCGCCGCCGACGTCGTTCAGCGAGATGAGACGAAAGTAGCGGTAGAGCGCGGTGTCCTCGACCGCCTTGGCCATCACCGGGCCGGTGAACTGCTGGAACTTCATCGCGGTGCGGCGGACGTCGTCGGCGGGGTGGCTGGTCGGCTCGGCGACAAGATCGGTCGACAGAACCTGGTGGATAAAGGCATGCGGGCTGGTGTCGGTTGCGCCCGCCGCCTTGCGGGCCCGCCGGACCGCCCAGTCGAGGTCGCGGCGGTCGGCCTCGGTCGGGCCGTCGGCGCCGATGTAGGTGCGATAGACCGGAAACTGGGCGAGGATGTCGACCAGCGCCGCCTGCACCCCGGCGAGCGTGAAGTCGCGGGTGCGCCACGACTGGCGTGCGATCGCATGCAGATCGGACGCGAGCACGCTGAGCTCGCTCAAAAGGTTGGTCTGGACCACCTGGCGCTTGGCGGCGACCGCGATCTCCTCGAACCGGGCCGGACTGCCCGCAATCTCGTGCCACAACGCCGTCAGCGGCACCTCCCCGCCCGGATCGACGAACACGCCGTTGATCAGGTTGAGTGCGTCGTAGCCGGTGGTGCCGTCGACCGGCCAGTCCTCGCGCAGGCGCTCGTGCGCCGCCAGGATCTTTTCCACCGCCAGATAGAACAGATGGTCGCGCCGCGGTCGTTCGGTCGGCGGCGGCACCCCGACCGCCGCGCCCGGCGTCGCGGCGGCTGTCTGCATTAAGAGATAGGAGGTGCGGTCCTGCAGCCGCTCGCAATAGCCGGTCGGGTCATAGAGGCCGTCGATATGATCGAGCCGCAAGCCCTGGATCTTGCCTTCGGTGATCAGCCGGAACACGAAATGATGGCTGAGCTCGAACAGGTCCGGGTTTTCCATCCTGAGCCCGGCGAGGTCGTTGATGTCGAAGAACCGCCGGTAGTTGATCTCGGCGGTCGCGACCCGCCAATAGGCGACCCGGTAGACTTGGCGTTCGAGCAGATCGTGCAGGGTCTGAAAGCTGGCCGGGTGGCCCGGGGTGCCGTTGACCTCGGCGACCGTGCGCGCGATCGCGGTGCCGAGTGGCGGATGGTCGCCCGCCGCGGCGGCGAGCCAGGCCTTGAGCTCGTCGGTGCGCTGGCGCATCACCGCCTGCTGACGGGTCGGCCGCGGTGCGACCTGGATGCGCGCGAACGCTTGGCCGATCTCCCCGAGCAGGATGGCCGCGGCGGTGTTGGCCGGGTCGGCGTCGGCGTCGGCCGCCGCCGCCGCGGCATGGCGCCGGGCGGTGCGCAAGAGGCCCGGATAGTCGGCGACCCCGATCGGAAAGCGATGGTCGAAGTACCAGACGCTGAAGGTGCCGCGGCCGTCGTCGAACGCGAGGTTGAGTTCGCCCCGTTCGAGCACCCGGCCGTAATAGTCGCCGAGGAACGGCAACAACACCTTGCCGGTCAGCGACGGTTCGGCCGGGGCCCAGTCGATGTCGAAGAAGTCGGCGAACGGGCTGGCCTGACCCCACTCCAGGACATCGAGCCACCAGGGATTGTCGGCGCCGCCGACCCCCATATGGTTGGGCACGAAATCGAGGATCAGGCCGAGCCCGTGGCGGTGCAGTTCCGTTACCAGCGCGTCGAAGCTGTCGGTGTCGCCGACCTCCGGGTTGATCCGGCTGTGGTCGATGATGTCGTAGCCGTGGCTCGACCCGGGGCGCGCGGTCAGGAATGGCGAGGCGTAGATGTGGCTGACCCCGAGCCGGGCGATATAGGGCACGAGCGGGATCGCGTCGGCGAACCCGAACCTGTGGTGGAACTGCAGGCGCAGGGTCGCGCGCGGCGGCGCCGGCACCGCCGGTTTCGGGTGCGGCCCGCCGTCGTCGCCGCCGCATCCGGACGGGGTCACGGCGCGCTCCCCCCGGGGACGGACGGCTCGAGCACCCACAGCGTCGACCAAGCGGGCAGGATGCCGGCGCTGGCATCGACCAGGAGCCCGGGGCGGGTCTCGAACAGCATCGGCGCGCCGGGCGGCGGCGGCGGCACCTCGGCCGCGGTGGCGTTCGAGAGATTGGCGCGCAGATGGAGCGTGCTGCCGTCGCCGAGCGTCCAGACCAGCGCGAGCCCGCCGGTGTCTGCGGTCAGGATGCGCGCCTGGCCGCCGGTCATCCCGGCCAGGCGCGGCATGATCGTGGTCCGGCGCAGCCGCAACAACTCGCGCACCATCCACAGCCAGCCCTTGGCCCGGTCATTGTCCGGGTCCGGCCAGCGCAGGCACGAGCGCTGGAAGGTCCCCTCGGCGTTCGGGTCGGGGATCAATGCGCGCGCATCCGCCTCGGCGAACGCCGGGAAGCTCTGGAACTCCCGCCGCCGGCCCTCGCGGACCGCGACCGCGAGCTCGTCGCGGAAGTCGCAGAAGTAAAGGAACGGCGTGTCGGCGTCCCATTCCTCACCCATGAACAGGAGCGGGATCGAGGGTGCGAGCAACAAAATAGCGGTCAACGCCCGCCGCGCGCCGTTGCCGGCGAGCCGGGTCAACCGTTCGCCGAACGCGCGGTTGCCGATCTGGTCATGGTTTTGCAGGAAGGTGACAAACGCGGTCGGCGGCAGATCTGCCGACGGCGTGCCGCGCGGCCGATGGCCGCGGTACGGCGACGCCTCGCCCTGATAGATGAACCCCTCGGCCAGGGCCCGGGCGAGGGCTGCGGTCGGCGCTTCGGCGAAATCGGCGTAATAGCCGACGGTCTCGTCGGTCGCCAGCACATGGCAGGCATGGTGGAAGTCGTCGTTCCATTGCGCGGTGAAGAAAACCGGCGTCGCCGGGTCGCCGTCGCGCCGGACGAGCCGCGCCGCCTGGTTCAAGTCGTTCTCGAGCACCAGATGGACCCGCCGCCCCGGCGAGACCGCGGCGTGCACGGTCTCGGCCAACTCGTCGAGGATGTGGCGCGGGCTCACGTCGGCGATCGCATGGACGGCGTCGAGCCTGAGCCCGTCGACCCGAAACTCGTTCACCCAGTAAAGTGCATTGTGGATGAAGAAGGCACGGACTTGAGGCCGCGTGAAATCGATCGCCGCGCCCCAGGGTGTACGATGATGATCGGCGAAGAAGTCCGGGGCGTATAGGTGCAAATAATTGCCGTCCGGCCCGAAATGATTGTAGACGACGTCTAGGAATACCATAAGATCGCGGCCGTGCGCCTCGTCGATCAGGCGTTTCAGCTCGTCCGGGCTGCCGTAGCTGCGGTCCGGCGCATAAGGCAGCACCCCGTCATAGCCCCAGTTGCGGGCGCCGGGGAAATCGGCGACCGGCATCAACTGGATCGCGGTGACGCCGAGGTCGCACAGATGGTCGAGCCGCCGGCGCACCGCATCGAACCGCCGCTCCGGATCGAAACAGCCGATATGGAGCTCGTAAAGGACGGTCTCCTCCCAGGCACGGCCGGCCCAGGTCGGGTGCTGCCAGCGATAGGCCTCGGGATCGACGACCAGGCTCGGCCCGTGGACATCGTGGACTTGCGCGCGCGCGGCCGGGTCCGGCACCCGAAAGCCGTCGGCGAGCGCAAAGCAATAGGCCGACCCGACCGGGGCGCGCGCGCGGTCCACACGCGCCTCGACCCAGCCGTCGGGCGTGCGCGCCATCGCCACCTCGGTCTCGGGCGCGCGGCCGCTGGCGCTCGAGGTGGTGTCGCTCGCGGCGCCGATCACCAGCGTCACCTGCTCCTGCGCCGGCGCCCAGAGACGAAAGGTCACCGGGCCGCCGTCCGGCGCCACGGCGGCGCCGAACGGCATGTCGTGTCGAAAACCGGCGCTCATGGCCCGAGTGTCTCCTGGTCGTCGCTGGCGCTTAGGTGGCGGTCAGGGTAGCACCTCCCCCGCCGCGCGACGAGTCAGGGCAACGGCACCGGCCGCAGCCCTGGGTCACCCCTCGAGTGCCGCGTCCGGCAGGGCGGCGATCGCGTCGCGCAACGCGTCCGACCAGCGCCGACGCAATTCGCTGAAGTACGGGTCAGCCTCGGTGATCGTGCGCCGGACCGCCAGCGCGAAGTGGTCGGCCGGATAGACCGCGACATCGATCGGAAGGCCGACGGTCAGGTTGGACCGCAGGGTCGAGTCCATTGAGATCAACGCGAGCTTGAGCGCCTCCGGCAACTCGGTGTCGAAGCCAAGGCCGCGGTCGAGGATCGGTTTGCCGTACTTGGTCTCGCCGATCTGGAAGAACGGCGTGCGCACGCCCGCCTCGATGAAATTGCCGGCCGCGTAAATCTGGAACAAGCGGCACGGCCAGCCGGTGATCTGGCCGCCGAGCAGGAACGAAATATTGAACGCGTGCGGATCGCGGGCCTCAAGCGACGGCCCGTCGATCCGATGCACGCGCCGGATCGCGCGGCCGACCAGGCGGACGGCATCGACCATGGTCGCGACATCCGTCATCCGCGCGCGCGCCGGGCGATCGCGCGTGCCGCCCGGGTCGCCCGGGTCGCCCGAGCGATCGGCATCTGGCGCCGGGTCGGCCTCGGGCGGCAGACCGTCGTTCAGCTGGTGCACCACCGATTGCGCAAGCGAGAGATTGCCGGCCGACAGCAGCACCAGGACCCGCTCGCCCGGGATATCCCAGACCGTCATCTTGGAAAAGCTCGCGATCTGGTCGACACCCGCGTTGGTCCGCGAGTCCGACGCCATCACCAAACCGGCGTTCAACAGGATGCCGACGCAATAGGTCATCGCTCGCCCTCTCGGCGGATCGGCGGGCGCGGGCGGCGCAGCCGACGCGGTCAGTCCTCGAGCGTCTCGACAGTCACGGTGATCCGGTCGGCGTCGCCGCCGCGCCCGCCCTTGACCGGCGCACAGTCGCCGCCGTCGAGCCCGACCGCAACCCGGACATAGCCGCCGACCGGGCGGCAGCGACGGCTGGGGTCGAAACCGGCCCAGCCGACGCCCGGCATGAACGCCTCGGCCCAGCCATGGAGGCCGGGGCCGTTCGCCCCGGCGCGGCCGTCGGCCAGCCGGTAGCCGATCACCTGGCGCGCCGGGAGGCCGCACGCGCGGCACGCGGCGATAAAGCCGTGGCCGGCCGACAGCGGGTCGGCCTCCGGGTCAAGCCGCTCCCCGATCGCCGCGGACAGCGCATCGAGCGTGGCGATGTCTGCGTCGGGCGCGAGCCCGCCGATCGCTTCCAGCGCCGCCCGCGCCTCGGCCCCGAGCGCGGTCAGCGCGGTCGGGCGGAGCCAGTAGCCGGGCGGCAAGCGCTCGCCGTTCGGTCGGACCACCGTCTCGGCCGCGTCGATCTGGACGATCCCGGTCGCGGTCAGGCGCAAGACCGCCGACCGGTCATCCGGGCCGACCACGGTGTGGACGACATTGCCATAGGCGTCCTGCCACGGCGCCGCCGGCCGTGAGGCCGAGACCCGCCAGCTCTCGACCAGTTGGTGCTGGTGCGACAGCGGTGTCGCGCGCAGGTAAAAGATCGCATGACCGGCGCTCGGGAGGTCGGTTTCGACCCGATGGGTGATCGCTAGGCGCATCCTTCGTTCCTCCCCCGTTGAATGAGCGGTCAGCGCGACCGGCGTCGGTGCCTCTTGCGACCGTCTTGGGCGCTGGCGACCCCTAAGGTCAGGGGGTGACCCCCTTTGCGGGGGGTCGGGGCAGCACCCCTTAGCGACCGCCGTCAGGGCGAACTCCGGCGCCGAAGCCCGGTATGTCACGTCTCCAGCAAGTAGTTACGCGCAAGCTCGCGAGACAGCTGGGCATTGCTGGTGATGAACTCGGTCAGATACTCATGAAGCCCCACCTGAAAGATCCGATCGATCCGGTCGTAGCGTAGACGCGCGCCCAACGCCCCGGCCAGCCGATGCACCTCGTGCCGAGTGCCATAGAACTTCGACAGATGCTCCAAGTCCTCGGTGACAGTCTGCAGACAAAAACACAAGGATCTCGGCACGTCAGCACGCAGGATCAACAACTCGGCGACCTTCCACGGCTCAATCCGTGAGCGGTAGACCCGCCGATAAATCCTCTGGGCACTGACACAGCCCAAAATCTCCAACCAATGGAAATGGTCTACCGCACTGCCCGGATCTTCGCCGCCTGGAAGTAGAATATGATACTTGACGTCGAGCAGCCGTGCGGTGTTGTCGGCGCGCTCGATATGGGTTCCAAGCCGTAAAAAGCAGAACGCATCGTCGCGCAGCATGGTCGATTGCACGCCGCCCGCGACCAACAGGCACTGCGCCTTGATCCGGTCGAGAAAGGCGGCGTACTGGTCTTCCGACATCGGCCGGCGCGCGGCATCGCGGCACACGTGCCAGGCCTCGTTCAAACCCTCCCAAACTTCGCGGCTCAGATTGTTGCGTTCGGCGCGGCTGTTGGTCCGCGCCGCGAGCAGGCTGACGAAGATACTCGACGGGTTGTCGCGGTCGAAGCACATGAACTGCAGCAACCCCTCAAGCGTGCCGCCGTCCGGCCGGCTGCGCGCCGTCGCGTCCTGGCCGTAGATCGCGGCGACCGACTCCCAGACCTGCGGCTTCTCGCGCTCGCGGGTGATCAGCGCGATCCGCAGCGCCGCCTCGAGCACGCGGGCGACATTGTCGGCGCGCTCGACATAGCGCGCGGCCCAGAACAGGTTGGCAGCAGTGCTGCTCAGCATGGCGCACCTCGTCGTCCGCGGGGCCGGGCGAACGCTGCCGCGGTCATGGCGCCAACACCCAGGTGTCCTTGGTCCCGCCGCCCTGGCTCGAATTGACCACCAGCGACCCGTCAGTCAACGCCACCCGGGTCAGGCCGCCCGGCACGATCCGGACCTCGTCACCGGTCAGCACGAATGGCCTGAGATCGACATGGCGCGGCGCCAAACCGCTGTCGACGAAGGTCGGACAGGTGCTGAGCGCCAGCGTCGGCTGCGCGATGTAATTGTCGGGATGGGCGAGGAAGCGGGCGCGGAACTCGTCGCGCTCGGCGCGGGTCGCCGCCGGCCCGACCAGCATGCCCTTGCCGCCGGAGCCGTGGATCTCCTTGACCACCATCTCGGCCAGATGCTCGACGATGTAGGCGCGCTCGTCCGGCCGGGCGCCGCGCCAGGTCGGGACGTTGGCGAGCAACGGCTCCTCGGACAGATAAAACCGGATCATCTCCGGAACATGGATATAGGTCGCCTTGTCGTCGGCAATGCCGTTGCCGATCGCGTTCACCAGGCTGACATGACCGGCCCGCACCGCCGCGACCAGCCCGGGCACGCCGAGCACCGAATCGGGCCGGAACGACAACGGGTCGAGAAAGGCGTCATCGACCCGCCGGTAGATCACATCGACCCGCTGCGGCCCCTGCGGCGTGCGCATGAACACCTTGTTGTCGTCGACCAACAGGTCCGAGCCCTCGACCAGTTCGACCCCCATCTCGTCGGCGAGGAAGGCGTGCTCGAAATACGCGGCGTTGTACGGCCCCGGGGTCAGGACCACGACCAACGGAGCGCGGTCGCCGGTCCGCGGCGCCGCCGCTTGCAGCGTGGTCAGGAGCTCGTCTGTGTAGCGCGCGACCGGCAAGACCGAGACCGTCGAGAACAGGCGCGGGAACAGGCGCATCATGATCTCGCGGTTCTCGATCATGTACGACACGCCGGACGGCACCCGGGCGTTGTCCTCGAGCACGTAGAACTGGCCCTCGTCGACCCGGACAAGATCGATGCCGAGGATATGGGCGTGGATGCGGCGCGGCAGGTCGAGGTCCTGCATCACCGCGGCGAACTGGCCGTTTAAGACCACCTCGGCCTCGGGAATGACCCCGGCGCGGCAAATCTCGCGGCCGTGGTAGGCGTCGTCGAGGAAGGCGTTGAGCGCCTGGGCGCGTTGGACCAGGCCGGCGTGGAGCCGAGACCACTCCGCGGCCGACAGCACCCGGGGGACAATGTCGAACGGGATCAGGGTTTCGTGGCCGACCTCGCTGCCGAACGCGGTGAAGGTGATCCCCTGGCGTTCGAACAACAGACGGGCCTCGCGGCTCTTGCGCTCGAACACCTCGGGCGGGGTCTCGGCCAACCAGGCGGACAACGTCTGATACGGCGGACGCACCACCCCATCGACCCCGGTCATCTCATCGAAACAGCGCTCACGCGTGGTCATGGCGTTCGGGCACCCTCCTTCCCTTGGCGCACCGGCTGATCGTCCGGCGCAGCAAATTGCTTGCCGCCGCCCGACCGGTTCGCCACCGCCGCCGCCGCCGGTGCGCCGCGGCAATGTTGCCTACGCAGACGGCACTGTCGCCCCGACCGCCGCCGCAAATTCGGGCATTGGTCACGGTTCCGCGCCGGCGGAGGTCTGGCCGGCCGGCCGATCACCTGCTATCACCGCAGGGGCGGCCCGGCGGGCCGGCCGGCGGCTTGGCCGGTTCTCAGGATATGCGCACGCCATGGACCAGTTTCTCTCGCTTCTGTTCACCGCCGCGGCCGCCCTCGGCGGTGTCTGGCTCACCGCCAACGGCGAAGGGGCGGCGGTCGAGGCCTGGATCGACGGCCAGACCATCGTCACCGCGACACCGGCCGACCCGACGGCGCCAAGCGAACGGCTCGCCGGCCGCCTGGTCCATCTCCGGGGCCAAGCGACCACCGATGCCGACGTGACCCTGCCGCACACCGGCCTGACCGCCCAGGGCGTGCTCCGGCTCGAGCAGACCGTCGAAATGTACCAATGGGTCGAACGGCGCAGCAGCAAGGACGACAAACAAACCCATTACCATCGGTCGTGGCGGCGCGACCGGGTCGCGTCCGAATGGTTCGACGACCGTGGCTACATCAACCCGCCGCTCGCGATCGCGAGCGCCGCGGCCAGCGCGCCGCATGCCATGGTCGGGCGTTATCGGCTCGACCGATCGGCGATCGACCGGATGGACTGGTTCGCGCCGCTCGACCTGTGCGGCGGCGCCGAGGCGGCGGCCGAGGTCGAAAGCGCCGGCTACCGCTGCGCGTCGCCCTATCTGTTCCTCGGCACCGGGACGATCGACCGGCCGCAGATCGGGGACCTTCGGATCAAGATCCGCCAGATCGGCCCGGGGCCGGTGACGGTGATCGGTCGTCAGACCGGCGCCGGGGCCGCCGCCGCGATCGACCGGTGGCCGATGTCCGGACGCGACGGCCTGCTCGAGGTCCGCCAGGACCATCTCGATCTCGAGGCGATGCGGGCGTTGCGCGCCGGCGACGCGACCTTCGACCGCTGGGCCTGGATGGCCGGCGGGGTGGGTGCGGCGTGGATCGGCGCGACCTTGTTCGTGGTGCAGGCCCAAACCCTTTGGCCGGGTAGCGGGGTCGATCTGATGGCGCGCACGATCGGGGAGTTGGGCGCCGCGCTTGTCCTGGTACCGACGGTGGTGCTGAGCGGGGCGGGGCTGGCGTGGCGCGAGGTTGATCCGGCCCACGGCCTCGCCCTGTTCGGCCTGGCGGCGGCGGGGGCGGTGATCGCGCTGGTGTTGTTGCTTTGAGCGGCGCCGGATTTTGGGGGCTTCGCCCCCAAGGTCAGGGGGTTTCACCCCCCGACACCCCCCGACCAGGGGGTGCCCCCTGGACCCCGCCGACATCCATGGTAATGACTCGGTCGCAGTAAGCTTCGATGTTG
>JANQHG010000217.1 GCA_028277115.1 Azospirillaceae bacterium
CGGCGGGTTCGCCGCCGTGATCGGCAACCCGCCCCACGGGTCCCGCCCCCGCGACGCCGGCGCCCGGGCCGCGCGGTTCCCCGAGGCGCAGGCGGCGCGCAACAGCGCCGCCGACTTCCTGGCGCTGGCGCTCCGGTTGATCGCACCGGATGGCCGGAGCGGCCTGGTGATGCCGAAGTCGCTGAGCTTTTCCCATGCCTGGCGCGACCTGCGCGTCGCGGTGCGCCCAGGGCTGGTTGCGGCGCATGATCTCGGCTGCGGCTTTGCCGACGTCCGGCTGGAGCAGATGCTGGTCACGGTCGGCCACCCGGACCGGGCCGCCGGCCGCCCGCCGACCGTCGCGGTCGGCCGGCTGGCGCCCGACGGCCCACCCTGCGGCCACGCGGTCGCGCGCGATGCGGTGGCGCGGCGCGACGCCTTGCCGTCGGGCGTGCGCGACGCCCGCGATCTCGCCTTGCTCGACGCGATCGATGCCGGGGCGGCGGGCCGGCTCGGCACCGAGCTACGCACCCGGCGCGGCCAGCCGCTGCAACGCCTCCTGGTCCCGAGCGACCGGCCCGGCGGCGGCGTGCCGGTGCTGGCCGGCCGCGACATCGCCGACTTCGCCCGCCCGCGCCCGCGCCGCCGACTGCCGGACAGGGCGCCGCCGCCGCCGGGCGGCCTGCGCCTGCTCGCGCCCGGACAGGTGGTGGTGCAGAACATCATCGCCCACCTGACCCGGCCCACGGATCATCTCCGCCTGATCGCGACCGTGGTCGACCGGCCGCTGGCGGCGCTCGACACCGTCAACGCGCTCGAGCCGCATCCGGCGCCTGCAGCGCTGTGCGCCTATCTGCTGTCCGACCTGGTCAACTGGTATCTTTATGTCGGGGTCTACAACCGGGCGGTCCGGACCATGCACTTCGACAACTGGACCCTGGAGCGCCTGCCGGCACCGCCGCCCGGGCTCTTGGCGACGCTCGCCCCGGTGGCGGCACGCCTCGCCGCAGCCCCGGGCGACCGCGCCGCCTGGCAGGCGCTCAACGCGGCGGTCGCCGACGCCTTTGCCGTGCCGCCGGCGCTCCGCGGCCATCTGACCCCGCTCGGCCGCGGCCGAGCGGTCAGCGGTCGCTCCGGTTCGGCGCCCACAGATGCGACAGGGTGAGGGTCACGACCGGAAACGGCGCCAACGCCGTCTGCTCGTCCGCGCCGGCGCGGGCGCGGGCTTGCCAGGTCTCGCCGTCGCGTTCGAACACCTCGATCTGCCGGCGCGCCGGATCGATCAGCCACAGCCACCCGACCCCGTCGCGCGCATAGAGCGGCATCTTGATCTCGCGATCCTTGCGCGCGGTCGACGGCGACAGGATTTCGCACACCCAGTCGGGGACAATCTCGAACATCGGAACGTCGGGAAACTGAGGCATCCGCTGGCGGCGCCAACCCGCGAGGTCGGGAACCACGACCTCGACCCGATAGACGAAATGGATCTCCGGCTCCGCCAACAGCCACCAGCCGTCACCGTCGGGCGCGTCGTCGCTGTCGTAAACCGACCCGAGCATCCTGGACAGCCGCACACTTGCCAGCGCGTGGTGAGAGCGCGGGCGCGGCTGGGTATAGAGCATGCCGTTCAGGCACTCGCCGACCAGCGTCTCCGGCAATGCCTCCAGCTGTTCGTACGGGGTCGGCCCTCGGGCGACCTGCATCGTCACGTCTCCGTACACCGGTTGGGTCCGCTGCCGACATGCCGGGGTTGCTCCCGGCCTCAGCTGAAATGGGACCGGTCACGCCGGTCTTGAACGTGTCGGCCATCCGTTGCCTCAAAGACCCCGCTGTTTGGTCCGTGATCAACGGCCCCGGCGTGTCGGCGCCTCGTTTGGGCCGCCCAAGCAAACCGCCAACGACGGCAAGACAAACCCGCCAACCAAGTCTAGGGTACCAGAGCGCGGGTCGGATGTCTTGCGGCCCGCCCATTGGAGAGACGCGGCCGGTCGTGGCCGCGCGCCCCGGGACAAGGGTCTTCGCGGGGACGGTGGTGGGGGATGTGATGGACGTTGTGACGACGATCGCGGATCTGCGCGCCGCGTTGGCCCCGGCCCGCGCGCGCGGGGCCGCGGTCGGGTTCGTGCCGACCATGGGCTATCTGCATGACGGGCACCTGACCTTGGCGCGCTGGGCGCGGCGCGACGCCGAGGTCGCGGTCGCCAGCATCTTCGTCAACCCGACCCAGTTCGGCCCCGACGAGGACTTTTCGACCTATCCGCGCGACCTCGAGCGCGACCGGGCGTTGCTGGCAGACGTCGGGATCGACCTTTTGTTCGCGCCGTCGGTCGAGGAGATGTACCCGACCCCGCTTCGCACCTTCGTCGAGGTGCCGCATCTGTCGTCGATCCTGCTCGGCGCGATGCGCCCGGGCCATTTCCGCGGCGTTGCCACCGTGGTCGCCAAGCTGTTCGGGATCGTCCAGCCGTCGCGCGCCTACTTCGGCGAAAAGGACTACCAGCAGGTCATGGTGATCCGTCGGATGGTCCAAGACCTGTCGCTGCCGGTCGAGATCGTGCCGGTGCCGACCGTGCGCGACGCCGACGGGCTCGCGCTCAGCTCGCGCAACGTCTATCTGACCGCCGACCAGCGCCGCGCCGCGCTTCGGTTGAACCAAGCGCTCGCCGAGGCCAAGACGGCGGTCGAACGCGGGATCACAAACCCGGCCGCGCTCGAAGACCATGTCAGCCGCTTCATCGCCGAAGAGCCGCTGGCCAAGATCGACCTGGTCGCGGTGCGCGATGCCGACACCCTGGCCGATCCCGGGGACCAGTTGCCCGACCGCATCCTGGTCCAGCTGTTCGTCCGGTTCGGCCGGGCGCAGCTGCTCGATCACATCGTGATCCCGCGGCCCGACGGCGGTGGTCGATGAGCCGGGCCGTTCTTTGCTTTGCTGAAGGTTGCCAGGCCGCGCGCATCATCGCGCCCCTCGTCACGGCGAGTGTGCTCGTCACGACGGTCGGCCCGGCCGCGGCCGGGCCGGGCTTGGCCGACCTGCTCTCCCCGCGCTTGGCGAGCGTGGTCGCGATCGCCGGCACGCGGCCCGACCTCGCGCCGCTCGAGGCGCCGCCGCCGGGGGCGTGCCCGGACTGGCCCGACCTCGAGCTGCCGGCGAAAGACGGCGATCCGAGCCGCGACCCGGTCGGGCATGCCGCACCGGCCCCCGGGGCGGCCGAGACGCTCGGCAGCGGGTTCGTGATTGCCCACGACACGACGCGGCTCTTGATCGCGACCAGCGAGCATGTGATCGACGGCGCGCACGATCTCGCGGTCACGTTCCCCGACGGCCGCCGGGTTGCGGCCCGACCGGTCGGGGCCGACCCGCTCGCCGATCTCGCGGTGCTTGCGGTGACGGTGGGCGAAACGGCACCGGCGCCGCTCGCCTGGGGCGACTCGGGCCGGCTGCGGCCCGGCGACCCGGTGATCGCGGTCGGGGCGCCCTACGGCTTCGCCGGCTCGGTGACCGTCGGCGTGGTCTCCGGGCGCGCCCGGGTGACCCCGGACAACGAGGTGATGGCGCTGCTCCAGCACGACGCCGACCTCAACCCCGGCAGCTCCGGCGGGCCGTTGTTCGACGAGAGCGGCGCCGTAATCGGGGTCAACACCGCGATCCACAGCCCCGACGACAGCAGCATCGGGCTCGGCTTTGCCATTCCGTCCGCGGCGGCGCAGCCGGTGATCGCCGCGCTCGTTGCCGGCCGGCCGGTCGCGCGCGGCTGGATCGGGGTCACGGCGCAGGCGCTGACGCCTGCGCTCGCCGCCGCGCTCGACACCCCGGCCGACCAGGGCGCGGTGGTCACCGGGATCGATCCGGACGGGCCGGCGCTCGGCCGCCTTGCGCTCGGCGACGTCGTGGTCGCGATCGAGGGCGGGCCGGTCGAAGGGCCGCGCGACCTTGCCCGCGCCGCTTATCATGCCCGGCCGGGCGACCGCCTCGCACTCGAGCTCCGGCGCGCCGGCCGGCCCCGGCAGGTCGCGCTCGCCGTTGCGGCGCCGCGGGCGACCGACGCCGGCGGGGGCACCGAATCGGACGAGGGCGCGCGGCCGCTCGCCGCGGTCGCGCGTCTCGGCTTGACCCTGGTCGCCGGGCCGGGCGCGGTCCGGGTCGCGGCGGTCGGCGCCGGCAGCGTCGCCGAGACCGCCGGGCTGCGCGCCGGCGACCGGCTGGTCGCGCTCGGGGCCGAGCCGGTCGCCGACCCCGAAACACTGTCCGCCGGGCTCGACCGGTTGGCCGAGCAGGGGGGGGCCGAGGCGGCGCTGCTGGTCGCGCGCGGCGCCGAGCGGCACTATCTCCTGCTGTCGCTCGATGCGCTGGCGACGGTGGGCTGGGGTGGCCTGGACCGGGCCGGGTCCGGGTGCGCCCGTGATCCGGGATCAGGTTTTAAGGTTCCCGGTTGGCCCTGAAGACTCAGGGCGTTCTACCAAATCCGATTGTTTGGTTCCGGTTATCCACGCCTCAGCAAGCTGCTCACCGATCCTGTTGGGGCGCGGGCCTGGGACAGGGCGCTCCCGATCGACCAGGGTGCGGCCCGCGCCCCGACCGACCGGCTACCGGCGGTGCTCCGACCAAACGGAACGGTTCAACCGGATTTCGTATGAGTTCTCCACCGTCCTTCGGCCGACCCACCCTGGATGAAACTGCGTGGCAGCCCCGCCGAAAGGCGGGGGACAGTCCTCCCCCCACGGCACGTGGGGGG
>JANQHG010000231.1 GCA_028277115.1 Azospirillaceae bacterium
TGGTTTCAGTCCACGACATCTTGTGCCTCCCTTATCGTTCGCCAAAACCAGGGAATCACAAGTGGCTGAAATCACTCAAGCCTTTTTCGGCCAGACACTGACCAACTGCTGGAGCTGCGGGACGCGGTCGCCGCCCTGCCGCGCGGCAGCTGGCGCGAGCTCGCCACGCTCTGCCGCGCGCCCGGTCGGTTGGCCGACGCGCGGTTTCAGCGGCTGTGCGAGATCGCCGCGGACGCGCGCGATCAACGGGAACGGGACGCGGTGGCCCAGCTGCGCGCCGGCCTGGAGCGGTTCGGATGCCGCCCGGGCAGCGTCTTTGTCGCCGCCCCGGGGGCGGATCAAACGGCCACGCCGGTGCTCGACGTCTTGCACCTGCTGGCGCTCGACCGCCGGATCGAGGCCGTAGAGACGCCGGAGGCCTTGTGATGACCGTGTCCGTGATCCTGTCCTTCGACCTCGGCGCCTTCTGGCACATCGGCACCGGACAGGGCGAAAGCGCCCATGTGGACGCCGCGGTCGCCCGCGACGTCGATGGCCTGCCCGTGCTCCACGGCCGCGCGATCAAAGGGCTGTTGCGCGAAGCCCTGACGGCGGCGGAGGAGCTCGGGCAGGTCCCGGCCGGGGTTGCCGCCTGGCTGTGCGGCACGCCGGCCCGCCAACCTGCCGACGACACCACCGGCCTTCGCCGCCACCGCTTCGAGAGCCACCCCGGCCATGCCACCTTCACAAACGCGGTGTTGCCCGAAAGCTGGCGCGCCTTCGCCACCGGCGACCGCCAGGGCAACCGGATCGCGACGCTGTTCGACGTCGTCCAGGCAACCGCAATCGACGAAGAGACCGGCCAAGCCAAAGACCACAGCCTGCGGGCGGTCGAAGTCGCCGTGCCGATGACCCTGACCGCCGAGGTCACACTGGAGCCGGGCGCCGCGCCGCCGCCCTGGACCGTGCCCGGCACCGAGACGCCGATCGACTGGGTCGCGGCGCTGGAGCGGGCCTTGCCGCTGCTGCGCGGCCTGGGGGCGCACCGCAACCGCGGGCTCGGGCGGGTCCGGGTCACGCTGACCCGGGCCGCGCGCACGACACCGGCGGCCGATCGGACGCCCGTCCCGACGGGCGACGGCCAAGGCGCGACCTATTTGCGGGTCGAGTTGTTGGGCGACCTCATCCTGTCGGTCGATGGCGGCACCGCCGGCCAGCACGAAAGCCTGGATCAGATCCCGGGTGCCGTGTTCCTCGGCGCCGTGGCGCGCCACTATCGATGGTTCGCCGACCACGGCGAGGCGTGGCGGGTGTTCCACGACGGCACCGTCCGGTTCGGTCCAGCCTATCCGCTGGTCGGCGACGAGCCGGCGGTGCCGGTGCCGTTGTCCTGGCACACACCGAAATATCAACAAGACGCCTACCCCGACCTGGACGCCGAGCGCGACCGTGTCGTGTGCGACCGCGCGCGGACCGATCGCGCCCCGGAAGGGATCCAATGGAAACAGCTGCGCAGCGGCTTCGTCACCCCGACCGGGCGCCACGTGACGGTGCGCAAAGGGTTCCGCCGGATGACCGCGATCGACCGCAGCCGGCGCGGACACGCCCGAACGGGCATGCTGTTCGGCTATCAGACGCTGGTGGCAGGCCAGACCTTCTGGCTTCGCCTGGACGCCCCGGTGCCGCCGGCGGTGTTCGCCAAGATCGTCGAGAGCTTGACCGATCGTCCGATCCGGATCGGGCGGTCGCTCAGCGCCGAGTACGGCAAGGTCCGGCTGACCGCTTGGGCGGGCGCCTCCGACCAAGCGCTCGCGTGCCGGCCGGTCGCCGACGCCGGCCCGGTGCTGGTCTATCTTTTGTCGGACGCGGCCTTCGTCGACCCGGACACCGGGGCGGCGAGCTTGGCGCCGACCCCGACCCAGATCGGCCTTCCGACCGCGGGCTGGGCGCTCGATCGGGCGCACAGTTTCCTGCGCAGTCGGCGCTACGCGCCCTACAATTCGCAGCGCGCCGCGTTCGACCCCGATCGCATCGTCCTGGTCAAAGGGTCGGTCCTTTGTTACGCCCGCACCAGCCCGGATGTCCGGCTGTCCGAGGCTGACCGAGCGTCGCTGGATCGGGCGATGGCCGACGGCGTCGGTCTTTATCGTCAGGACGGTCTCGGGCGGATTCTGGTCAACCCGTGGCTGCTCGACCGGCCCGAACGCCGGCTGACCCGGTCGGAGAGCGACCCCCCTGGGGTGGCCGCGGCGTGGCCGACCGACACGCTCGGTGCCTTTGCCCGGCGCCGGTTTGCCGACCGGGAACTGCCGGCGGTCGCCCACCGCTTGGCGCATGACTACGAAACCTATCTGATGACAGTGCGCGAGACCATTGCCGAAGACGCGCGGCTTGCCGGCCGACCGGTCGCGAGCGTCGTGCCGTCGAAGGCGCAATGGGGCGCCCTGCGCACCCGGGTCGACGAGACACCGATCGACGCCCGGCTGGCCGAGTTGGACCGGCGCCTGTTCGATCCGCGGGACGGACTGCTGACCAGCGGTGTCGGGCGGCGGGTCTGGGCGTCTGCAAGCCCGTTCGACCCGCGTCAGGGAGAGATGGGCGAGACCAGCTCCGCCGACCTGGTCCGGGACCTGATCAACGAAACCCGCTTGATCGCGGAACTTCGTGCGGTCGGATTGCACCCCCCGCCGCCGGCCCCGGTCGAGCCGGAGCTCGTGTCGACCCTTGCGCGTTTGGCGTTGAGTGCGCTTGCCCAGCGGATGCCGCGTGCGATCGCCGGGCAGGAGGGACAGCAAGAGGAAACGGTATGAGCGATCCGATCGGCGGCACCCATCGATACGTCGCCCGTGTCACGCTGCAGTTCGTGACCCCGTTCCTGGTCGGAACCGGTCACGGTGACATCGGGTCGGACAGTGTCTTCGTGACCGATGCCAACGGGCTTCCCGCGATTCCGGGCAGTTCGATCGCGGGTGTCCTGCGCCATGCCTGGCGCCGGCGCGGTCTGCCCTCGGTGACCTGGCAGCACGGCAAACGGGCGATCACGATCGCGGCCGACGAAGACCTGTTCGGAACCAAGATTGCGAAGGCCCAGGACCGCGGCCTCGGCTCCCGGCTGGCGGTCTCCTGGGCGGCCGTCCACGACGCCGAGGACCGGCCGGTCGACCGCCTGCTCGATGTCAACCGCGATCCGATGCACGACGGCGTTCTGACCAATGCCAGGACCGGGATCGTTCGCGACCGCGTCCGGATCACCCATACCGGCGCAGCGGCCGACCGCGGCAAATTCGAAGAAACCCTGGTCTCCGCCGGCCACCGCTTCACCTTCGAGATGGTCCTGGCGGGAACCGACGCCGACCGGGAGCTTTGGGGGTCTCTGTTGAGCCTGCTCCAGCTGCCCGGGCTGCGGTTCGGCAAGGGCACCCGGCACGGCTTCGGCGCATTCAAGATCGTGCGGGTCGCGGCGCGCGGCTTCGATCTCCGCCAACCGATCGATTACGACGCGTTCGCCACCCTCGGCGCCGATCTTGGCCGATCCCCGGCGTTGCCGCCCGCCCAACCGGCCCCGATCGCGACCCCCGGGCCTCAGCTCGACATCATCCTTGAAGGATTCGGCCCCCTGGAGCCCTGGCTGTTCGGCGGCGGTGTGCCCGACGGCCAGGAAGACATCGCGGCCGTCTGCGAGCCGGTGGTGACGTGGGCCGACGATCGCGGCACGGTCGCGACGCGCGGGCACGTGCTGCTGCCGGCGAGCAGCATCAAAGGCGTGCTCGCGCACCGGCTCGCCTGGCACCACAATCTGTTGAGCGCCCGGGCGACCCCCGACGACGCCTGCGTCTGGGCCCGGACCGACGCGGGGACCGACGGTGCCGGCGCCGATCCGCAGGCGTTGACCGGCAGCGCCAACCCGGCGGTGTTGTGCCTGTTCGGCGCGGTCAAACACACCGCGCGCGCCGATCGGCCCTCCGGACCGGACGCCGACACGGCAGAGGCCACCGGTCGTGCCGGTCGGGTCACCCTCGACGACCGCTATTTTCCGGCCCAGGTGCTGACCGGCAGCCGTCCGGTTCAGCATGTTTCGCTCGACCGCTTCACCGGCGGTGCCCGTCGCGGCCTCTTGTTCTCGGAACGGCCACAGATGCCGAACCCGGATTTCCCCGACTATCGCCTGACCCTTGCGGCACCGGGCCCGACCGAGCCCCCGATCCCGGACCGGGTGGTCGAAGCCTTGGCCCGCGTCTTGACCGACCTGCGGTGCGGCCGGCTTTTGTTCGGGTCCGGAACCGGCCGCGGCAACGGGCGCTTTGGCTGCCGCGCGATCACTCTGGCCGGCGATGCCGACTTAAAGGCGCGGATCGAAACCCATCTTGGGGAGGACGCCCGATCATGACGGCAACCGAGGACCTGGCGGCGATCCGCGCGTTTCGCCGCGCGGCCGGCTTGGCGCCGCCGAGCGACCGCGACGACGTCCAATGGGCCGTGACCCGGTGCCGGATCATCACCGCCACCGCCGGGGAGGCGGACCTGCTGGCCAGACTCCGGGCCTTCGAAAGCGAGCTTGACAGCGGCTGGCTCATGTGGACCGACCGGGTCGAATACCGCCTGCGCCGGAGCGATGGCGCGCCGGCGCGGCACGTGCTGACCGACCGCGGTGTCTTCGATTTGGATCAGGTGCCGAGCCTGGCGCCGACCGGCAAACTCCTGGCGGCGGACCTGGTTGCCGGTCCCGCGTGCGCGACCAGCTTGGCCGTCCGTCATCTTGGCGGATCGTCGTGGCAGGTGGTGAGCATGGCCGACGGGGTCGGGGACGAACAGTTTCTTGCCCGGACCCACCGGTTCGAACCGGTGGTCCAGGGGGTCGCTTACCTCGGGTACCGCGTCTACTGGCGAGCGGACGGACCGGACGGCGACTGCGGCCGCTATCGGCCGTATGCGGCGCGGTTCACCGGATTGCGGACGGAGACCGGCCATGGCTGAGCGCGGCCGCATACGTGACCCCGGCCCGGCCCGACACCCGGACGCGGAGCCGCCCAAGCTTCATGCACCCTACAACTTCGTGCCGATCAACGACGTCGTGGTCAGGCCGGCGTGGGCGCCCCACGCGTCTCATGACATCCCGTTCAAGGACGGCGTGTGCGGGCGGTTCTGGATCAGGATCACCACGGTGACCCCGCTGTTCATCG
This sequence comes from Azospirillaceae bacterium, assembly GCA_028277115.1. Taxonomy (GTDB): domain Bacteria; phylum Pseudomonadota; class Alphaproteobacteria; order Azospirillales; family Azospirillaceae; genus JANQHG01. The sequence continues at coordinate 5,160 of JANQHG010000231.1, forward strand.
GTGCCGGCGACCCCGAGACCGACGGCGAAGACGCGCCCGAGGACGACCGCCCCAAAGACCAGCCGCCGCCGCCGCGCCGCCGGTTCGAGATCGACGGCGCGCCCGCGATCCCGGGCACGAGCCTGCGCGGCCTGGTCAGCAACACGGTCGAGGCGGTTACCTTCGGTGATCTCCGGCGCCGCATCGACGACTGGCGCTTTGCCTTCCGCGATCTTCAGAACCCGAAGAACTACGTTCAGCACTTCACCTATTTCGACCACGGCATCCGCAATCGGGCCAAAGCCGGTTGGCTCAAGGTGGATCCCGCGACCGGGCGCTGGCGGTTGTTGCCGTGCGCGTTCGCCGTGGTCAAGCAAAGCGACCTGGAGACGGCGGCCGGGGTGCCGCGTTTCCGCCTTGGGCGTCGCCAGAGCGCCGAGGACAAATATGAGATCTGGCTGAAATCGCGGCCGGGCGGCCGGGGAACCCGGTCCGTGGCGGTGAGCTTCGTGGCCGGCCCGCCGGGCCCGGACGGTGAGTTCGCGAAAGGACGTCATCTGCGCCGGGTCACCAAGATCGGCGTCCCGTCTTTGAAGGCCGCCGGCACGATCGCCGGCGCCGTCGTGTTCACCGGCCAGCCCCAAGACCGCAGCAAAGCGTCGCGCACGGCACCGGCCAAGGCGACCGATTTCGTCTTCGAAGAGCCTGATGGATCGGTGATCCCGGTTCCCGAGGACGTGCGCGAGGCGTTCGAATGGGGGCACCGCGACCCGGTCACCGGATCGCCCAATCGGGAATGGGCCTTCTTCCGGCCCAAGCTGTACAAGACCGAGACACAGCCCCGGCGGATTGATCAGTTCGACGGCCGAATCCCGGTGTTTTATTTGGAAACGCCCGGAGAGCCCGGCACCGTGCGGGCGCTCGGCCTGGCGATGATGTTCCGGCTGGCCTGTCCGACCACCACCCATGGCGCGGCCGCTCAGGCGTTGCGTCCGGATCAACGGTCCGGAGCCGACGCAGACCGGGCCCCGGACTTTGCCGGGACCATTTTCGGCACCGCCCCGAGTTCGGGCGCCGCCGGGCTCAAGGGCCGGGTTCGCTTCGGCCATGGTCGGCGCACGGTCCGCGGCGCGGCCGCGGACGAGGTCGAGCGCACGGTGCTCCTGCTCGGGCCCAAGCCCGGCTTCTATCCGGCGTATCTGCGCCAGCCCGAGGTCGAACCGGACAGCTGGCCGCCCCGGGTGCGCAAGGCGACCTACCGGACGGAGACCGGCAAGACGCCGCCCTATGCCCGCTACAGCACGTACATGTCGCCGGCCGCCGACGACCGCGCCGCCGAGACCGATGGTGACGACCCGCCGGCGGTGCTGCGCGGCTGGAAGCGCTATCCGGTTACCAGCACGGTGCGGGAGTCGGCCCCGCCGCCCGTGTTCCGCGACGCGCTCGGCGAAGACAAACCCAATCAAAAGGTGACGACCCGGTTCACGCCGGTCGGCGGCGGCACCTGTTTCGACGCGTCGGTCGATTTTCACAATCTGCGCCGTTGCGAGCTGGGCGCGATCGTGTGGGCGCTGACCTTCGGCGGCGACGCGCGCTTGTGCCATGCGCTGGGTATGGCCAAGCCCTATGGCTATGGCGCCGTCCGGATCACGCTGGCACCGGCATCGGACGGGCCGGACGGGGCGGTTCTCGGGCCCGCCAGGCTCGAGGAAAACCTGGGGGACGTTCACGAGGGCGCGGACGCGCTGGCCTTTCTCGCGCGCTGTCGCGACGCGTTCGAGGGGTACATGGCCGACGCGTTGGCCGAGCTCGGGATCAAAACCCCGTGGCGCGACAGCGACCAGGTGCGGGCGGTCCTGGCGATGGCGGATCCGCAGATCGGCGACCGGGTGGCCGCGCAGGGGCTGTTGGACTATATGCGCGAGCCGCGCGCGTTTCAGAAAATCAAGAACACCATGGTTCGCCTGATCCTGGCGCCGTACCCCCCGGACCGGCCGCAGGCGGCGGCCCGGCAGGCGGGCGCCGGAGACAAGACCGGTGCCCCGGCGCCCGGCACCCGCGGCTACCATGTCGAGGATGGCGAAACCGTCGTCTTTGTCCGCCCTGAGGGCCGCCGATACCGCGTGCGTTACGAGTTGGACGGCGAGGAAGCCGTGATCGAGCCCGAGAATTTCCGGAGCGTCTGACCAAGCCGATACTCGACCGGACGAACGACCATGGCAATGAAGACCACCGCCCATACGCTGTTCACCATTATCGGCCGTGGCCGACTGTTGTCTTCCGAAGAGACCGGCCCGCGCCGGTATGACACGACGGTGTACGAGTTTCCGGACGGCCACCGGGTGGAGCACCAGCTGTTCGGTCTCGCCTTGCTGCAATATTTGCGCACACGCCGGGAAGGATCTGCGGCACCGACCCGACTGGTGATGATGGGCACCACCGGCAGCAGCTGGGATGCCCTGGCGCTGGATCTTGCGGACCGGGGCGACACCGACGCGCTGGTCGCACGGGCCGAGCAGCTGTTCGCGGCGGCCCAGGATGCCGTCACCCAAGACATGCTCGACCCGTTGGCGACCGCGATGACCGAGGGTTATGGCCTTGAGTGCCGCGCCCGACTGATCCCCTACGGCCGGAGCAAGGCCGAGATGGTCCAAACCCTTCGCCTGATCGATCGCGAGGTGGCCGACGGGTCGCGGGTGTCGTTCGATTTGACCCATGGTCTGCGCCATTTGCCCGTGCTCGGTCTGTTGAGCGCCATGGTGGTGCAGCAGAGCCGGACGGCGCGCATCGGCGGCGTGTGGTACGGCGCCCACGAGTTGCGCCGGTCGGGGGCGACACCGGTATTCGATTTGAAGGAGCTGCTCGGGATTGCCGATTGGGTGACCGCGTTGGCCTGTTATGACCGCACCGGCGACGTCCGGGTGTTTCGCGCGGTTTTGGAACAGGACCAGGTCGACCGGTCGGTGCTGGGCTGCCTGGTCGAGGCGGGTCATTACGACCGGGTGAACCAGATCAGCCGGGCCCATGGTCCGGCGCGCGCCTTTCTCGACGGGCTGCCGGCGCCCTTGACCGGGATCAGCGGTCTGTTCGAGCAGGATCTGCGCCGGCACCTGGCGTGGGCGGGCAGCGAGTTGCGCCTGGTCGACCGCCAACGCGCGCGGGCGCGCGCCTATCTTGCCCATCAGGATTTCCTGCGCGCGGCCTTGGCTGGGTACGAGGGCTATGTCACCGGTCTGGTCCAGGCCCACAACCAGCGTCACGGCAGCTCGCTGGACCCGATGAACTACCGCCACCGAACACAGGCGCTGAACGCGTTCGACCCGCGCGCCGCCGCCGACGCGTTCAGCCTGACCGAAGGAGACGCCGATCAAGAGGCGGCGACCGCCGACGCGCTCCGAAAGCTGATCTGGCTGCGCAACGCGCTTGCCCACGGAACGCCGGTGCGCCACCCGGAGCTCGTCGAGGCGCTACGCTCTCCGACCACGCTCGAGGCATATCTGACGGCGCTCCTCGACACCCTGTTCACCGATCCCCCCTGGCAGCCGCCGGCCGGCTGATCTCGACCCGCCACGGCAACCGGCTCCGGTGCGCTGCCGCATCCCGCCGGTCCGATCCAGTTGAGCCAATGAAGACGGTTTGCCCCGCGTGACCATCGGCCTTGTGCTGACCGGCACGCCGACCGGCACAGGGATGTCCCGGTCCTGACCTGACGCGCGAAACTCCTCTCGGGCGAACGCTCTGACCGGATGGCGGATGCCTCCCACGCGGTTCGGGACCTGATCCACACGGGAAAGGCAGGACGAGGCGGAACCTTCCGCCGGAGAGCTGTCGGCTCGGTTTCCTCAAGAGCCATGACGGGAATGCCGCGGCCGCGGATCAACGCGGATCGGTATTGCCTCTTTGAGGCGGTGCCGATCCGTCTCAATAAAGCCGCGGCCGAAGCCGCGGATCAACCCTCATGCATCCCCTCATTTTTAATGACCTATATCACACAAAATGTTGCCGTGAATGACTTCAATTCGTTCACAAGCTCTTCAAAACGGATAATAAG
>JANQHG010000255.1 GCA_028277115.1 Azospirillaceae bacterium
GGAAGACCTGCGACAAGAGGCGTCGCGTGCACGTACACAGGTAGCGTCTCGGCGTATGCTTGCGATCGCTTTGGTCATTGAAGGGGTCTCGCGAGCCGACGCTGCGCGCCAATGCGGGATGGATCGGCAAACGCTGCGAGACTGGGTTCATCGCTTCAATGAGAAGGGGATCGATGGACTTTACGATCGACCTAATCCCGGGCGTCCAAAACGAAAACTAACCGCCGAACAGGAGAAGTAATTTTGTGATATCGTCATTGCCGGTCCTGACTATGAAGTGCACGGAGTTGCCTGTTGGCGGTGCGTTGATTTGCGGAGAATTTTAAAGGAGCGTTTTTCTATTGATGTTCACGAGCGTACTGTGGGAAAAATACTTAAGAGACCCGGATTCTCACGGATATCGGTCAGGCCTCAACATCCGAAATCAAACCCCGACGAGCAAGATGAGTTTAAAAAAAGATTCCACGGCCACGTGAATAGTGTCCTTCCGGAAGAGGCGAAAAGCAAGCCGATTGAGATTTGGTTTCAAGATGAATCGAGAATAGGCCAACAAAGTAGTTTGACATATATTTGGGTACCTCGCGGATCTCGACCTCGTGCCTCCAGAGATCAAAGATAAAAATAGGCATATATATTCGGTGCAGTCTGCCCAGAAAGAGGAATAGGGGCTGCACTTACTCTGCCATATGTTAACACGCACGCAATGAATCTTCACCTTCAGGAGATCAGCAAGCAGGTTTCGGAGGGGGCACATGCTGTTGTCGTGGCCGATCGCGCCGGATGGCACAGCTCTTCAGCTCTCGACGTGCCAGTTAATATATCTTTACTGCCGCAGCCGGCGTACTCCCCGGAATTGAACCCCGTGGAGAACATCTGGGAGTACCTGAAAAAGAACCACCTCGCGATAACCGTCTACGACACGTACGAGTCCATCCTCGACCGCTGTCAACAGGCCTGGAACGCGTTGATGGCTACCCCTGCCAGGATCGCCTCTATCGCGAGCCGAGACTGGGCCAAACCGGTCACCGCGTAGGGCGGTTGGTATTAGACATAGTGACATGCCACCCAATGCCCCGCCGCGACCTCCTCGACCCCCGGCGTCTCCGCCGCGCACCGCTCCGTTGCCTGCGGGCACCGGGTGCGAAAGACGCAGCCGCTCTGCGGGGCGAGCGGCGACGGCGGGTCGCCGGTCAAGAGGACGCGGGCGCGGCGGCGTTCGCGCGCCGGGTCGGGCAGCGGGACCGCCGAGATCAGCGCCCGGGTGTAGGGGTGGCGCGGTGTTGCGAACAGGGCGTCGCGCGGCGCCAGCTCCATCGGGTGGCCGAGGTAGAGCACCAGGACCCGGTGGCTGACGTGGCGGACCACGCCGAGGTCGTGGGAAATGAACAACAGGGCAAGCCCGAGGCTCTGTTGTAAGTCGCGCAACAGGTTGATGATCTGCGCCTGGATCGAGACGTCGAGCGCCGACACCGGCTCGTCGCACACGACCAGGTCCGGCTTGGTGACGATCGCGCGCGCGATCCCGACGCGCTGGGCCTGGCCGCCCGAAATCTCGTGCGGGTAGCGGTTGATCAGCTCGGGCGCCAGCCCGACCCGCGCCATGATCGCGCGGACCTCGGCCGCGCGGGCCGGGGCGTCGAGCTCGGGGGCAAAGGTCAACAGCGGTTCCGCGATGGTCGCGCCCAAGGTCATGCGCGGGTCGAGCGCGCCCTGCGGGTCCTGGAACACGATCTGGAGCGCGCGGCGGCGTTGGCGCATCGCCTCGGCGTCGAGACCGGCGAGGTCTTCGCCGCGCCACAGCACACGGCCGCGGCTCGGGCGGATCAGGCGGAGCACCGCGCGGCCCAGGGTCGACTTGCCGCAGCCGGACTCGCCGACCACGCCGAGCGTCTCGCCCGCCGCGATGGTGAACGAGACGCCCGCGACCGCGTCCAGACGGGCTGGGCGGCGGAACAGGCCACGGCCGACCCGGAAGGTGACGCCGAGGTCCTCGACCGTCAGTAGGGGGGCTGCCGGTGGGGGGGCTGCGGTCATGGCGCGGCCTCGCTCCCGATGGCGCCGTCGCCGCCGCCGTCACCGTCGAGGTCGAGGTCGAGGTCGAGGTGGCAGGCAGTGGAGCGGGTCGGGCCGCCGGCCGGGCGCAGCCGCGGGCGCTCGGCGGCGCAGCGGTCGACCGCGAGCGGGCAGCGCGGGCGGAAGGCGCATCCCCGGGGCAGGTGGCGAAGGTCGGGCGGTTGGCCCGGAATCGCCGGCAGCGGGCGGTCCGCCGGGCCGTCGAGCCGCGGCAGGCTCTCGAGCAAGGCCCGGGTGTAGGGGTGGCGCGGTGCCGCGAACAGCGCCTCGGCCGGCGCCGCCTCGACGATCCGGCCCGCGTACATCACGACCACCCGGTCTGCAAGGCCTGCAATCACGCCGAGGTCGTGGGTGATCAAGACCAGGCCCATCTGGTCGGTGCGGCGGAGATCAGCGAGCAGCGCCAGGATCTGCGCCTGCACCGTGACGTCGAGCGCGGTGGTCGGTTCGTCGGCAAACACCAAGGCCGGACGGCACAACAGCGCGGTCGCGATCATCACCCGCTGGCGCATGCCGCCCGAAAGCTCGTGCGGGTAGGATTTGAGGCGCGCCGCCGCGTCGGGGATCTGCACGCGTGCCAGCATCTCGACCGCGCGCGCCCGCGCCGCCGCGCCGGTCAGGCCGAGGTGGTGGCCGAGCCCCTCGGTCATTTGGGTCCCGATCGTCAGATACGGGTTGAGCGCGGTCATCGGGTCCTGGAACACGATCGACAGGGCGCGGCCGCGCAGGCGGGCCAGCTGCACCCGCCGGGCACCGAAAAGCTCGGTGCCGCGAAAGCGCACCCGGCCGGTTGCCCGGCCGTTGGCGGCGAGCAGGCCCAGGATCGCCAACACCAGCTGGCTTTTGCCCGAGCCAGACTCGCCGACGATGCCGACGCATTCGCCGGGCGCGACCGCGAGGTCGATGTTCTGGACGGCCGCGACCGTGCCGTCGGGGGTGTCGAAAGTGACCGACAGGCCCTCGACCGCGAGCAGCGGCGGCGTGGTCGGGGTCATCGTTCAGCGGTCCCGCGGGTCGAGGGCGTCGCGGATGCCGTCGCCGAGGAAGTTGAGCGCAAACAGCGTGGTCGACAAGAACGCCGCCGGCCAGACCAACAGCCACGGCGCGGTCTCCATCTCGCGCGCGCCCTCGGCGATCAACCCCCCCCAACTGGTCATCGGCTCCTGGACCCCGAGGCCGAGGAAGCTCAGGAAGGACTCGAGCAAGATCACCCGCGGCACGGTCAAGGTCATGTAGACGATCACCGGGCCGAGGCTGTTCGGGATGACATGGCGGCGGATGATCGCGCCGGTGGTGGCGCCGGCCGCCCGCGCCGCCTCGATGAAGTCGCGGCGCTTGATCGACAGGGTCTGGCCGCGGACGATCCGTGCCATGTCCAGCCACTCGACCGCGCCGATCGCAACGAAGATCAAGATGATATTGCGCCCGAAATAGACCATCAACAAAATCACGAAAAAGGTAAACGGCAGCGAATAGAGGATGTCGACGGTTCGCATCATCACGCTGTCGACCCGGCCGCCGAGGAAACCGGCGGTCGCGCCGTAGCCGACCCCGATCACCAGCGCGACCAAGGTTGCGGTCAAGCCGACCATCAACGAGATCTGGCCGCCGAACAACACCCGCACCATCAGATCGCGGCCGTTCGGGTCGTTGCCGAACCAGTGCGCGGCGCTCGGCGCGTTGTCGAAGCCGATTCGGTCCCAGAACACCTGGTCGATCCGATAGGGCGAGACCAGCGGTCCGACCACGCACGCAGTGGCGATCACCGCGAGCGTCCCAAGCGCGGCGACCGCGGCGCGGTTGCGCGCGAGCCGCCGCCACGCGGTCGCGAGCAGGCTGCGCCCGGCCGGTGCCGCGGGCAACGCCGGGCGCGCGTCAGCCTCAGTCATAGCGCACCCGCGGATCGAGCCAGCCGTAGACCAGATCGACGACCAGGTTGAGCGCGATGATCAGCCCGGCATAGAGCACGACCACACCCATCACCAGCGTGTAGTCGCGGTTGAGCGCGCCCTGGACGAAGTAACGCCCGACCCCGGGGATACCGAAGATCGTCTCGACCACCACCGAGCCGGTGATCACCGCCGCGATCGCCGGCCCCAGATACGACACCACCGGCACCACCGCCGGGTAGAGTGCGTGGCGGGCGAGCACCCGCCACCCCGGCAGCCCCTTGGCGCGCGCGGTGCGGATGTAGTCGGCGCGCAACACCTCGACCAGCCCGGCGCGGGCGAGCCGCGCGATCGTCGCGATCTGCGGCAGCGCGAGCGTCGCGATCGGCAGGACCGCCTGGGCCGGGCTGCCCCAACCGCCGACCGGCAAGAGGTCGAGATAAACCCCAAGGCACAGGGTCAACAGCGGCGCGACCACGAAGTTGGGCAGCGCCAGGCCGACCGTCGCGACCGCCATCGCGGCATGGTCGGGCGTGCGGTTCTGGTGCACTGCCGCGAGCGCGCCGAGCCCGCCGCCGACCAGCACCGCGAACAGGATCGCGGCCGCACCGATCTGGAGCGACACCGGAAACCCGGCCGCGATCAGCTCGGTCACCGAAAAGTCGCGGTATTTGAACGACGGCCCGAAATCGCCCCGCAACAGCCCGCCGAGATAGCGCCCGAACTGCTGCCACACCGGCTCGTCGAGGTGATAGGCGGCGCGCAGGTTCTGTTCGATCTGCGCCGGCAGCGACCGCTCCTGGTCGAACGGCCCGCCGGGCGCGATCCGCATCATGAAAAATGCCAGCGCGATGATGATCAACAAGGTCGGGATCGCGACGATCAGCCGCCGCACCGCATAGCCGATCATGGCCACCCGGTCACTCGAGGCTGAGCCAGCGCGAGCGGTGGCGGTCCTCGATGTTGTCGACCCAGCCCTTGATCCGGGTCGAGACCAGATTGCGCGACACATAGTAATAGATCGGGATATAGGGCATGTCGTGCATCAAGATCGCTTCGGCTTGATGCAACAGCTCGCCGCGCGCGGCCGGGTCTTGGGTCAGCGCCGCCTGGTCCATCAGCCGGTCATAGTCCGGGTTGGCATAGCGCGGGTAGTTGAGTTTGCCCGAGCTGCTTTCGGCCAGGAACAGGAAATTCTGGGCGTCGTTATAGTCGGCGATCCAGGCGGCGCGGGCGACCTCGAAGTCCTGGTGTTGCAGTGCGTTGTAATGGACGGTGACCTCGCTGTTGAACAGCTCGACCTCGACCCCGAGCGCCTGCTTCCACATCGCGGCGATTGCGATTGCGACCTGGCGATGGTTCTCGCTCGTGTTGTAGCGCAGTACGAACCGCAAGGGGGTCTCGGGGCCATAGCCGGCGGCGGCGAGCAGGCGGCGCGCCTTGGCAAGCCGGCGCTCGGCCGGCCAGCCGAGCGCCGGTTCGAACGCCGGCCGGTAGTTCAAGGTTCCGGGCGGCACGAAGCTGGTCGCCGGCACCTCACCGACCCCGGTGATCCGCTCGGTGATGATCTCCCGATCGATCGCGAGCGCGAGCGCCCGGCGGACCTCGCGTCGGTCGAACGGCGGCCGGTGGATGTTGATCGGGTAGTAATAGATGCCGAGATAGGGCGCGACCCGGGTCTCGTCCGGCAGGTTGGCGCGCAGCCAGCGGTATTGGCGTGCCGGGAACTGCGGATAGGTGTCGATCTCGTCGGCGCGAAACCGTTTCAGCGCCTCGGTCCGGTCCTCGATCGGCAGATAGACCACAGTGGCGATCGCGACCTCGGCGGCGGCGTAGTGGGCGTCGTTGCGGGTGAGCGTGACCGCGCGCTGCGGCTGCCAATCGACCAGGCGGTAGGGGCCGTTGGTGACGATGTTGCCGGGCTTGGTCCAGTCGTCGCCATGGGCATCGACGACGTGGCGCGGCACCGGATAGGCGGTCATATGGGTCAGCTGGTCGAGGAAATAGGGCGCGGGATGGGCGAGCCGGACCTCGAGCGTCCGGGGGCCCCGGGCCCGGGCCGCGACCGCCTCGGGATCGGTCACGGTGCCGCTGTTAAAGGCCTCGGCGCCAGCGATGGTGAAGAGCAGCGAGGCGTATTTGGCCGCGGTCGCGGGCGCGAGCAGGCGGCGGAACGCATAGACGAAATCGCCGGCGGTGACCGGGCGGCCGTCCGACCAGCGCGCGTCGGGGCGCAACGTGAAGGTGTAAACCAGGCCGTCGTCCGACACCGTCCACGACGAGGCCTGGCCCGGGATGGGCCGCGCCGCCGGGTCGTCGGCCAACAGCCCTTCGAACAGATCGCCAATGATCCGATCCTCCCAGGCGCCGGCAACCTTGTGCGGGTCGAGCGACTCGGCCTCACCGTCGTTGCCGCGGCGCAGGACCGGTTCGGCGGCTGCCGGGAGCGCGAGCATGACGGTGACCGTGACCGCGGCGACCAGGCGGGCGTGGCAGGGTAGGTGCGGCATGAGCGTTCCCTTTCGGGCCGGATCGGTTGGGCTAGATTTCGGGTGCCGGGGTCGGCGTGGGCGATGCCTTGTGGACCTGGGCGAGCACGCAGGCCCGGATGATTTCGTCGACCCGCGGCTGCTGCGCCGGCGGCAGGACGTCGTTGAGGAAGCCGACCCACAGGTCTTCCGCCTTCAGCGTGTCGGCCAGGCAGCGGCAATAGCCGGCACATGCGCTCGGGCCGCCGCCCTCGCGCTCGCAGCTGACCTGGCAGCTGCCGAGAAAGCGCGCCGTCTGGTCACGGCCGGTGCGGCCGGCCGGGGCGTCCGCGGCATCCGGCAGATCGGCCGACGGCACCGACCGCGGCGCGGGCAGGGCGCCGCGCACCGGGGTGTCGGTCGCCGCGGCGACCGCGAACAACAGCGCGAACAAGATCGGCTGATGAACGAGATAGATCACCAGGCTGTGGCGGCCGAGCCGGGCGAGCCCGCCGCCGCGGCCGGCGGCCGCCGCGGGCAGGGCGCCGCGATCGACCAACAGCCGGCCGAGCGCGACCCCGGCCAACACCACCCCGAACCACGGCAACAACGGGACGTAGTCGTTGGCGCTGGGCAGCACCGTGACCAAGCCGAGCCAGACCAGCCACGGGTGGTCGAACACCGGGTCGATCAGGATCTGCGGGACGATCAGGCAGATCACCGCGAGCGCCGCGGTTGCCGCGGCCGGCAGCCGCACGGCCGGCAGCGCCAGCACGCTTGCGACCGCGATGTGGTGGAGCACGCCGAACAGGATCGGCGATGCCGGGAAGATCTGGAACGACACCACGGTGATCGCGGCCGCGGCGGCGGCGATCACCGCGACCCGCCGCGCCATCCGCACGAGGCTGGTGCCCCGGCGCACGGCGAGCACCAGACTGACCCCGGCCACGACCAGGAAGGTGGTGAGAATGCCGGTGCGCGCGGCAAGCCACCAAGGGCTGTCGAGCAGCGCGAGATCGACGAAGCCGAAGTACGTCGCGTCCCAGGCGAGGTGATAGGCGACCATCGCGACCACCGCGAGGCCGCGCAGGCTGTCGATGATCGAAAGCCGCGGTGCCGCCCGGGTGTCGGCGGTCTGCGGGGGGGTGTCGGTCATGCGCAGGGTCGCTCTTGCGAAGAGGGGATCGCCCGCCCGGTAACCGGTCTTGCGCGCCGGGTCAAGGCGAAGGGCGGCGACACCGGCGATCGCCGAAGCACGGGACCGACCCGAAGCCGCGCGGTTGCTCAAGATGGCGGTTGACGGTGGTTGCTGGGGTCTCGATTACCCTTGCGCGGCAAGCCGGTTGCGGTTTGGTTAATCGCTCGGCATTTTGCATCCGTTGCCGAACGGGCCGGCAAGGTTCGATCGTGCCGGCATCCTCGGACGGCATCCCAGGGCTCGGGGCCTTGCGTGCTGCGACCCGCGGGCGATTCCGTTGCCGGGTTGGTGGGCCGGTCCGGTCGGGGTTGGGGTTTCGGATGGCCCCGTTTTTTTCGCACCGGGTTTGCGCCATGATCGGCGTATCGTCGGGCCGAGTGGTTCGGAATTGCGATCAGGGGTCATGACAGGCACTCTGTTCTCCAAGGAACGCAAACTCCACGCCCGGGCGACCGCCGCGGTTGCGGCGGCCGGGCCGACCGGCGCCGTGCCGGTCGACGAGGTCGCGACCCTGGCCGAGGGGTTCGAGCGGTTGCTCAACGTCGCCCAGCGCCTGGTGTCGATCAGCGACCGTAACGAGGCGCGCCTGCGCGACGCCAACAAGGTGGTGGCGCGCCAAAACGCCGAGCTCGAAGGCGCCCGCGCCGAGGCCGAAGCGGCCGCCGAGGCCAAGGCCGCCTTCCTCGCCACCATGAGCCATGAGATCCGCACGCCGATGAACGGCGTGTTGTCGATGGCGATGCTGCTCGAGCAGACCGCGCTCACCCCCGACCAGCGCACCATGCTGTCGGTCATCCAGCAGTCGGCCAACGGCCTGCTCGGCGTGATCAACGACATCCTCGACGTCTCCAAGATCGAGGCCGGCAAGCTCGCGGTCGAATGGATCCCGATGGCGCTTCACGACACGGTGGACGGCGTCGGCGACCTGCTCGGTCTGCGCGCCGAGGAACGGGAGCTCGAGCTCGCGATCGACCTCGGTGCGGGGGTGCCTGCGTGGGTGCTGGGCGACCCGACCCGGTTGAAGCAGGTGCTGCTCAACCTCGCCGGCAATGCGATCAAGTTCACCGAAGCCGGCCATGTGGTTATCCGGGTCACCGCCGCCGAGCCCCCCCTCGCCGACCCGGCGCCCAAGGCGGCACCCGAGGGGATGCCGGCGCCGGCCGACGCGGTCTGGTGCCGGTTCGCGGTCGAGGACACCGGGATCGGTCTGACCGAGACGCAACTCGCCCAGTTGTTCCGGCCGTTCGTCCAGGCCGACGGGTCGACCGCGCGGCGCTTTGGCGGCACTGGCTTGGGTCTTTCGATCTGCCGCGCCCTGGTCGAGCTGATGGGCGGCCGGATCGGGGTCACCAGCACTTGTGGCCGCGGATCGTGCTTTTGGTTCGAGCTGCCGTTCACGCCGACCGAGGCGCTGGTCG
>JANQHG010000090.1 GCA_028277115.1 Azospirillaceae bacterium
CTGTGCGCGAGGCGGAACAGGCTGGTGCCGCCGACCGGGGTGAGCTCGTAAGCTTCGAGCAGGGCATCGAGCCGTCGCGCCGCCGCCGCCAGCCGGGCCCGGGTCCGCCCGATCCAGGCGGTGTCGGCGAGCGCCGCGGGCGCGAGCGCGACCGCGGCGCCGCCAACCGCCCACGGCCCGAGCGCCCGGCGCAGTGCGCCCGCGACAGTGGCGGGCGCCGCCACCGCAAAGCCGAGCCGGAGCCCGGCGAGGCCGAAGAACTTGCCGAACGACCGGATCACCACCAGCGTCGGGTGGGCCGCGGCCGCGGCCGCGACCGAGACAGCGGGCACGACGTCGGCGAACGCCTCGTCGACCACCAGCCAGGCGCCGCGCGCGGCCAGGCGGTCGGCCAGCCGGCGGAGCGCCGCTGCCGATCGGCAGCGGCCGTCCGGGTTGTTCGGGGTGGTCACCACCACCACGTCGGCGGTATCGAACGTACCCAAGTCATCGCCCGAGACCTCTGCGACCGCGTGGCCGGCGCGCCGCCAACTCGCGGCATGCTCGCCATAGGTCGGGCCGACCACCGCGACCGTGCCCGGCCGGCGCAGGTGCGGCAGCCACTGGATCACCGCCTGCGAGCCCGGGGCCGCGACCACTGCCGCCGGGGTCGGCACGCCGAAACACGCCGCGGCCACGGCCTCCAGCGCGGCGACCGCCGCCGGCTCCGGCAGCCGGGTCCAGGCGGCGGCGGGCAGCGGCGGCACCGGATAGGGCCACGGGTTGATCCCGGTGCTGAGGTCGAGCCAGCCGGCCGCCGGCTCTCCGAACCGGCGCGCCGCCGCTGCGAGGTCGCCGCCGTGGTGCACCTCGCATGTCGGCCTGTCCGGATCCGCTGGCGCAGCCGAAGCAGTGTTGGCGCCGGTCATCGTCTTTGGCCTATCTTTGCCTTTATCCTACTCTTCCAGGACGCGGGCCGCCGCGGCGCCACCGGCCCGCCCGACGCGGCGCACAGCCGCGGGTGACCGGTGGACGGGCGCGTTGGGCCCGGCAAGCGACATGGGGTTGGTGGTCTCACTCGACAGCCTAGTGCCGGTGGTCGCGCTCGCGCTCGACCGCGTGGTCGGCTTTCCCGACCCGGTGGTGCGCCGGATCGGCCACCCGGTGGTTTGGATCGGGGCGTTGATCGACCTGCTCGACCGCCGGGGCAATCGGCCGGCGTGGCCTGGGTGGGCTCGCCGCGCCGCCGGGGCCGGGGCGGTCGCGGTGGTGGTTGCGGTCGCCGGCGGCGCCGGGGTCGCGTTGGCCGCGGCCAGTGCCGAGATCCCGGGCGGCTGGCTCCTCGAGGCCGGGCTGGCGGCGACCCTGCTTGCCCAGAAAAGTCTGCTGGACCATGTCGCTGCGGTCGCGCGCGCCCTGCCGGCCGGCGGGGCGGCCGACACCGCCGACCTGACCGCGGCGCGGCGCGCGGTCGCTTTGATCGTCGGGCGGGATCCGACCCGGCTGGATGCGGCCGGGATCGCGCGCGCGGCGATCGAAAGCCTGGCCGAGAATCTGTCCGACGGTGTGGTCGCGCCGGCGCTGTGGTTGGTGATCGGCGGGCTGCCGGGCATCTGCGTCTACAAGGCGATCAACACGGCCGACAGCATGATCGGCCACCGGACCGCGCGCCATGCGGCGTTCGGCTGGGCGGCGGCGCGGCTCGACGATCTGGTCAATCTGCCGGCGGCGCGTCTGACCGGTCTGATCGCGGTCGCGGCCAGCCTGCCCGACGGCACCGCCGCGGCGCGTGCCGCCTGGACCACGATGTGGCGCGACGCCCGGCACCACCGCTCGCCCAACGCCGGCTGGCCCGAGGCGGCGTTCGCCGGCGGGCTTGGCCTTGCCCTGGCCGGCCCCCGGGTCTACCCCGACCACCGGGTCGATGACCCCTGGATCGGCCGCGGCCGGCGCAGCGCCGACGCCGCCGACCTTGGCCGCGCGCTCGCGCTCGCGCGCCGGTGCCTGTTGGTCGCGATGGCGCTGGCGCTCACGGTCGCGCTCGCTGGCTGACCCCCGGATGCGCGGGACGCACCCCTTGGCGCCGCTTGGCGACAGCAACCGGAGGTGGCTCGCTGCCCGGCAATCGGTCGAAAGTGCGCTCAATGCCGACAGCCTCCCCGTCCAGCGGAACCAAGTGGAACGCGCGCGCACCGACCGCCGCTATCTCGCGCGCGACGTGACGCGGCTGATGCTCGGCGGCTATCGCACCCGCCGGCTGGTCACGCGGCTGGTCGCGCTGACCCGACCGCGCAGCCCGGCCGCCCCTGGGTCTCCTGGTTTCTCGTGCGTGTGAATTGAGCCTGCCTGATGGAGAAACAAGTGAAGGTCTATCTTGGCGGTCCGGAGGTATTCCATCCCAAAGCAATCATCATTGGTAACAGGAAGTAGCAAACCTGTAAAGCTTACGGCGTTGTCGGGTTCTTTCCTTTGGATGTCGAGCGCGCGCCGGCCCCGCTGGCGCAGCGCGCGCGGCCGGGTTCGAAATCGTCTGCGGCGAACGTGAGGGCACCTACGATCTCGAGGATCTCGCGACCTTGGGGCAGTGCCTTGCGTGGTTGGTCGCGCGGGTCGCCGATGGGGCCCGACCGCGACGGTGTTTGGAACCGTTTTAAATTCTCGCCCAGCCCCCCTTGACCGCGTTCGGCCGGGCCGATATGTAGGGGGCATGATGTGCTCGACGTTCCGACCTCTGCGCCGCGCCGACGGCCTGCGACTTATTCGCGCGCTCCCGTAGTTTCGGGAGCGCAGCCAAGGGCCCGAGCTTTGGTTCGGATCCTTTGTCGTTGCGTCGTTTTTTTGAACGTCTGAGCCATCGCCATGATCTCCAGCCCCGTTCCCGGTCTTCGATCCGCCGGCCGGCGACTTACCACCGGTCGCTGACCGCTCGGCCCCGGCTGGGGCGGGCGCATCGGCGGCCGCGCCGGTCCGTGACCACGGACCCCCTTCGTGACACTCCGGACACCACCGCCCGGATCGACCGCGCCGCCCGACGCGGACGATCCGGGGCCGCCGCCTCGACGCGGCCGCGGACCTGACGCGAGGTTTCTCATGATCAAGACCCCGAGCACCAAGTATCGGCCGTTCCAGCCGATCGACCTGCCCAACCGCCAATGGCCGAACCGGACGATCGAACGCGCGCCGGTCTGGTGCAGCGTCGATCTGCGCGACGGCAACCAGGCGTTGATCGAACCCATGGGACCGGAGCGCAAGCTGCGGATGTGGGACACCCTGGTCGCGATGGGCTTCAAAGAGATCGAGGTCGGCTTTCCCGCTGCGTCCCAGACCGATTTCGACTTCGTGCGCATGATCATCGACAGTGGCCGGATTCCCGACGACGTCACCATCCAGGTTTTGACCCAGGCGCGCGACGCCCTGATCTCGCGAACCTTCGACGCGATCGCCGGGGCGCGGCGTGCGATCGTGCACCTGTACAATTCGACCTCGGAGGTTCAGCGCCGCCTGGTGTTCCGCCAGGACCGCCAGGGCATCATCGAGATCGCGCGGGAGGGTACCCGCCAGGTGCGTGCCCACCGCCAGCGGGTGCCCGAGACCGAGGTGGTGTTTCAATACTCGCCCGAGAGTTTCACCGGCACCGAGCTGGATTTCGTGATCGATATCTGTTCCGCGGTGATGGAGGACTGGCAGCCGACCGCGGACGCCAAGATGATCTTTAACCTGCCGGCGACCGTCGAGCTGGCGTCGCCCAACGTTTACGCCGACCAGATCGAGTTCTTTTCGACCAACATCCGGGATCGCGACAGGTTCGTTTTGAGCATCCATCCCCACAACGACCGCGGCTGCGGCATCGCCGCGACCGAACTGGCGTTGATGGCCGGCGCCGAGCGGGTCGAGGGTACGCTGTTCGGCAACGGCGAGCGCACCGGCAACGTCGACGTCGTGACGTTGGCGCTGAACATGTACAGCCAGGGTGTCGCGCCCGGGTTGGACGTTTCCGACATCAACGCCCTGGTCCGGGTGGCCGAGCATTGCACCCAACTGCCGGTCCACCCGCGCCACCCCTACGCCGGCGGGTTGGTGTTCACCGCCTTTTCCGGGTCGCACCAGGACGCGATCAAGAAAGGCTTCGCCGCCCAGGCCGAGAGCAACGCCGGCTTCTGGGAGGTCCCCTACCTGCCGATCGACCCCAAGGACATCGGCCGCACCTATGAGGCGGTGATCCGGATCAACAGCCAATCCGGCAAGGGTGGAATCGCCTACATCCTCCAAAATGATTACGGCTTAGACCTGCCGCGGCGGTTGCAGATCGAGTTCAGCCAGATCGTCCAGAAGGTCGCCGACGCTGACGGCAAGGAGGTCGGCTCCGACGCCTTGTGGCGCCTGTTCAATCAGACCTATCTCGACGCAGCCGGCACGATCGCCCTGATCGAGCATGACAGCCGCCCGGTTCGCCGCGGCGCCGCCCGCACCGAGATGACCGCCCGCATCCGCCGCGACGGCCGCGAGCGCGAGATCGCCGGTGCCGGCAACGGGCCGGTCGACGCCTTTTTCGACGCGCTGATCCGCGACGGTATGAGCGGCCTGCGGTTGCTCGAGTACCGCGAACACGCGATCGGGGTCGGTGCCGATGCGACCGCCATCGCCTATATCGAGATCGAGATCGCGCCCGGAGAGAGCGCTTTTGGGGTCGGGATCGATCCCAGCATCGTGACCGCGTCGTTGAAGGCCGTGGTCAGCGCGATCAATCGGGCGGCGATGGGGCCCGTGCAGGGGGCATAGGGGCTTGCACCCCCAAGGCCAGGCCCCCACACACACCGACCAGGGGTTGCCCCCTGGCCCCCTTCAGTGGGGGTCAAGGGGGGCAACCCCCTTGCGGGGGTCAAGGGGGGCAACCCCCTTGCGGGGGTCGAGGGGGGCAACCCCCTTGCGGGGGTCGAGGGGGCAGAGCCCCCCGCACGGCCGTCAGGCCGCTCACGGCGTTTGCCGCCTGCGGCGCCCATGCCCCTTTACCGCACCCCGGTGGACCAGCTATGGTGTCCAAGCCTCACGGTCAGGAAATCTTAACCCGTTTGGCCAGGGATTGAGGCATGGGAGTCCCCGCATCGGTTGCAAGCCGACCCGAAAGGCGTCCATGATGACGCGATGCCAGGGGGACGGAAAGGGCTGGAGACGATGGCGTCTGATGAGCCGGGACGCGGCCGGGATCCCACTCCCGCGTCGGACGTCTCCCCGTGCGGGAGTTGTTCGGTGCGACCGCTGACCGTGTGCGCGGCCCTCGAGGACGACGAGGTCCGGGCACTCGCCGAGATCACCCAAACCCTCCGAGTCGAGGCCGGCAAGACCATCTTTAGCGAAGGCGACGCCGCGGAGGCGATGTACAATGTCACCTCCGGCACCGTCAAACTTTACAAGCTGCTGCCCGATGGCCGGCGCCAGATCACCGGCTTCCTCGGCTCCGGCGATTTCCTGGGGCTGTCGTTCGACGACACGTATGCCTACAGCGCCGAGACCGTCACCGTCGCCGCCCTGTGCCGGTTCCCGCGGCGCAAGATGGAAGCCGTGCTCGACGCCTTCCCCAAGGTCCAGCGCCGCCTGTTCTCGATGGCGACCACCGAACTGGCCGCCGCCCAGGACCAGATGCTGCTGCTCGGCCGCAAGACCGCGAAGGAGAAAATCTGCTCCTTCCTGATGATGCTCTCCCAGCGCGCCGGCCGCCGCGGCCAGAAGGAAAACCCGGTGTTCGTGCCGATGAGCCGCGCCGACATCGCCGACTATCTCGGGCTCACCACCGAAACCGTCAGCCGAACCTTCACCCAGCTGAAAACCTCGGGCGTGATCTCGCTGCAAGAGGGCAACAAGATCCGGCTCGGCAACCTCGACGCCATCTACGACATGGCCGAAGGCATCTGACCGGGCCGCCATGGTGCTCACCGGTCATGACACGGTCAGCCCGGGTCCGCGCAACCTGATCACCGACGTGGAGGGGATCGCGGTCGGTCAGGCGGCCGACATGCTGGTGCGCACCGGTGTCACCGTGGTGCTGCCCGACCCGGCGGCGGTCGCTGCGGTCGATGTC
This sequence comes from Azospirillaceae bacterium, assembly GCA_028277115.1. GTDB lineage: Bacteria > Pseudomonadota > Alphaproteobacteria > Azospirillales > Azospirillaceae > JANQHG01. The sequence goes on from JANQHG010000090.1 coordinate 6,056, forward strand.
CGCGGCGGCGGTCCGGGCAGCCGCGAGACCGACCTGCTCTCGCCCGGCTGTCTGGTGGACACGGTCGATGCGATCGTGCTCAGCGGCGGCTCGGCGTTCGGCCTCGCCGCAGCCGAGGGTGCGGTCGCCTGGCTCGCCGCCCAAGGCCGCGGCTTTCCGGCTGCCGGCCATCGGGTTCCGATCGTCCCGGCCGCCATTCTGTTCGACCTCGACAACGGCGGCGACAAGGCGTGGGGCGACCGGCCGCCTTATCGCGCGCTTGGTCACGCCGCCTGCGAGGCTGCCGGACCCGACCACGCGCTCGGCAGTGCCGGCGCCGGTTACGGCGCGCGTGCCGGCGCGCTCAAGGGCGGGGTCGCCAGCGTCTCGGCCCGGCTCGGCGACGGGCCGATGGTCGGCGCCCTGGTCGCGGCCAACCCGTTCGGCTCGGTGGTGATGCCGGGCACCGCGGTGTTCTGGGCCTGGGCGCTCGCACTCGGCGGCGAGCTCGGGCCCGGGCGGCCGCCGACCGCGCCGGCGCCGCCGACCCTCGGCCTTACGCGCGCCGAACCGCTCGGTGTCGATCCGGGCACCAACACCACGCTCGCGGTGGTCGCGACCGACGCCGCGCTGACCCGCGAAGAGTTGACGCGGATCGCGACCATGGCCCACGACGGCATCGCGCGCGCGATCCGTCCGGCGCATACCCCGTTCGACGGCGACATCGTGTTCGCGCTCGCCACCGGCCGCCGCGTGCTCGACCAACCGCGACCGGCCCATGTGCTCACGCTCGGCTGCCTTGCTGCCGACGCGGTCGCGCGCGCGATCGCGCGCGCCGTCTTCGAGGCCGAAAGCGTCGGCAACCTGATCGGCTATCGCGCCGCCATGCTGCCCAGGGTCGGCCGGTGGCCGGCCGACGAGGAAGGGTAGGGCGATCGGCCGGTCGCCTTGACGGGGCCCGGCCGCTCTCCCACCTAACCGAAAGATAGCGCCGTTGTGGGCTGTCCGGCAGTCTGTTTCGATCGATACCGTGTCCGTGATCGACCGCGAGTGACGATCGTTCGAGACCGCAGTCACGAGAGACCGCAGTCATCTGAGACCGCGGCCACGCCAAAACCCGTCCGTGCGGTCGCGCGGTCGGGATCGCGCAGAAGTCGGTGTCGGGCCGTCGGTGCGGCAGCGCGCACCGGGCGGACGGCGGTGGGACGCCGGACCACGGGTCCCGCAGCAACTCGCTCGAACGAGGGGGGGGGGGCTTTGATGTCCAGTCGGTTATCGTTGTTCAGCAACCCATTGCTGCTTGGGTTCGACCAGTTCGAACGGACCTTGGATCGGATTTCCAAGACCTCGGCCGAGGGCTATCCGCCCTACAACATCGAGCAGATCGGCGAGGACGGCCTGCGCATCACCTTGGCGGTCGCCGGCTTCACCACCCTGGACTTGACCGTGTCGATCGAGGATACCCAACTCGTGATCCGGGGCAAACAGGCGGAAGACACCGAGCGCGTCTACCTGCACCGCGGCATTGCCGCGCGCCAGTTCCAGCGCAGCTTCGTGCTCGCCGACGGCATCGAGGTCACCGGCGCCACGATCGACAACGGGCTGTTGCACATCGATCTGAAGCGCCCCCTGCCGGAGCCCAAGGTCCGCAAGATCAGGATCGACCCTGCCCCCGCCGATGCCGCCGGCGTGCGGGCGCCCGCGATCGACCGCAGCGCCGCCGCGGCGCCGCGGACCGACACCAGCGAGTGACCGATATGAACATTCAGTCCCCGAGCGTCCGCCGGACCCTGTCGCAAAAGGACTTCGCGGCGTTCGGCGTCGATGTCGTCGCCTATGTCAAGCCGATCGCGGTCAACGGCATGACCGGGTTTGCGATCCACGCCGCCGACGGCACCCCCTTGACCATCGTGCCGGTGCGCGAGGCCGCCTTTGCCGCGGTGCGCCAGCACGACATGGAACCGCTCTCGGTGCACTGACCCGACGGTGGAGTGGCGTCCCGCCGACCCCGGGTGCGCGGGACGCTTCCGCTCTCGTCCGACCGACGTCTACCGACGTCTTGAGCGCGCGGGCGCGCGGTGACCGGCCGAGCCCAATTCCATCATGAATCTGGTTACCCGCACCTGCAGTTGGTGACCAGATCGTTTCCCACCGTCCTTCGGCCGACCCGCCCTGGATGAAACTGCGTGGCATTCCCGCCGAAAGGCGGGGGACAGTCCTCCCCCCACGGCACGTGGGGGGAGTTAGAGGGGGGCATACGGCGGTGCCGCCTGGCAACCGCCATCGCCCGGTCGCGAGGCGGCCTTGCCGGGTCGCCGGTCGGCCCCCATCCGGCCGCTGGCGCGGCCACCTTG
>JANQHG010000182.1 GCA_028277115.1 Azospirillaceae bacterium
CCGCCCGTGCCGGTGCCGGTGGCGGAGACCGGGCTTGCGCTCGCGCTCACCGTCCGCTCCGTCATGGTGCCGCCGGAACGGGCGCGCGCGCTCGGCCCCGAGATCGCCGAGGCGGTGGTCGAAGCCCATCTGACCGGCACACCGCCCCAACTCGGCGGATCGGCGCCGCTGATCGCGTGGGTCGAGGCCGGTGGTCGCCTGGTGGTCGATCGGCTGAGCCTGCGCTGGGGACCGCTCGACCTTGCGGCGTCGGGCGAGCTCAGCCTCGATGCCGACCTTCAGCCGATGGGCCTGCTCGAGGCACGGGTGCGCGGGGGTGAGCAGGTGGTCGACGCGCTCGCCGAGGCCGGTCTGTTGGCGCCGAACCAGGCGGAGACCGCGCTCAGCATCGTGCGTGCCTTCTCGAGACCGACGGCGGACGAGGACGGGCCGGTGCTGCGCCTGCCGATCCGGGTCGGTGCCGGCACGGTTCGGCTCGGCCCGATGGTGCTTGCGACCCTGCCGCGATGGGACTGGCCACCGGCCGACCTGCCGGCCGGCTGACGAGGAGACCGATCGTCCATGATGACAGTGCGTGGTCTTTTGGGCGCCGTTTTCGGTGTCGCGCTGGCCGCCGTGCCGGCGGTGGCGCCGGCCGGCGGCTATGTCGATGTCGAGAACCGGTCGAAACGGCCGGTCTGCTTTATCGTGGTTGGCCGCGGCATGCGCTGCGTCGAGACCGAAACCCTGCGCGGGCTCGACCTGCGCGGCCTGATTGTACGCGACGTCACGCTGCAGCTGTCGATCGAGTGCATGGCTTCGCCGCGCGGTGTGGTCCTCGGCTGCGAGCGCCATTGCTGGGTCGCGCCCGGCGCCGTGCTCGACGGGTATCTGACCGTCCACCCCGACTATCGGGTCACCCGCCGGACCCGGGCGGGCGACGAGGTCGGGCTGTGCCCGCCGGACGACGACGATGGGCGCTAGTACACCGCGGCGGAAGTAACGTCATGCTGCCAATGGCCCGCCGCGGTGGGCTCTTCATCTTGGCGTACCGCTTTCCAGCTCAAATCCTGACCAGGTCAGGATTTGAGCCGGGCTGTACGCGGTGGCGGCCGCCCTCACGGCCACCTCCGCAGACGTCGGGGGACGAACGAGAGCGCCGTCAAGCAAGAATGGGTGGGGTTGACACCCCAATCTACGGGCGAATCGTAGATTGGGGTGTCAACCTAAACATTATGAACCGCCGCACCGCACCGGTCGCGCTGGCGCTGGCGCTGATGCTGGTCGCCTGGGCGGCAGGGGCCGCGGCGTTCGAGCGGCGAGATGGGTGCTTTGCGGTCGACCGCCGCTGCCCGGCACCGGTCGCGTTCCGCAGCGGGCGCAACCCCGGCGCGGTCGAGGTCGCGCCGGGTGAACGCTGGCCGCTCGAAGGGATCAACCGCGCCCGCAACCCGAGCCACGCCCGCCTGCGGATCGCCGGCGCCGACCCGACGGCGCGCTGGGTCGCGCTCGCCTGCGGTCGGATCACGGCAACCTGCGACGCCGGAGGCGCGGCGATCCTCGCGGTCAACTGGCAGCCGGCGTTCTGCGAACTCAACCGCCACGCCCGCGACTGCCGCGGCCAGACCGGCCGCCGGTTCGACGCCCGCAACTTCGCGCTCCACGGCCTGTGGCCGGCATCGGACGATCGCGCCTATTGCGGCGTCGATCCGGCGAGCGCGGCGCACGACCGCGCCGGTCGCTGGGGCCGTTTGGCGCCGCTGACGCTCAGCGCGACGACCCGGGACCGGCTGGCACGGGTGATGCCAGGCAGCCAGGTCCACCTTCACCGCCATGAATGGACCAAGCACGGCCGTTGCTTCGACATTACGCCTGAGCAGTATTTCACGGTTGCGCTCGACCTGATCGACCAGCTGAACGCCAGCGCCGTGCGCGACACCGTCGTGGGTGCGCTGGGCACCACCCTGGCGGCGGCCGAGTTGCGCCGCGCCGCCGACCGCGCGTTCGGTGCCGGCGCCGGCCGGCGGATCACCGTGCGCTGCGCGCGGATCGGGGACCGGACGCTGATCACCGGTCTGCGCGTCCACCTGCGGGGCGTGTTCGACCCGGGTGCGCGCGATCTCGGGCGCCTGATGGTCGCGTCGCCGCCGGCCCCCCGCGGCTGCGGCGGCGGGGAGATCGATATCGCCGGATAAAGGACACGAAGCCCCATGTCGAAGACCAGCCATCGCGACCTGCCCGACAATGTCGATCTGTCGCGCTATCCGATCCGCGAATTCGAAGACCAATCCCTGATCTTCAAGGAAGGCGACCCGGCGGACCACGCCTATGTCGTGATCGACGGCATCGTCGACATCTACAAACAGAGCACCGCCGGGCCGGTCAACCTGGCATTCATCAAGCCGGGCCAGATGTTCGGCGAGTTGGCGCTGATCGGCAGCGGACGGCGCGCAGCGACTGCCAAGGCGCAACAACCGACTGTCTGTCGGGTGATCAGCGGCGATGAGTTCGAGCGGATGTTGGTCGGCGCGGATCCGATGACCCGGACGGTTTTGCAGGTGCTTTCGACCCATCTGAACCGGGCGACCGTGAGGATCTTGTTGTCGGAGACGACGGACCTGACGTGACCCATGCGGCGTGTCGGCCGTTCGGGGGGGCGCTGCCCCTCGGACCCCCAACAAGGGGGGCAACGCCCCCAGACAAAGTCAGTCCAGCTGGGTGCGCACGACCAGACTGCCGTCGATGATCTCCCGTCTGGCCTCCTCAACCCTTTCGCGCATCGCCTCGGTCACCTGCGCGGCGTTGTTCTCGTCCATCGCATAATCGACCCCGTTTTCGGCCAGTCCGAACGACCGCACCCCGGCGGTCCACTGTCCGGCCCGGGCATCGTCGAACGACTCCAGCACCGCCACATCGACCCGCTTCAGCATCGAGGTCAGGATCGTGCCGGGATGCAGCGGGTTCTGGTTGCCATCGACCCCGATCGCGTAGCGGCCCCGTTCCTCGGCGGTTTGAAACACCCCGAAGTTCGACGACCCGGCACCGGCGAACACCACGTCGACGCCGCGTTCGAACTGGCTGAGCGCCACTTCGGCTCCGGCCGCGGGGTCGTTGAACGCAGCCGGGGTGGTGCCGACGAAGCTGACCGCCACCTCGATCCCCGGCACCGCATAGACCGCACCCTGGCGGTAGCCGGCGATGAAGCGCCGCAGCAGCGGAATGTCGAGCGCCCCGATGAACCCGACCGTGCCGGTCGCGGACTTGAGCGCGGCCAGCATCCCGATCAGGAACATGCCTTCGTGCTCGCGGAAGGTGACCGAGCGGACGTTCGGCTGGTCGGCGACCGCATCGACCAGGGTGAACCGGACACTCGGATAACGCGCGGCAATCTGGTCGAGCGGGGTTGCATAGTAAAACCCGACCGCGACGATGTCGGTCGCGCCGCGTCGGAACAGGGCGTTGACCGCGCGCGGGAACTCGGTCGGGTTGATCGGCTGGAACTCGCGCACGGGGATGCCGGTTTCGGCGGTAAAGCGCAGGGTTGCGTGATAGGTGCTTTCGTTGAAGCTCTTGTCGAACTTCTGGCCGACGGCGTAGATCACCGCCGGTTTGATCTCTTGCGCGGCCGCACTCGCGACCATGACGACGAGCCCGCAGACGATCGCGATCACGCGATGGCCGAGTTTGGTCATCGACGTTTCCTCCCATCAGGTAAGAAAAAAGCCGGTTAGCGCATCTTGCTGCGACCGCGTGTGTGCCCGCCCCGCCGAACGCGGCCTGACGGCCGTGCGGGGGCACTGCCCCCCCTGCCCTCACTTAAATGGGGTCCAGGGGGCACCCCCTGGTCGGCCCCCCTGACCTTGGGGGCGCAGCCCCCAAAACCCGGCGCGCCCCAAAACCCGGCGCGTATGTCTACCAAACCCGCCGGACCCGGTCGAGCCGTGCGCGCTCACGGGTCGCGGCTGAACACCCGAACCGCGCCGGGCCCAAGCCCGATCGGGGCGGCGGCCGGGAACGGCACAGCCGGCGCCCCGGGCGTGATCTCGACCAGACCGACCGGATCGACCCCGCGGCACTCGTCTGGCCAAATCACCCGCGTGTGATCGAGGTCCCGGTTGACCAGGGTCACCACCAAACCGGGACCGCGGTCGCGGCTGCGCACCAGTCCGACCACCCGGCCGTCGGCGCCGGCAACCCGGCGCTGCGGCCCCTCTTCCCTCAAGACCGGGGTCACGGCTTTCATCCGGTTGACCGCGGTGACGAACGAGGTCAGATCGAAGCGCGCGGCCTCCCAGTCCGCCGGCGTGGTGGCCACGACGTCGAGCTTGGTGCGAAACCCATACTCGAACCCGACCGGCATCAAGACGCCGGACGAAAAGCACGCGGCGAACAGGGTGCGCTGGCGATACAGCCGTTCGGCCACCGTGTCGTCCGCGATCTCGGCCCCCAACCGTTCGGTGTCGTGGCTTTCGGCAAACGCGATCGACGGCGCCTGGCTGCGCAGCGCCGCATACTGCTCAAGCAGCCAGGGCGCGTCGAAGTCCCACCATTTGCTGCTGTTGAACAGGAAATCGAACCCGGCCGGACGGAGCTGCGCGACCTCATCGAGCCGGCAGCCGAGCGTCTCGGCGGCGAACAGCGCCTCCGAGCGGACCCGGCGCACGCCGGCGATCACCTCGGTCCACACCTCGCCCGGGACCTGGTAGGCGGCGTCGCAGCGAAAGCCGCGCACCCCGAGCGCCGCGAGTCGCGCGGCGACCTCGCGCCAGTGCGCGGCAAGCGCGCCGCGGACCACCGGGTCGCGGTAGTCGAGCTTCGCGAGATCGCCCCATTCGGTGACCCGGGTCGGGTCGTCGGGATCGACCGCGCCGGGCGAGGCCGGTTGGCCGTCGGCGGCGCGCACCACCCACGCCGGGTGCGCGTCGATCAGACCGGAGTCCTTGGAAACATGGCTGATCACGAGGTCAAGCATCAGCCCGAGCCCGTGGCGGTCACACGCGGCGACCAGGGCGGAGATCGCGTCGTCGAGGGTTTGGCCCGGTTGTTCGGCGAACAGCGGGTTCAACCGATCATGATCCTTGATCGCATAGAGACTGCCGGAAAACCCGGCGAATTGGATCGGGTTGACGAACACCCAGTCGAACCCCATCGCCGCGATCCGCGGCAGATCCGCGATCCAGCGATCGATCGGCCCGTAAAGGCGGGGAAACAGGTTGTAGATGATCGGCGCTAGAGACATCAGGCGATCGCCTCGCTATTCATTGGTCAAGGATGGGGATCAGTCTACCGCGCGGTCGGCGGTGCCGCCGTCCCCGTTCCCCGGACGCCGGTTTGAGGTCAGGCGATGACGGAGAGCTTCGACGAGTTGGCGCGCGCGCTCGGTATCGCCGCCGGCTACCGCCATGCCGGCGGCCACGAGGTCGCGGTTGCCCCCGAGGTGCGCGCGGCGCTGGCCGCGGCGATGGGCTATTGCGCCGACACCCCGGCGGCGCTCGCCGACAGCCTGGCCCGGCTGACCCGCCGGCGCTGGCGGTCCGGACTTGCCGCGGTCGCGGTCGCATGGGCCGACGCGGCGGCGGCGCTGCCGAGCGTGGCGCTGGTCCGCCGTGACGGTTCGGGCGGCCGGCTGCGGTTCACCTTGACCCGCGACGACGGCGCGGTCGAGCCTTTCGAACGCACGGCCGACGATCTACCGGTCGAGGCGAGCGCCGAGGTCGACGGCGAACGCCGCCTGCTGTGTCGGGTGCCGCTGCCGGGCGCGCCGCCGCCCGGGGTCCATCGGGTCACCTGCGACGACATCGAGAGCGCGGGCGACGGTCTGACCTTGATCGTGGCACCGCCCCGCGCCTGGGCCCCCGCGCGGTTTGCCGAGGACCGCGGCCGGGTCTGGGGCTTTGCGACCCAGCTCTACGGCCTTGCGGGCGGCGAGGGCGTCGGCACCGGCCACGGCGGCTTCGGCGAACTCGAGCAGGTGGTGGCCGAAGCGGCTGCGCTCGGCGCCGACGTGATCGGGCTCAACCCGCTGCACGCCCTGTTCCCGAACCGGCCGACCCGCCGCTGCCCCTATGCGCCGTCGTCGCGGCTGTTCTTGAACCCGCTGTATCTCGACCTCGCGCGTCTGCCCGAGTGGCTGGACGACCCGGCGCTGGCGGCACGGCTGGCCGAGCCGCGGCAAAGGGCGGCGCTGGACCGGCTGGCGCGCGGCGAGCGGGTCGACCATGCCGGGGTCGCGGCACAGGTGTGGCCGCTGCTGCGCCAGGCGTTCGACGCCTTTTGCGCGCGCCACCTGGCCCGCCACACGGCCGAGGCGGCGGCGTTTCGACGCTTTCAGTCCGACGGCGGCGCGGCGCTCGAGGCGTTCGGCCGCTACGAGGCGATCGCCGACCACCAGCGCGCCGCCGACCCGGACAGCGCCGGCACCAACTGGCAGGTCTGGCCGGCGGCGTTGCGCGACCCCGACCGGCCCGAGGTCGCGGCGTTCGTCCGCGACCATCGCACGGAGATCGACTTCCGGGCGTTCCTGCAATGGCTGTTGGACCGCCAACTCGCCCAGGCCGCCGCGAGCGCGCGGGCCCGCGGGCTTGCAATCGGGCTTTACCGCGACATCGCGGTCGGGTTCGACCGCGACGGCGCCGACGCCTGGATGTCCCAGGCGCTGGTGCCGACCGGGGTGTCGATCGGCTGCCCGCCGGACCTGCGCAACCCCATGGGTCAGGATTGGGGGGTCGCCGGCTTCGACCCGCTGCGGCTCGAGGACCGGGGGGTCGCGCCGTGGCATGACCTGGTGTGCGCCAACATGCGCCACGCCGGCGCGGTCCGTATCGACCATGCCTTTCAGCTGACCCGACAGTATTGGGTGCCGCACGGCCGGCCGCCGACCGAGGGCGGCTATGTCCGCTTCCCGCTCGAGCCTTTGTTGGCGCTGTTGTGCCTGGAGAGCCACCGCCGGCGCTGCGTGGTGGTCACCGAGGATCTCGGCACCATTCCCGACGGCTTCCGGGAACGGATGATGGCGGCCGGGGCGTTGTCGTACCGGATTTTGCACCGCGAGCGCGGGCCCGAGCGCAGCTACCTGCCGCCGACCGCCTATCCGGCGATGGCGACGGTGGCGCTCGGCACCCACGACCAGGCGACCTTGACCGGGTTTTGGACCGGGCGCGACGTCGCGGCGCGCGGGCGGCTCGGCCTCTACCCGAGCCCGGACAGCGAGGCGGCGGCGGTGCGTGACCGCCCACGCGACCGCTGCCGGCTGGTGGCGGCGCTGACCGCGCTCGGCGTGCTCGACGGGCCGGCCGAGGGCGCGGAGGACGGGCTGCCGACCGAGGCGTTGGTGCTGGCGGTCCATCGGTTTCTGGCGGCGACGCCGTGTCGGATGATCCTGGTCCAGTTGGACGATGTTCTGGGCGTCCGCGACCAGGTCAACCTGCCGGCGACGGTGGACGCGTACCCGAACTGGACACAGCGGACACCGATTGCGGTGGAGCGGATCGCGGTGCACCCGCTGGTCCGGCGGGTGGCGGCGGCGTTCGGGCCGCTGCCGGGGGCACGCCGGTCGGGGTGACGCCTTTGGGTGACCGGACCGCCGGGCACCGTCGCCTTGGCGTTGCCGCATCGGTTGTATATCTGATTTCCGGGCGATGGTCCGGCGGGGCTCGGCGGTGCCGGGCCGGGCCGGGGGCAGGCGCCGGGTCGGGACCTGCGGAGGGGAAATGAGCGAGGGGGAAAGCCGGGTTCGGTTGCGCTGTCCGACCTGCAAGGCGATCGTCGCGACAGTGCCGCCCGAGCGGCTGGCGGAGACCAGCGTGATCTGTCCGCACTGCGGCGTGACGGTCCGGCCGCCATTGTCCCTGACCGATCTGTTCCGGCGTTGGTTCGGTCGGTCGGGCCGTCGGCGGTGAGCGGCGACCCGGGCGCCTGGGGCGGCCGGCGGGGCCGCGGGTTCGGCCGCGAGGTCGACGACGATCTCGGCGACGGCGCGGGCACGGCGGACGACGGGTCGAGCCACCCGCGTCTGATCCGGGACTTGACCACGATCGACGAACAGCTGCGCAAGCTCGGCGACCGGTTTCCGGAGCTGATCGAACTGGCCGAGGTCGGCCGGATCAAGGCGGCGCGCGACCAGGCAAAGGCGCTGAACACACTGCTCACCCATGTGGTGGTGCAGATGGAACATCTGATCGACGGCCGGATGAAGGCGCTGGAGGCCGAGGAGGGCCGGCCGCCGCGCCCGTGGCAGCGCAAGGGCGCGGGCGACCGCCCGACCCGCGCCGGCCGGGCGCGAGGCCACGGCGGGGGCCGAGCCCCCGACGGCGGCGATTCGCCGCGCGGGCTTGGGCGACGCGCCCGCGGCGGCCCGGCGCGGTCGGCGCCCCGGCGGGATGCCTGGGACGAGCCGTGGCA
>JANQHG010000227.1 GCA_028277115.1 Azospirillaceae bacterium
GACGCGGCGCGATGAAATAGCCGCCCGAGCGGTCGCCGCGCGCCGGGGCCGCCGACCCGCCGCCGTCGGCGCCCGGCCTCCCCCTGGCCCGCGCCCGCCCGCACCCGGCCGCGCCGCCACCCTGGCCCGCCGCCGCCGCGCCGTCGGACGCCGGGGCTGCCGGGCGCGCGCCCGCGGGCGCGTCAAGGCTGACGCTTTCGGCCGGCCCCGCAGCCACGGCGGCCGCGGGCGCAGCACCAGCGGTGCCGGTCGCACCGCTCGCCGCGGCGGCAACCAGGGTCGCATGGTAATCGACCTGGCCCGCAGCCCCGTTGCCCTTGCCCCGGCCGGCCGCCGCCGCACCGGCAGCGCCCGCCGCCGCGGCCGCGGCGGCCACCGGGCGCACGCCCGCCTGGCCGTCGATCCCGGTCGCGACCACCGACACCCGCATCCGGCCGTCCATCTCGGTGTCGAAGGTCGAGCCGAAGATGATGTTGGCTTCGGGATCGACCTCGTCGCGGATCCGGTTGGCCGCCTCGTCGACCTCGAACAAGGTCATGTCGTAGCCGCCGGTGATGTTGATCAAGACCCCGCGCGCGCCCTTCATCGACACGTCGTCGAGCAACGGGTTCGAAATCGCCGCCTCGGCCGCCTCGACCGCGCGGCGGTCGCCGGTCGCCTCGCCGGTGCCCATCATCGCCTTGCCCATCTCGGTCATCACCGAGCGGATGTCGGCGAAGTCGAGGTTGATCAGGCCCGGCATCACCATCAAGTCGGTGACGCCGCGCACGCCGGCGTGCAGCACGTCGTCCGCCATCTTGAACGCGTCGGCGAACGTCGTCTTCTCGTTGGCGATCCGGAACAGGTTCTGGTTGGGGATGATGATCAGGGTGTCGACATATTGCTGAAGCTCGCCGATCCCGGTCTCGGCCAGCGTCATCCGGTGCGCACCCTCGAAGTGGAACGGCTTGGTGACCACGCCGACCGTCAGGATGCCGCGCTCGCGCGCCGCGCGCGCGATCACCGGCGCCGCGCCGGTCCCCGTGCCGCCGCCCATCCCGGCGGTGATGAACACCATGTTGGCGCCGTCGAGATGGGTCATGATCTCGTCGATCTGTTCTTCGGCCGCCGCGCGCCCGATGTCGGGGCGCGAGCCGGCGCCGAGCCCGCGGGTGATCGTGGTGCCGAGCTGCAGCTTCTTTTGCGCCAAAGACCCCTTGAGCGCCTGGGCGTCGGTGTTGCTGACCACGAAGTCGACGCCTTCCAGGTTCGACTTGATCATGTTGTTGATCGCGTTGCCGCCGGCGCCGCCGACCCCGAACACGGTGATCCGGGGCTTCAACTCGCCCTCGACCGTCGGCATGCTGAGATTGATCATGGGAGCAGCCTCCTTTTCGCTTGATCAGGCCGCGGCCGCGTTACCGGTCGGCCGTGGTCGGGGAGTGGATCGAGCGACCGGCCCCCCGTCGGCCGGCCGCTCGCGCGCGCGAGCGCCCCGTTGCCCCGCGTCACAAGTATTCGCGCAGCCATACCCCGACCCGGCCCCACAGGCCGCCGGGGACGGCAACCGCCGGGCCGGCGGTCGGGATCTCGTCCGGTTGCCGGACCGCGTGCAGGACCAGGCCGGCCACGGTCGCGAACGACGGCCCCGAGGCGTCGCCGAGCCCGGTCATCCCGGTCGGCCGGCCGAGCCGCACCTGCTTGTCGAGCACCACCTGCGCCAGATCGCGGATGCCGGCGAGCTGGCTGACCCCGCCGGTCAGCACCACCCGCCGGCCGGCGAGCTTGAGAAAACCGCTGTCGTCGAGCCGGGCCCGCACGACCTCGAACAGCTCCTCGAGCCGCGGCTGGATGATCCCGACCAGAAGCGACTTCGGCATCGGGGTCGCCTGGCCGCGGTCGTCCTCGCCGACCTGGAGCACCTCGATCAGATCCTGCTCGTCGGCCGGGCTGACCAGCGCGTTGCCGTAGAGGCTCTTCAGGCGTTCCGCCTGGGTGATCGAGGTATTAAGGCCGCGCGCGATATCGTTGGTGATGTGGTTGCCGCCGATCGCGACCATGTCGGTGAACACCAGACAGCCGTCGAAGAACACCGCGATCGAAGTGGTGCCGCCGCCAATGTCGATGCAGGTGACCCCGAGATCGACCTCGTCCTCAACCAGGCAGGCGAGACCGGCGGCGTAGGACGACACCACCAACGTCTCGATTTCGAGATGGCTGCGCGCAAGACAGGTCGCGAGGTTGCGCACCGGCACCTGGTCGGCGGTGACCAGGTGCAGCGCGACCTCGAGCCGCTCGCCGAACATGCCGCGCGGGTCGCGGATGCCGGTGGTGCCGTCCAGGCCGTAGCCGACCGGGACCGCGTGGATCAGCTCGCCCTCGCCGAGGTCGGCGAGCGTGCGTCCTTGTGACAAGGCGCGGCGCAGGTCGGCGTCCGAGACCTCGTGGTCGACCACCGGGACCTCGACGTCGATCGTCTGCGACACCGGGTGGCCGCCGGTGACGTTGACCACGACCTCGCGGATCGTCTCGCCGGCCATCTCCTCGGCGCTGTGCACCGCGTTCCCGATCGCCGCCGCCGCGGCCTCCATATCGACGATCGCGCCGGCGCGGATGCCGTCCGACACCTGGTGGCCGATCCCGGTGATCCGGATCGCATCGACGTCCTCGACCCGGGCGATGAAGCAACAGGTCTTGGTGGTGCCGACGTCGAGTGCCGCGACCAACCCGCCGCGCGGGGTTCTCCGGCTCTTGCGCCGACCGTTGACCGCCATGGCTCCAACCCTCGTGCGGGGCGTCGCGCGCGTGGGCGCGGGGGCGTCCCGATGGTGCGTGTCGGGCGCGGTGGCGCCGTTCGCGGTCCGCGGCCCGGTCTTCTTGGTCGTTTGTCCGATCTCAGTCTTGGGCGCCGGTCCGGTTTCGCCCAGGGCGGCAGACGTGAGCTCGATGGCGTCGCACGGCGTCGGGCGCGGTCGCACCCGTGCCGTCACCCTGGTCGGGCCGCGCCGGGCGGGCCGCCCGGCAGAAGTCCTGGTCATATCCGGGACTCCCCCGCCTTCGGACGCGGCAGCACCACCGACGAGGTCTGGACGACCAGCCGGTCGGGCAGGCGGAGATCGATCGCGACGATGTCGCGGTCGAGCAGGGCGTCGCGCGCCGCCGCCCGGCCGAGCCGGGCGAGCGCCGCCGCGATGTTGTCCTCGGGCAGGCGCACCCGGATGCCGTTGGTGAGCTTCAGGTCCCAGCGCCGGTTGCCGACCCAGACCGCGGCTTCGACCCTTTGCGCGATCGCCGGCACCCGCGCGAGGTCGGCGAGCAACGCCGGCGCGTTCCCGGGCGCCTCGGCGCCGACCACGATCGGCAGCCAGGCAAAGCGCCCGATCTCGCGGTCGGTCAGAACTTCGCCGGCGCGGTCGATCACCACCACCTGCTGGTTGTGCTGCCACAACGCCATCGGTCGGCGCTCGGTCAGGCGGACATAGACGACGTCGGGCAGCCGGCGCTCGACCAGCGCGCCGCCGACCCACGGCAGTCGCTCGAGCCGTGTGCGCAGCCGGGCGAGATCGATCCCGAAAATCGGGTCGCCGAGCGTGACGTCGAGCGCCGCCAGCAAATCCCGGCGCTCGGTCGCGATCCGGCCTTCGACGAACACCTCGCCGACCCGGTATCCGGCGTCGGCGGCGAGCGTCACCAGCCCCACCCCCAGCGCGTCCCCGGCGTCCGCGATCCGGCCGGTGCGCAACGCCCACACACTGCCGACACCGATCGCAAACGCGGCGAGGCCGACCGCGCCCAGTTTGAGCGCGCGCCCGGCCCAGCGCGGCCAGGCGCGGCGGCGGTTGGCGCGCTGGCGCGCCTTGGCCATCGCCTTGCGCGCCGGCGAATCCTCGACCGCGGTCGCCCGTTTCACCCGCGACATAACGCCTCCTCGACCATCCACGCCACCAGCTCTGGGTAGTCGATGCCGGCGTGCGCCGCCTGCTCCGGGACCAGGGACAACGGCGTCATCCCGGGCTGGGTGTTGGTTTCCAGGAACACCAGCCCGTCCATCCCGGGCCGGCTGTCGTCGTAACGGAAATCGGTGCGGGTCGCGCCGCGGCAGCCGAGCACCCGGTGCGCGGTCAGCGCGTGCGCGCACGCCGCCGTGGCAACCCCGGCCGGCAGCGCGGCCGGCAGGATGTGGCGCGCGTGGCCCGCGGTGTATTTCGCCGTGTAGTCGAAGATGCCGGTCGAAAACACGATCTCGGTCACGCCAAGCGCGCGGTCGCCGAGCACCGCGACCGTGAGCTCGCGGCCCGGCACGAAGCGTTCGACCAGCACCCGGTCGCCGTGGCCCCAGCCGGGCTCCAGGATCGGCCCGTTGTGGCCGACCGGGATCAGCCGCACCCCGACCGTCGACCCCTCGTCGAGCGGTTTGACCACGTAGGGCGGCGCCATCGGGTGGGTGTCGGCGCCTTCGAGCACCGCCCGGTCGACGATCACCCCCTCGGCGACCGGCACCCCGGCGGCGGCGACCAGGGTCTTGGTGATCGTCTTGTCCATCGCGACCGCCGAGGCGCGCACGCCCGAGTGGGTATAGGGCACCCGCAGCAACTCGAGCACGCCCTGGATCGTGCCGTCCTCGCCGCCGCGGCCGTGCAGTGCGTTGAACACGCAATCGGGCCGCGGCGTCAGCGCCTGGATCAACCGGTCGAGGTCGCGCGCGACGTCGATCCGCACCACCCGGTGGCCGGTCGCGTCGAGCGCGTCGGCGACCGCCCGGCCGCTGGTCAGCGAGACCTCGCGCTCGGCCGACCAACCGCCCATCAGAACCGCGACGGTCCGGGTCATCGCGTCAGCCCTCCCGACCCAAGGGCACCGGGACGCCGATCCGGCGGATCTCCCACCTGAGCTCGACGCCGCTGGTCTCGCGGACCCGCCGGCGCACCTCTTCACCGAGCGCTTCGAGCTCGGCCGCGGTGGCGCCGCCGGTGTTGAGGAGGAAGTTGCAGTGCTTCGCCGACACCTGGGCCGCGCCGATCGCAAGACCGCGGCAGCCGGCCCGGTCGATCAGCTCCCACGCCCGGGCACCCGGCGGGTTGGCGAACGTAGACCCACCGGTGCGCACCCGGGTCGGCTGGGTTTCGGCGCGCTTGACCGCGATCTGGTCGATCCGCTCGGCGATCACCGCCGTCTCGGCGCGCTCGCCGGCGAGCGTCGCGCCGAGGAAGATCCAGCTCTGCGGCGCGCCGCAGCGGCGGTAGCCAAGGTCGAGCCGGGCGGTCGGCACCGTGTGCAGACGCCCGCCGCGGTCGAACGCCTCGACCTCGACCAGCACGTCGGCGAGCGCGCGGCCGAACGCGCCGGCGTTCATCCGGATCGCGCCGCCGATCGTGCCCGGGATGCCGGACAGGAACTCGAGCCCGCCGATCCCGGCGCCGCGGCAGGTCAGCGCAACGTTCAGGTCAAGCGCGGCCGAACCGGCGATCACCGTGGTGTCGGCGACCGCGACGTCGGCGAACGCGCCGCCGAGCCGGATCACCACCCCCGGCACGCCGCCGTCGCGCACCAACAGGTTCGACGCGACGCCGATCACGGTGATCGGGACATCGTCCGGGCAGCCGGCCAGGAAGGCAGCCAGATCGTCGCGGTCGGCCGGACGGAACAGGACCTCGGCGGGTCCGCCGACCCGAAACCAGGTCATCTGGGCGAGCGGCGCCGACGCGGTCAGCCGACCGCGCACGGCCGGCAGCCGCGCGATCAAATGGTCGTCGGTCATCTTCGCCGCCGCGCTCATCTGGGGGTCTCCGCATCGACCGCGCCGGTGTCCGCCAGCGCGTCAAGCGCCGCGGGCAGCGCGTGGGCCCATTGGCTGATGTTGCCGGCGCCGAGGCAGACCACCATGTCGTCAGGCCGCGCCAACGCCTGGATCACCGCCGGCAGCTCGGCCGCCGAGCCGAGCGGCACGACATGGCGATGGCCGCGCCGGCGCAGGCCGTCGACCAGGGCGTCGCGGTGGATGTCGGGCAGCGGTGCTTCGTTGGCGGCATAGACGTCGGCGACCACCACGATCTCGGCGTCGTTGAAGCAGGTGCAGAACTCTTCGAACAGGCTCTGGAGCCGGCTGTAGCGGTGCGGCTGGATCACCGCGATCGTCCGCCCGCCGCGCGCGGTCAGGGCCGCGCGCAACACCGCCGAAATCTCGACCGGGTGATGGGCGTAGTCGTCGATCACGGTGATCCCGGACCTGGTCACGCCGGTTCGGGTGAACCGCCGCCGGACCCCGGCAAAGCGCGCGAGCGCGTCGCGCATCGCGCCATGGTCGAGCCCGATCTCGTGGCCGATCGCGAGCGCGCCGAGCGCGTTCTGCACATTGTGCTCGCCGAACATCGGCAGCGTGACCCGGTCGATCCGCGCGACCTCGGCGCCGTGGCGGTCTTCGATCACGACGTCGAAGCCGGCACCGGCGCGGCTTTGCGTCACGTTCTCACCGCGCACCATCGCCTGGCGCTTGAAGCCGTAGGTGACGATCCGGCGGTCGGACACCCGCGGGATCATCGCCTGGACCTCGGGGTGGTCCAGGCACAAGGCGGCGAAGCCGTAGAACGGGATCTGCTGGATGAAGCTGTCGAACGCCGTGCGCACGCAGTCGAAGGTGCCGTAGAAATCCAGATGCTCGGGGTCGATGTTGGTCACCAGCGCGATCGTCGCCGGCAGGCGCACGAAGGTGCCGTCGGACTCGTCGGCCTCGACCACCATCCAGTCGCCGGTGCCGAGCCGGGCGTTGGTGCCGTAAGCGTTCAAGATGCCGCCGTTGATCACGGTCGGGTCGAGCCCAGCGCCGTCGAGCAGTGCGGCGACCATCGAGGTCGTGGTGGTCTTGCCGTGAGTGCCGCCGATCGCGATCGCCCATTTGAGCCGCATCAGCTCGCCCAGCATCTCGGCGCGCCGGACCACCGGCATCAGCGCCTGGCGCGCCGCCGCCACCTCGTGGTTGTTCGGCTTGACCGCCGACGACACCACGATCACCGAAGCGGCGCCGAGATTTTCGGCGCCGTGGCCGATCGCGACCGGGATGCCGAGGCCGCGCAAGCGCTTGACATTGACGTTCTCGGCCAGGTCCGAGCCCTGGACCCTATAGCCGAGGTTGTGCAGCACCTCGGCGATGCCGCTCATGCCGATGCCGCCGATCCCGACGAAGTGGATGATGCCGATCGCAAATGGCAGGCCCTTCATGGGCGTCCTCCTGTCCTGCCGGACCGCCCCGAGCGGACCGGCGGTGCCGCCGTCGCCGTCGCCGTCGATCCACCGCCTCATGCCGCCGCCTCCTCCGTCTCGGTCGGGTCGGGTCCGGCCGCCGCGCCGACCAGGTCGCACACCACCTCGGCCAGCCGCGCCGCGGCGTCGCCCGGGACCCAGGCCGCCGCCGCGGCCGCACCCCGCGAGAGCCCCCGCGGGTCGCCGAGCAGCGCCGCCAGCCGGTCGGCCAGCGCCGCCGCGGTGAGGTCCGGCTCGGCGATCACGGTGGCGGCGCCGGCGGCCGCGACCGCCGCCGCGTTGGCGCTCTGATGGTCGTCGCGCGCGTGGGGATAGGGCACCAGCACGGCCGGGCGACCGACCGCGGCGAGCTCGGCGATCGT
>JANQHG010000075.1 GCA_028277115.1 Azospirillaceae bacterium
CCGATCGCGAGATTTGCGAGCCGCTCGGGTCGGTCGGCGTGATCGTCGGGGCGTGCGGTCGAGGGCGTTTTGGTCGAGTTCGATCGCGCGGTCGAGATCGTGCGGGTTGCCGCGCAGGCGGAAACGGTCCCCTAGGCCGCTCGCGAGATTTGCGAGCCGCTCGGGTCGGTCGGCGTGATCGTCGGGCGTGCGGTCGAGGGCGTTTTGGTCGAGTTCGATCGCGCGGTCGAGATCGTGCGGGTTGCCGCGCAGGCGGAAGCGCTGCTCAAGGCCGATCGCGAGATTAGCGAGCAGTTTGGGTCGGTCGGCGTGATCGTCGGGCGTGCGGTCGAGGGCGTTTTGGAAGAGTTCGATGGCGCAGTCGAGATCGACCGGGTCTCCGATTTGCCGGTCGTTATGGAAAAAGTCTCTTAAAATATCTGAGAAAATCTCAGGATCAAGCGGGGCATCGGTGCGGGTTGCATCGACAACCCTAGTGGACGTGGCGACCGTGACCGGCGGGGCAAGGCTCGGGTCGCCGACCGACGGGCGTTGATGATCGTCCGATCTCGGGTCGGTCACCGGCTGCGTCCTGTCATGCCGTGGTCGGGGCGTGCGGCTGGACGACCACGCTGCGGCGATGCAGTTCCTTTTCGGGCATCGCCGCCAGGGTGCGGGCGAGCTCGTCGAGAAGGTCGTCGCCGTTGCGTCCCTCCAACTCGGCGCACAGCCGTTCGCGCAAGCGGTCGGGCAGGGGCTCGGCGGTGACCGCGGCGTAGACGGTGTGCACGCCGGTCGGTTCGGTCAGGACGATCGTCGGGTCCGCCTCCGCGGGGTAGGTGACGCCGCTCTCGGCGGTGATCCAGCGGGTGTCGTCCGTGGCGCGCGGCACCAGGCAGACCGTGCGGTTGGCCGCCGCGATCTCGACCAGGAGCAGCAGGTATCCGTCGCCGTCCGGGTCGATTTCGATCCGCAGCTCGTCGCCGATGTGCAGCGCGGCGGCACGCGGGGCAACGCGCGCCAGACCCATTAGCCCGGTGGTCCGGCGCCCCGTCACCCGCAGCGCGTCGCTTGCGTCGATGAACTCGGCCTTCAATTGCGTCCAGCTGATCGCCACGGAACCGGTCCTTCCTGATCGGACGAAAACCCACACAGCGATGTCCCCGGGACGCCGCGACGCGACACCCACCCACACCCGCACGTCCGTTTGTATCAGCGCGACGTGCGCCCGGGGAAGCTCTTCGGTCGCCGAACCGCCTCAGCCGACAAGCTTCAGCGCCACCATCGCGGCATTGACTCCCAGGATCATCAGGCAATCGAGCATGTATCTGACCCCGTTCCGATTCATCGCGACGCGAGTGTACTCTGAGGTCAGTGAGAGCGATGCGCTCACGGTGGCAAGGTCGATCGGGTCGAGCATCAGGGATCCCCCGTTAGCTGCGGTGGCACCCGGTGATCGGGTCATCTGTACAACTATGTAGACTATGTACAGTTAGTTTACAAGGGTCGCGTTGCGAAGTCGGCCTTGAATGCCACGCGCGAGCGGACTATCCTAAGTGTACGACCCGCGCCGGGATGGTTTCGGCGCGGGCGCTGCTGTGTCCGCGTCGGAGTGTCCCGTATGTCAACCAGCGCCGCGGCTCCGGCCGTCGGGGATCAAGGCGAGGCCGAGACCGACGGCAGCGAGCGCCACGAGGGGGGGGCGCCGTTCGTCCAGCCGGTGCAGAGCCGGGATTTCCGCCAGAATTTCAGGGCGGGGATGGACGAGGTGATCGCGCACCGCAAGCTGTTGGAAATCCGGCGCGGCGACGAGACGATCGGCTATGTGGTGCCCGAGACGGTCGGCGCGCTCCTGCTCGATCTGCGGCAGGTCCGCGATCTGTCGGGCCTCGAGCGGTGGCTGTTGGCGTTGCGCGACCAGGCGGTCGGGGGTGAACATCTGGTACACAGTGCCGTGGTTGCCCACCTGGCCTATGTCAAGGACCGCGGGGTCACGGACGCGATCAGCCTGTCGCAGATGGAGACCTGCCTGCCGGCGAGCCGCGACGGCCGGACGGTCGCGCTCCAGTTCGGCCAGCCGGGCCTGGTCGGCCGCGGCATCCTGACCGTGCTTGATCACGGCCGCGACCACTTGCTCCAGGGGTCGTTCGAGGTCGAGGACCCGACGCTCCGGGTCTGGCTCGAACTGCCGAACGGCCAGACGATCGACCGGTTCGAGCGCCACGGGCCCGTCCACCTGCTGCCGCCGACCCGGATCGACGGCGCCGTCGAACTCCTGTTCGCCTGGTTCCATTTCCGGCCGGGCGAGGCGGGGTAGGGGCGTTCCTGGGGATGGGGCGGTCCTGGGGATGGGGGCCGTCGTCGGAATGGACGTGGGCGTTTCGACCGTCCTTCGGCAGCCCCGCCGTAAGGCGGGGGCAGTCCTCCCCCCACGGCACGTGGGGGGAATAGAGGGGGGCCTACGGCGGCGCAGGTGGCCACCGGCGCCGCCGTAGGCCCCCATCCGGCCGCTGGCGCGGCCACCTTCCCCCGCTTGGGGCGGGGGAAGGAATTATCGTTGCGCCACCCGGAGGGGTCTCGTTCGGTCCAGGAGACATGCCAAGGCGGACTTGGTCTTGCGGGGGATCGACGACGCGGTCATGAACGGGTTGGTCGAACTGGCCGCGCTGAGGGGCCGCAGCGTCGAGGACGAGGCGAAGGCCATCCTTGCCGACAGCTGCCGCCGTCCGGTTGCCGGTCCCCAATGGCTCGCCGGCCTGCGCGATCGCGCGCGGGCGCGCACCGCCGGCCGACCTCAGACGGACAGCGCGGACCTGATCCGATCGGCGCGTGACGAGCGGCATGCCGGGTCGTCCCCGCGGGACGCGTGAGATCGAGGTTGACGCGACCGTCGGGGTCGATCGCGGCGACTGGCGGCGACGTAATCCCTAAACACCCGGGACCCTAAACACCCGGGACCCTAAACACCCGGGACCCTAAACACCCGGGACAGTGTCACCCGGTCTCCTCGGCCGCGATTTTCGAGCGGATCAAGGGGGGCTTGGTACGGGCGCGTGCGAAATCCGCCTCGGTGAGTTCCGGTGCCAGATCCGGATCCCGCGCGATCTGGCGGCGAATGTCCTCATCGGTCAACGCGTCGACCCGCTCGCGATCAATGACGCCCGGATAGCGCCGCGTCTCAATATCCTGCCGACTTCTGACGATGGTAGGCATTGGCTTCCGTCCGGGTCGCGGGGCGAGCCGAGATGATGCGATAACAACCATATCGAAAACTATACACAACAACGTAGACTTTGTCACCGAAAAACCGGTGGCGATATATCGGTCTTCGCCGTACTCTATGCGGTCATCCAGGATTTCATCATATGGTCCCTCAAAAATCCGCGTGGCGAAATCGAAGTCAATCCCGTGTTGGGCCAAGTTTCGGCGGTTCTTGGTGTCATCCCATTCGAACATGTTATACTGTTAAGAGATTGAACTGATCATGCCAATCCTGTATCGACGTCGAGGTATCCGGGTCGCAGGTCGTTCACAAGCTCGGTCACGACGCCTGCCCGGTGTCACCGTCGCCGGGTGGCCGGGACTTCAGGTTCGACACGATATCGCCCGGCTGGAAGGCCAGCCACTGTTGCATCAGGCGCTGCCAGGCCGACAAACGATTGACCGCAAGCTCAGAGAGGTCCCAGGCAACAGCCAGATCGTTGTGGCACGATGCCTCGACCGCCCAGTAGATCGGCGGCTCATCGCTTTCGATGTCCAAACGTGCCTTGTGCCATTTCACAAAGTCCGTCTCGCCGGGGTCTTTGGCGGCACTGACGTCCTGCAGCAGCTCCGTGAACCGCCGGCGCAGTAGATCGTGATCGCGCGCCTTGCGCGCAAAGGCGAATGCGACGTCCAGCGCACCCATGATTGCGCCGACGAACCCGAACAACGGCGCAAGATCTGCGGCGCAAGATCTGCAAAATTCGACGCCGCGGTCGATCCGCTGACGATCACGCCGAACATCGCCCAGGAATGGAGGCGATCATAGTGAGCGCATCGACGTTGATGGTAGCGGATCGACTTCTCGATATCGAACGAGAGATCGAATACTTTGCCTAGGATGCCCTGACCGGGTTTGGGCACGGCGAGCGCCTACGCGTGGCTTCCGAGAGCAAAAGGCGCACGGTACGGGGGATCGCCGCCTTCGTTCGGCAGCGGAATCCGCCGCGGGACGATCGCAAAAACAGACAAGTCGTAGGTCATGTCTTGGCGCTCCTACCGGTATCTGTGAATAAGTGTATCATATATCAAAAGGCGGTGCCACGCCGTCAAGATGGCGCTGCCCCGGTGGGTCGGCGCGGGGTCAGCAGAGCGTCGGCGAGCGCGATCACGCGGGCCGCGATCTCGGCCGGGCGTTCTTCGTGCAGGAGGTGGCCGACCGCCGGCAGCGTGATCGATCGGGCGGTGCCGAGGCGGACGGCCGCCCAGGCGACGTCGGCCGGCGGGATTGCGCGGTCGCGCGCGCCCGCGAGCAGGAGCGCCGGGACGGTGAGGCGGGGCAGGGCGGCGGCGAGCGGGGCGAGGTCCCAGCCGGCGAACATGGTCAAGACGCCGGCGATGTGCGGCGGGCTGCGGAAGACCCGGGCGTAGAGCGCCACGCCCGCCGGGTCGAGCGCGGAGCCGATGTCGCGGAGCGCGCGGCGCACCGTCGCGACGTCGCCGAATGCGGCGGCGATCAGCTCGGGCGCGTTCGGATCGGAGCCGAGGACGCCCGCGAGCGTGGTCAGGAGCGTGGCGATCGGCTCCGGCACCGGACGGAGCGCCGGGGCGAGGCCGATCATCGCGCGCGGGGTCAGGTGGCCGGTCCGGATCAGCTGGAGCGCGATCGCGCCGCCCGCGGAATGGCCGACCAGCAGCGCCGGCGGGCGGCCGGCGGGGCCGTGGCCGAGCGCCGGGAGGAGCGCGGCGAGCAACTCGGCGATCGCGGGCAGGGTCGGGCGGCCGTCGGGCGGCAGCGGGGCCGAGAAGCCGTGGCCCGGCAGGTCGGGGGCGATCACCCGGAAGCGGCGGGCCAGGCGGGGCGCGAGGTCGCGCCAGCTATGGGTGGTCGCGCCGGCGCCGTGGATCAGGAGTACGGGCGGGCCGTCGCCGAGCAGCTGGACGTGCCAGCGCAGACCGGCGGCGGTGACGAACCGGCTGAACTGGCGGTTCGGCCAGGTGCGGCCGTCGTGCGACCAGTCGAGCGGGCGGACCCCGGTCGGCATCGCGGTCCGGACCCCCTCTGGTGTCCGCGGCCGCCGGCGGTCAGCCGCGGCCGCTGCCGGCCGCCGGCGCGCCGGTGGTCGCGCGCACCGCCTTCGACAGCGTGTTGGCGTCGGCATAGGGCAGCGGCAGATAGGTCGCCGCCATCTCCTCGGCCAGCTTGGCCGCGTTCGGGGTCGGGCGCGGCGAGACGTCGATCAGCAGCGCGGTGACCCCGACCTCGCGCAGCAGGCGGGCGGCGGCATGGGCGTCCTGTTCGGCGCGGGCCCGGCCGCCCTTGCCGTCGCGGCCGACGTTGGCGCGGCCGTCGGTCAAGATCACCACCGCCGGGGTCTGGCCGCGCCGGCGCAGGTCCGTGGCGAGTGCCGCCGCGGCGTCGAGGCCGTGGGCGATCGGGGTGCCGCCGCCGCCGGGCAGACCCGCCAGGCTGCGCTTGGCCCGGACCAAGGAGCGGGTCGGCGGCAGCAGGAGTTCGGCGCTGCGGCCGCGGAACGCCAGCAACGCCACCTGGTCGCGCCGGACATAGCAGTCGGCGAGCAAGAGTTCGACCGCGCCCTTGGCCTCGGCCAGGCGGTGCAGCGCCGCCGAGCCCGAGGCATCGACCACGAAGATCGTCGTGGTCTCGCTGCGCTGCTTGAACCGGGTGATCCGGAAATCGTCGCGCCGGACCTCGACCCGGCGGCCGCCGGCGGGCCGGCCGAGCAGCATCGGCAGCCAGCCCTTGGTGCCAAGCCCGCGGGGGGGGGCGCGCTGGCGCAACGGCTGCCAGGGCGCGGCC
>JANQHG010000245.1 GCA_028277115.1 Azospirillaceae bacterium
CAATGCCGTCGTACCGACCGAAGAACGCTCCCCATCATACTGGAACCCCAGGACGCCTTGTGCCATGATCCCCTCACCCCGTTGGTGTTGACTCTGTTCCGATAAACACAGTCTAATTCCCTGATTCTTCAGGGCCAACGGGGTACCTCAAAAATCTGATCCCGGATCACGGGGATCTCCGGCTCTATATTTAGCACTACGCGGAAAAACGCCGTGACGGGCTTCTGCGGATCTCCGAAAACCGGAACCGCGGAAAACCACGATTCATAAAATTTTAACTAAATGCTGCCGTCGAATTCCAGTTAAAGCATTATAGGAATATTAACCTAGAACAGTTCTAGCACAGCTGTGGATTCTTGCAGTTATTATAATAGTTTAACCTATGTTGCAAGGAACTGAAAATCCCTGTGTCAGTGGTTCGAATCCGCCCCTGGGCACCATAATTCCAAGTTATCGCCGTGATCTCTTGATGTCATGGTTAAAGCTGTCGGCGCCCAACGCGCCGCAAGGAACTGTTGAAAGTCCAGGAGCGGAAAGGAAGGCTCATTCTTGGCAATGAACTCGGACCGATTGTCCGAGCGGACGTGGCCGGGTGGACCGTGCGCCGAATGGGCCGGTGACGCATTGGCTCCAACACGAAATCCGCTCAATCGCCGCTGGGCTTGCGCGCCACGAGGCGCGGGCCGTGGTCGCGGCCTGATACCAAATCCGGAAGTGAACTCCCGGATTTGGTATCAGCGGGCCTCAAAGCGGCAGTGCTTGAGCAACGGCGCTCACAGAACAACGACACACCGCCGCCTGCGAACCCGGATCGCCTGGCTGCCCAAGCGATCCCGGCCAGAGATTCGGCCGCATTCACACGCGGGATAAGGTAAGCGTTCCCCCCCCTTTTTTTGTCTTTCCCGGGCTGCGGCGAACTGACTTGGTCGGCGCCAAGGGAAAATGGCGAGATCAGCCGCTGAAGGCGGAACGAACCGTTCGGGGCGTGTCAGGATTTTGACGCCGCGTCGTCGCCCGCGTCGATCCGGTTGCTGGTCAAAATCCGCATGAACCCCGACCACAGCGCCGCTTGGTGCGCCGCAATCACCAGGATCACCCCGCCATAGCCGAAGAACACCAACGGCACGGTCGCTGCCGGCAGCCAGACCGCAAGACGGCTCGCGAACGCGGTCGCGCCCTCGTACCCGTCCGAGATCTCGAACAGTCGGGTCATCAAGCCGAGGCTCGGCGACAACAACACGATCTGCGCCGTGTCGGTCGCGACCGTCGAGGCGCCGCGGATCGACACCGAGACGCTCGCCTGCTTGAGGGCGCCCGCGTCGTTGATGCCGTCGCCGATGAAGCACACCGTGCGCCCGCCGGCCTGCATCGCCTCGACGATCCGCGCTTTGTCGCCCGGCAGGGTTTCGGCATAGACCGCGTCGATGCCGCACAGGTCTGCCAGGTGGCGGGTCGCCTCGGCGCCGTCGCCCGAGATGATCGCGGTCTCGATACCGCGGCGTTTCAAGGCCGCGACCGTCGCGCACGCGTCCGGTCGGACCACTTGGTCGAACGCGACGACGCCGGCGACCCAGCCGTCGATCCCAACCAACACGCAGGTCAGACCTTGACGGTGGAACGCCGCGGTCCGCGCCTCGAGCGCGGCGCTCGGCTTCAGCCAGTGGTCGGCCAGGAAGGCGCGGCTGCCGACCAGCACCCGCCGGCCGCGGACCCGCGCCCGGATGCCGCGACCGACCGTGTAATCGGCCTCGTCGAGCCCCGGCCCCGACGCAGGCGTGGTGGCACCACCCGCCGCCGCCGCCTCGGCGGCCGCCGCGCGCAACGCCGCCGCGATCGGGTGGCTCTGGCGGCCCTCGGCGATCGCCGCGACCTCGAGCACGGTGTCGGCGGCAAAGCCGTCGGCCGCGACCACTTCGGCGACCCGGAGGCTGCCGTCGGTCAAGGTGCCGGTCTTGTCGAACACCACCGTGTCGACGTCGCGCAGCAGCTCCAGGCTGCGGCCGTCCTTGACCAGGATCGCGCCGTCGGCCGCCCGCCGAAGCGCCCGCAGCAACGCCAGCGGCGCCAGTACCCGCATGGTGTAGCCCGGGGTCACCATGACGACCGCGATCGCGCGCACCACGCCACCAATCAGCCCGGCGGTCACCGCCAGCGCCAGCATGATCGGCAGGCTCTGCTCGGCGATCCGTTCGCCGCGCTCCTGGACCATCAACCGGCGGTCGGCGGCGCTCAAGACCAGGCGGGTGATCTCGCTCGCATGGGTCTCCTGGCCCGCCTGGTCGGCCCGGACCAACAGACGGCCCGATACCACCAGGGTCGCAGCAAACAGACGGTCGCCGACCTGCTTTTCCGTCGGCACCGACTCGCCGGTCAGCAGGTGCTGGTCCACCAGGCCGTCGCCCTCGACCACCACCCCGTCTACGGGCACCGCCTCGCCGGCCGTCACCACCACGACGTCGCCGCATTTGAGCGCGCGGGTGTCGACCTCGACCTCGGCGCCGTCATAGATCACGAACACCCGTTTCGGCAGGTCGCCGAACACGTTGATCAGACGTTTGCGCGAGCGATCATAGGTGCGCGACAGCACCGACCGGCTGTTGGCCAGCGCCACCAGGATCAGCGACGCCGCGATCAGTTGGTGCATCAAGACCAAGGTCGGCAGGATCACCGCGTCGAACAGGTCGATCACATGACCCCCGCGCCGGAACTTGCGCACGCCGTCGCGCAGGAACGGCACGGTCAGATAGCCGGTGATCAACACCGACGGCAGCGCCCACGCCGGTGCCGCAAGCCCGGCGAGCGCGCTGGCAAAGCCGAGCGCGGCGACCGGCAACGCGCAGGCGAGCACGGTCTCGGCCGTGTCGGTTTCCAGTCCCTCGGGCTTGGGCGGCCGCCGGGTCAACGGCGCGAGCTTGCGGTCGCGCCGGGCGACCCGGCCGGGGCGGGCGAGACGGGGCCGCGTCGCCGGCCGGTCGAGCACGGCATTGGTCGCAGCCCCCAGGCCGAACACCAGGGCCACCGTGGTCAAGGTCAGCATCGGCAGCCTCCTGTGTCGAGGTTCGGGTCGCGTGACCGCGCCGCCGCGCGCATCAGCGCCGCGGTGCCCGGGAGCTGCCGGCGGCGCGGCGGCGCCCGCGCGGCTTGGGCGGCGGCGCGTCGAGGCGTTCGATCAATGCCGTCACCACCTCCCAGCCCTCGGCGAACGCGCGTTTGAACCGATCGCGCACGGCCGGGCCCGGGTTGAAATCGGCCACCGTGCCGCCGGCCTCGAAATGCTTGATGAACACGTGGCCGACCGCATAGGTCACCGCCCCCGACACCACCGACACGCCGCCGGTGCCGGCGACCGTGCCGAGCCCGGGCAGCGCCTTGATCAGGCTGCCGGCGCCGCCGACCAGCGCCACCGGCACCAGGCTGGGGAGAAGCGCAACCAGCGCCGCCCGGCCCAGGCTTTCCGAGAACGGGACCTCGTAGACCTCCGACAACGACTTCAGCATGTTGAGCGAGACCCCGGTGACCCCGACGATATCGACCACCGGCACCGGGATCACCCCGACCGCCATCGCGCCGATCACCCCGGTCTTGACCACGCCCTCGGCTTCGGCATGGATCAGGTCGCCAACGGTGGGCGCGTCCGCATCATACTCTCCGTCACCCAGGTCCCCGTCACCCGGTTCGTTGACTTCGGCCGCCGCGTCGGTGCGCGTATGGCGATCGTCCATTGTGGTCATTTGGATTTTGCTCCCCGCCACCGGCCCCCGGTCAGCCCGCGGCATCATCCTAAAAGCGTCCCCTTTGGCGCAAGCGCGGAGCCCCTCTGCGCTCCCGGGAAAGTCGTGGCGACACACGGCAGCAATCCACTATCGTCACGGCCGATGATCGGCGACCACTTCTTGCGACCCCGCGCGACGGGTCGCCGACACGGGTTTTCATCCGCGCCCGTTTCGACCGCAAGGACCTGCGCGCCATGACGACGATCGAGGTCCCGGACACCATCCGAGCCCGCCTGCTGGCCTTTGCGGCGCGCGATCCGGAGCGGCCGTTCCTGTGTCCGGCCGGCGCGCGGCCGCTGACCGCCGGCGGGCTTGGGGCGCTCGCCGCGGCGACCGAAGCAGCGCTCGCCGCAGCCGGGATCGGTGCGGCCGACCGGGTCGCGCTGGTCACCGGCAACCGAACGCGCGCGACCACCGCGTTCCTCACCGCGGTCTGCCGCACCGGCGTCGCGCCGCTCAACCATCGGCTGACCGGGGCCGAGCTGGCCGACGCGCTGGCGGTGCCGGCGATCAAAGCGGTCCTGACCGACGAGCCGCCGGATCGGGCGGTCTGGCAAGCCGCGGCCGAGGCTGGGCGACCGGTGCTACGGCTCCACCCGCTCGCCGACGGCGGCGCCGGGGCGTTCCGGATCGACCCCGCCGAGGGGGCCCGCACCGCCGGCGGTGCGGGCCCCGGCGACACGGTCACCGCGGACACGGTCGGCCTCGTGCTGTCGACCTCGGGCACCACCGCCAAGCCGAAGCGGGTACCGCTCACCAACCGCAACCTGGTGGTCGGGGTTGACCGGCTGATCGCCTGGCTCGGGCTGCGACCCGAGGACCGGGTCTTGTCGGTGATGCCGTTGTTCCACATTCACGGTATCATCTGCACCATGCTGGCGCCGCTGTTATCGGGCGGCTCGATCCAGCTGATCGATCCGGTGACCCCGGACGCGCTGCTCGACGCGCTCGACCGCGGCGAGGCGACTTGGTGCACCGCCGTGCCGACGATCTATCAGTCGGTCGCGACCACGCTGACGACCGGGCGGCGCGCGGTGCCGCGCCACCGTCTGCGCTTTGTGCGCTCGTCCTCGGCCGCGATGCCGACGCCGCTGTCGACGGCGCTCGAGGAGACCTTCGGGGTTCCGGTGATCGAGGCCTACGGCATGACCGAGGCGACCCACCAGATGACCAGCAACCCGTTGCCGCCGCGCGACCGGCGGCCGGGCTCGGTCGGTCTCGCCGCGAGCGTCGAGGTCTCGATCATGGATACCGACGGCGTCCATCTGCCGCGCGGCACCGCCGGCGAGGTGGTGATCCGCGGCCCTTCGGTCACCGCCGGTTATGAGGACAACCCGGACGCCAACCGGCGGTCGTTCACGGACGGCTGGTTCCGCACCGGCGACGAAGGGGTGATCGACGCCGACGGCTATCTGACCCTGACGGGGCGGTTGAAAGAGATGATCAATCGCGGCGGCGAGAAGATCGCGCCGCTCGAGGTCGACCGCGCGCTCGCCGACTTTCCGGCGGTGCGCGACGCGATCACCTTCGCGATCCCGCATCCGACCTTGGGCGAGGATGTCGCGGCCGCGTTGGTCGCGCGGCCCGGGCAGACGATCGACCAGGCCGAGTTGCGCCGGTTCCTCGCCGCGCGTCTGGCACCGTTCAAGCGCCCGCAGCGTTTCGTGCTCCTGGACGAGCTGCCCAAGGGCGCGACCGGCAAGCTGCAGCGGGTCGGGCTGGCCGACCGGCTTGGCCTCAGCACCGCCGCGACCGCGGCGGCGCTCGGCGCGGCGGCAGCGCAGCGCCTGACGCCGCTCGAGGCCGCGATCCGCGGGGTTTGGGGCGCGCTTCTGCGGCGCCCTGTCGAGGCTATCGGGTCCGAGACCTCGCTGGTCGCGGCGGGCGGCGACTCGCTGCTCGCGGTCCAACTGACGCTGGCGGTCGAAGAGGTGTTCGACGTCCGGCTCGGCTGGCATCCGGGCGAGGCGGCGGGCACCTCGGTCGCGGGGTTCGCGGCCGCGGTGACCGCGGCGCGCACCGCCCCGGGCGACGGCGCGGCGACCGTGTTCCCGGGCCCGATCGGGGAGCGACCGGCGGTGGTCCCGGCGACCGGCGCCCAGCGCTATCTGTGGGACGACTCGGTGGTCACCGACGACGGTGCGCACAATATCATGGTGACGGCGCTGTCGCTCACCGGTCCGGGCGCCGACGACCGGATCGCCCAGGCGCTCGACGGCGTGGTCGCCGACCATGAGGGCCTGCGCACCCGCTGGTCGGCCGGCGCGGACGGCTCCGTGGTCCAGACCGTGGCGCCGCCCGCGCCGGCCGGGCTCGAACGGCACGACGCCACCGCGCTCGCCGAGGTCCGCGCGGCCGCCGCGGCGTGGCGCGCCGAGCGGCTGCCGCCGTCGATGACGCCGCAGCCGTGGCAGGCGCGGCTCTATCGCCTGGCGCCCGACCATCGGGTCTTGCTGCTGAGGTTCCACGCGATCGTGATCGACGGGCTGGCGCGCGAGCGGCTGGTTCAGGAACTGCTGGCGCGGCTCGACGCCGCCGACCCCGCCGCGCCGAGCGCGACGCCGCCGGCGGCGGGACCGGCCGACCTGGCGGTGTGGGAGGACCGGCAGTGGGCAGGCGGCGCTTGGGACGCCGGGATCGCGCTGTGGGCCAACCGGCTCGGCCGGATGTTCGACCTGGTCGCTACGTGCAGCACCGGCCCGGCACCGCCGACCGCCGCCGGCCTCCTGCCGCTCGCCTTTTCCGCCGATGCCGCGCGCCGGATCATAGAAGCGGCGCAGCGCCAGGGCTGCACCCTGTTCACGCTCCTGCTCGGCGCGACCTTGGAGGCGCTCGGCGCGGTCACTGGCCGCGACCGCCTGATCGTGGCGGTCCCGGCGGCCAACCGGACCTCGCGCGAGAGCCGCGACATGGTCGCCAACCTGTTCCAGGAGCTGTTCCTGATCGCCGAGGGCGTGACCGCGCCGAACCGACCGGCCCTGCGCGCCGCCCTCCACGCTCAGGTCACCGAAGCGCTCGCCTGGCAGGCGATCCCGGTGGCGCGGGTGCTGGGTGAGCGGCTTGGGCTGCCGCGACCGCCGGCCAGCCTGACCGCGTTGTCCGACCTGTTCTTCCAGGTCCGCCCGGCGCCCGACCGGGGACCGTGGCAGGTGGGCGGGGTCACCGTGGCGCCGCTCACGCTCGACGACCCGATCGCCTACGGCCCGCTGGTGGTCGAAATCGAGCGCGACCCGGCCGGCGGGCTCGCCGGGCACATCATCTACCGCACCACCGCGTTCGACCCGGCGACCGCGCAGACCCTGCGCGACCGCATCCTGGCGGCGGCCGAGGCGTGGAGCGCTTGAGGGATGACGGCGGTCGGGACGCCGACCGTCAATGGCGCCTGAACCGCTTGGCCATCGATCTTGCGCAACATCGGTCGCCGCGGACGCCGCCGGGCTGTCCTGCCCGCCCCCCGCCCGTCCATGACCCTCGGGAGACCGCCCGGTGACCCTCGATCCTGCTCGCGCACACCGATACACGGCGCGGCGCCGCACGCGCGCCGACCATGACGGCGGCTTTCACCTGCTGTTCAGCCACACCCGCCTGATCCACGACCTGCTGGTCGGCTTCATCGACGAGCCGTGGGTCGACCGGATCGACCTCGGCACCCTCGAGCGGGTCAATGCCAAGCTGCACGCCGGCACTCTCCGCCGCGCCGACGGCGACATGGTGTGGCGGGTCCGGTTGAAGCGCGGCGGGTATGCGTATCTTTATGTCCTGCTTGAGTTCCAATCGACCTCGGACCGTTGGATGGCGGTGCGCATGGCCGCCGCGGTGTTGCTGCTCTATCTGCACCTGATCCGAGAACATGCGCGCAACCGCCCGGAGGCGGTCGCGGTGGTGCGCGACGGCAAGCTACCGCCGGTGTTCCCGTTGGTGCTCTACAACGGCACCGGCGCCTGGACCGCGGCCTGCGACGTCGCCGATCTGGTCGCGCTGCCGCGCGGCCTCGACGACTGGTCTTGGCGGCCGTCACTTCGCTACCATGTCCTGGGCTCACGCGACCAGGCCTCGACGACGGCCGCCGGCAGCGACAATCTGGTCGCGATCTTGTTCGACCTCGAACGCTGCCGGACCGCGGACGAAGTCGCGACGCAGGTCGGGCGCTTGGCCGACTTGCTCCAGGGGGAAGACCAAGCCGAGCTTCAGCGCGCCTTCGTCACCTGGATCGTCTCGGTGCCCGCGGTCGCCAACGATCTGCCGATCCGCGCCCGCCATGTCGAACGGCTCTCGGAGTTCAAGCCCATGTTGAGAAACCTCGGCGAGCATATCAGGAAGGA
>JANQHG010000069.1 GCA_028277115.1 Azospirillaceae bacterium
TGGGGCGATCGGCCCCCACCGGCGATGCCAACAGACAGACCGTGCCGGCCGATCGCCCCAACCTACGGATCGGTGAGCAGCTTCCTCAGGCGTGGATAATCGGACCCAAACAATCGGATTTGGTATCACGCCCACAATCGGTCGAGATCGAACGCCAGCGCGTCGAACGGCACCGCCCTGACGCGATCGCCAAGGGCGTACCGGTCGACCAAGGCCCACGCGCCGTCGAGCAGGGCGTACGCCTCGAGGCAGCGGACATCGGGATCAGGATCGACCAGCCAGGCATACCCGACGCCGTACCGGGCGTAGATCGGCATCTTGATATCCCGATCCGTGCGCGCCGTGCTCGGGGACAGGATTTCGCAGACCCAGTCGGGAACGGTCTCGAACACGGCCGTCTCGGGGAGAGCGGGCAGGCGCGCGCGCCGCCACCCGGCGAGCTCCGGGACCTCGACCTCGACCTTGCTCACGAGATGGATTTCGGGCTCCGAGACGATCAGCCACCCGTCCGCACCGGGGCGATCGTCGTCGAACACCCGCCCGATCAGGCGGTTGAGCCGATCGGCGGCGCGCAAGTGTCGCGGTGCCGGTCGTGGTTGGGTGTACAGCCGTCCCTCGAGGATCTCGCCGACCACCGTCTCCGGCAGGGCCTCCAGTTGCTCATAGAGGGCGGGCTGGCAAGCGGCGGCGTGCATGTCGGCGCGCTCCAGGCGGAGACCATGCCCCAAAAGTGTCGCGCGCCGAATGCCGGCCGTCAAGGCGGCGGCGATCGCACATGCCCGACGCCGGCACGGGTCACCGCGTCACGGACGCTCGGGCGCCGCGTGCTTGCGGCTTTCGAAGAACGCGCGCAGGAAATCGCCCTCTTCGGCGGTCGCGCGGCAGAACGCCTCGGGGTTGACGATCTCGTCGTAGCGCCGGCCCTCCCAGAGGAAATCGCGGTTGAGCCGGAACCACTCGTCGATGAAATCGAGCAATGGTGCGGTCAAGCCGCCCTGGTCCGGCGGCAGGCTCAACAGCTTGGCGCGGCCGGTGTTCAGTTCCGCAAGGACCTGCTTCAGCTGTTCATCATAGGTGCGCAACAGCGCATCGGAGATCCGCCCGCGGTAGTAGGAATCGACCACGATTTCCTTGCCGAGGCGCAGGTTCTCCGCGACGCAGGCGGTGTAGGCGTAACGCCGCGCCACTGCGACCTGGAGATAGCTGAAGTGCCGGGTCACCGCGTCGAACCACCGCCCGCCACCCGCGTCCGGGTCCTGCGCTGCGCGGTCCGGCCGGGCCTCGGTCGCGGCGCGGGGGGCGGGGTCATCGCCGACCCGGGGCGGCACGGGGCCGACGCCGATGCTCCAGGCAACCGCGATCGCGACCGCGAGCGTGCCGACCCCGGCGACCAGCAGCGTCAGGCGGCCGCGTGCGCGGCGGGTCTCGCCACGGTCGACGCCCGACCCGCGTGCGGCCCCGCGACCGCGCGGCGGCAGGCTGTGGCGGACCCGGGTCGAGACGAAGTCGTCGTCATCGTCGCCGGCCGGTCGGCGCGGCGGGTGGGGCGCTGCCCGTGGGGCCGGCGGCCCTGCCGGGGGCGGCGACGGCGGGGTGCTGCCGGCATACTCCCAGACCACCTTGGTCTCGCGCCGGCCATCGTCGCGGTCGACCTCGACCGCGATCCGCACCGCTTCGGTCGGGGTCTGGATCGTCAAGGCCTGCGCAAGCTCGGCTGCCGCCTTGTCGTCCGCCACCTGGTGGACCTTGCGCCACGCCGACCCGACCTGCCGTTCGACACGGAAAATCACTGGCTGATGGCCCCGCGGTTGACCGCCTCAAAGCCCCCCGGGGCCGGCACCGAACGCCCGGTACCATGGACCGAACCGACCCGCCCTGTCCAAGGTCGACATGCGGGGGGGACGGTCGCGGCGACGTCGCCGGGCGCACGGCCGGGCGCCTGTGGTCAGGCGACCCGTTGCACCGCCCGGGGTACCGCAACAGCCGCCGGGCCAACGCCGGCGTCGAAATAGAGGGTCGCCCCGGACGGACGCTCCCGCCCGGCCGCGCCGACCCCGGCCGGGTCGAATGCCCGCGCCTGCGGCCGGTCGGCGTGGCCCGGCTCGGCTGTGCTGTCGGGATCGACCGCGCCAAGCGGCGCACGCGACCGCGGCGGTAAGCTCAAGCGCACCACCGAGCCACGGTCGGGCCGATGCTCGACCGACAACCGACCGTTATGAAGATCGACCAGCCCATGCGCCAACTGGACCCTGAGATCGTCGCTCAGCGGGTCGCGCCGGCTGCGCCGCGCCAACTCGTCCACTGTCTTGGCCACCGCGAACGGCGCGACCTCGGCCGGCGGTGTCGGCGGTGCCGGCGGCCACACGCCGGCGAGGTCGGCGGTCTCGAACGTCCCGGCCCCGGCGTCGTCGGCAATCGTCATCATACAGCCGCCGTCGTCGGCCGCCTGGGCCGAGACCAGGATGCGCGCCCCGCACGGTGCCAGATCGATCGCGTTGGACAACAGCGCAAACAAGATCTGCTTCAAGGCGGTGGTGTCCGCCCAGACGATCAGTTCGTCGTCGATCGGGGCCTGGACCAGAACCTGGCCGCGCCGGCTGGCGCGTTCCCAAAACAGAGAAAGGCAACTGCCGACCACCTCGGTGACCACCGCCTCGACCGGTGCGAGCGCGACCCGGCCGATCTCGATCCGGGTGATCGCCATCATGTCGTCGATCACCCGGGACAGCGAGCTGCCGGCCTCGTGGATCAGTGCCGCGTACCGGCTGTAGCGCGGCGCCTCGATCGGCCCGAACACCTGGTCGCGGATCAGCTCGGAAAAGCCGAGGATACTGTTCAACGGTGTCCGCAACTCATGGTTCATCACCGACAGGAATTCCGATTTTGCGCGATTGGCCATCTCAGCTTTATCGCGCTCTGCGCGAAGCTCGCGTTCCAGCCGCTTTTCTTCGGTCACGTCGAGCATTACCCCGACGATCCCGGCACCGCCGAATCGGTCGCGATAGAGCGCGGTCGACACCAGCATATCGCGCGCGCCGACCTCCGAACTCGCAATATGCACCTCAAATCGCAACGGTCGGCTGTCACGGCGCAAGCGGTCGGCGGCCTCGGCCAACCGGCCGGCGGCGGCGCAGGTCCGGGACAAGGCCGTCAGATGGGTCCCCGGCAGGTCGTCGGGGGCGCGCGCGAACAACTCGGCGAAGGCGGCGTTGCCGCCCCGGAAATATCCATTAATATCAATATGATAGATCGGATTGGGCAGGGTGTTGAACATGGTCTCGAGCAAGGCCCTGCGCTCGTCGTTGCGCCGATGCGCCGCCTCGAGCGCGCGGATCACCGCGGGGAACCATCCGATCAGCCCGATCCCGAGCAGGGCAAAGCCGAGCGTCGCGCCGACCCCCTTTTCGAGGAACGACGCCAGAATCGCGAGGCCCTCGAGCTCCAAGAGACTGCTCAGGTCGTCTGCGACATCGATCATCGCGCCCACCGACAGAAGGGCAAACCCGACGAGGATCAGACGCGCATGGGTCGGCGCGACCTGCCGGCACCGGTTGAGGACCCGCCAGACCAGGACCGTCATCGTCACCAGAATCACCGCCGTAACACCTTCCAAACCGGTGTCGAAAATCACGTCAAGCATTGCCCCTGAAGCCCCCCAACCGACCGATGGTTATTTGATACCGCGGAACAAAAGCAAGAATGGGGCCGAGCCGGCCGGGCGGCCCGAGTGGGCGGCAAAGCTGCGTGCCGCTCGCCCTCAGGTTGCCGCTCGGGGGGCGGCACCGCCGCCACGGCGTCGTCCAACGCCGTGGTCTTGCCACGAATTGGTGAACCGACCGCCACTTGTCAGTCCTTGGGTCGCGCCGCCGTGCTGCCACCGTCGAGGAAGGCCGCGACTGCCGGCGTCCGTTTCAGCGCCGCCATCTGGTCGGCCGTCGGCAGCTGAGGGCGGTCGCGCTCGGCGTTGACCAGGCACAGGAACCCGAGCGGTCGGTCGGGGTCGGCGCGAAACTGATGCCAGGTCCACGGCGAAATCTGCACCAAATCATAGGGCGCGATCGGGCTGACCGCGTCGCCGACCAGACAGCGGCCGCGGCCGCGCAGGACCAACACGGCGTGGCGGTGGCCGTGGCGCTCGAGCGTGGTGTGACCGCCGGGCCCGACCTCGAAGTAGCGCAACTCGGCGGCGAGATCGGGTGCGGACGCCAAAACCTGTCGCGCGACATCGCGGAACGGCGCGTCCTCGGTCGCCTTATAGGGCAGGCGTTCCACCCCGTCCCAGCCATAGTCGCCGTGAAACCCGTGGACCCGGGATTGATCCGGTGCCGGGGCAGCGGCCCCGAGGTCCGTGTCCGCGCTCACAACCCGGCCGCGGCGGCGGGGACGGGGGTGGCATAGCGATGACCGCGGACGGTTGCGGCGAACGCTTGGCCGACCTCGACCAAGCGGTCGCCGGCGGACAGAAGATCGCCACCGATCAACAAGATCGTGTCCGGTCTGTAGAAGTCTAGCAGCTCGGGCACCCGCGCCAGGGTCATGCCGCCGGCCGGGACCGGCGCGCACGGTGCAATCCCGGGCCACGGCTCCAGCGCCGCGTTGGCGATCGCCCGACACAGCTCGGGGGAAAAGCCGAAGCGGCCGCCGTAATTGGTGAACACGGTGGCGTCGGCGCCAAAGACGCGAAACAGGGTGCCGAGCAGCAGCGGGGGGGCCAGTCGCTGGGCGCCGGTGAACGATGGGTGCGCCATGAAGGCGACGTCGGGGCTCTCCGCGACCAGGGTGTGGAACGCCGGCAGACCGACCAGCATCGGCGCGATCAACACGGCGTCGACCCCGGCGGCGCGCGCCTGGTCGCGCTGGCGGCGCAGCTGGTCGAGGTCGCCCGACAGATTGGGCAGATAGGCGGTCCGCCCGCCGGTGCGCGCGTTGGTCTCGGCGACCGCGTCGGCGCATTGGCGGACCCGCTCGGCAAACGGGCTGTAGGCCTGGTCGGCGAGGCTGTGGTCGTCCTTGATCATGTCGAGCCCGCCCTCGGCCATCCGGGCGGCGAGGCGGGCGAGCGCCGGCGGCGCCAACCCCTGGGGTTTCAGGGCCGAACAGGTCATCGCGCCCTCGGCGACCCCGACCCGTCGGCGCAGACCGGCGAGGCCGTGGCGCGGGCCGCCGAACCGCTCGGCCAGCCCCGGCGGCCACACCACCCTTTCGAAGGTGATGTGCGGGTGGATCGAGCTGTTTCCGAACAGCATGTTGATCAGCTGGCAGACGTCGGCGCCGGTGGTCGCGGTGGCAAGCCCGATCCGGACCTCGTAGCGGCCGGGGGCGAGCTCGGTGATCGTCTCGACCCGTCCGACGATGTCGGACAGGATTTGCGGATCGTCGATTGCCGCGACCGGCATCTCGACGCTTTGTTCGACCGCGATCCCGGTGGCATGGCGTTCGATCGCCGCGGCATCGCTCGTGACATGGTAGATCGCGGTCAGGCGTTCGGCAGCCATCGCCCGGTGATCCTTTCGTCCCTTTTTTAAGTCCACGCCGGATGTCGGCCTGACGGCCGTTCGGGGGTGGGGGGCGCTGCCCCCTCGACCCCCGCAAGAGCGGTCACCCCCCTTGACCCCGTCTCGTAAGCGGGGTCCAGGGGGCACCCCCTGGTCAGCGGGTGTCGCGGGGTGACCCCCCTGACCTTTGGGGGCGCCAGCCCCCAAAACGTCGCCACGGGCGTCGGTTTGCGGTCGGCAACCGAGACCATAGACCCAAGGCGCGCATCGGCGAAAGCCCCTGCCGGCGCATGTCGGCGATCCGGGTTGCCCTGATCGCCCCCGGCTCGGCTATCATCGCCTGCAGTCGCACCCGATTGACGGAGCCGCCGTTCGTGAGCCTGGAGCGTGCCGAGGAGCTGTTGTCCCGCGTGTTCGGCTTTGCCTCGTTCCGGCCCGGCCAGGGCGAGGTGATCCAGGCGGTGCTCGACGGCCGTCACGTTCTGGCGGTGATGCCGACCGGCGGCGGCAAGTCCCTGTGCTACCAACTGCCGGCTTTGTTGTGCGAGCGCGTCACCCTGGTGGTGTCGCCCTTGATCGCCTTGATGCGCGACCAGGTCCGCCAGTTGCACGCGTTCGGCATCGCGGCGGCCAGCCTGACCTCGGCGAACGAGCCGGGCGAGAACCGACGCATCTTCGACGCCCTGCGCGCCGGACGGCTGCGACTGCTCTATGTCGCGCCCGAGCGGCTGACCCGGCCTGACACCGTGGACGAACTGGTCCGGGTCGGGGTCGGCCTGTTCGCGGTCGACGAGGCCCATTGCGTCAGCCAGTGGGGCCATGATTTCCGGCCCGATTACTTGTTGCTGCGGGAGGTCGCAGAGAAGCTTGACGGCGTGCCGATGATCGCGCTGACCGCGACCGCCGACGAGGCGACCCGCCACGACATTGCCGAGCGATTGTTTCCGTCACCACCGATCAGTTTCGTGCGCGGTTTCGATCGCCCCAACCTGCATCTGGCGATGGCGCCCAAGACCAGCGCGCGTCGCCAGCTTTCAGGATTTATTAAGGAGCGGTCGGGTGCGAGCGGCATCGTCTATTGCGCGACCCGCAAACGGACTGAGGCGTTGGCCGAGGCGCTGGTGCGGGACGGGGTGCGGGCGCTCGCCTATCACGCCGGGCTCGACACCACGGTGCGCGAGGCCAACCAGACCGCCTTTCTCCAGGACGACGGCGTGGTGATGGTGGCGACCGTTGCGTTCGGGATGGGGATCGACAAACCGGACGTGCGATTCGTCTGCCATGCCGACCTGCCGAAGACGGTCGAGAGCTATTACCAGGAGATCGGGCGGGCCGGGCGCGACGGCTTGCCGGCCGACACGCTGACGCTCTATGGCCTTGACGACCTTGCGCTGCGGCGCCAGCAGATCGAGGCGAGCGAGGCCGCAGACGAGCACAAGCGGATCGAACGCCAGCGGTTCAACGCGTTGGTCGCGCTGTGCGAGGCGCCGCGCTGCCGCCGCCAGACCCTGCTCGCCTATTTCGGCGAGCGCTCGCCCCCCTGCGGCAATTGTGACCTATGCGCCGCCGGGGTCGAGCTGATCGACGGTACCGTGCTCGCACAAAAGGCAATGTCTGCGATCGTGCGGACCGGGCAGCGATTCGGCACTGAACATCTGGTCTCGGTCCTGATCGGCCAGGCGACCGCCCAGGTCGCCCGGTTCGGCCACGACCGGCTGCCGACCTTCGGGGTCGGGCGCGATCATGGGGCGCAGGCGTGGCGATCGATCTTTCGCCAGCTTTATGGCGCCGGGCTGATCACGCTCGACATCGTGCGCTACGGCCGCTGGGTGATGACCGACGACGGCTGGGCGGTGGTGCGCGGGCGGGCGCGGATCGAGCTTCGGCGCGACGCGATCGCCGCGCCGACCCGGGCGGGCGGGCGCGCGCGTGACGGGGCGGCGCCGGAGCCCGGACCGACCCGCGCGGCCGAGCGCGCGCTGGCGCTGTCGGCGGACGACACCGGGCTGCTCGAAGCGCTGAAGGCGCGCCGGCGCGAGCTCGCGCGCGGCCAGGGGGTGCCGGCCTATGTGATCTTCCCCGACCGGACCTTGATGGAGATCGCGCGGGCCCGGCCGCGCGATCTGGCCGATCTGGCCGGGCTGCACGGGGTCGGCCAGGTCAAGCTCGAGCGCTACGGCGCGGCGTTCCTGTCGGTGGTTGAGGCGTACCGCGCCGCCGCCGACCGTGATCCGGGATCAGATTTTTGAGGTTCCCCGTTGGCCCTGAAGAATCAGGGAGTTAGACTGTGTTTATCAGAACAGAGTCAACACCAACGGGGTGAGGGGATCATGGCACAAGGCGTCCTGGGGTTCCAGTATGATGGGGAGCGTTCTTCGGTCGGTACGACGGCATTG
>JANQHG010000135.1 GCA_028277115.1 Azospirillaceae bacterium
AATGCCGCGGCTTCATTGAAACGTTACGGCGGGTGGGCGCAAGTCGGTTGGCCCGAAGGGCGGTATTCCGCGGCAGAAATGCCGCGGCTTCATTGAAACCCGTGCCCCGCGCCGGTGGGGCCGGACGGGCGATCCGGTATTCCGCGGCAGAAATGCCGCGGCTTCATTGAAACGACCGTTGATAAGATTGCCGCCCGGTCCGGACGCAGCGTATTCCGCGGCAGAAATGCCGCGGCTTCATTGAAACGGCGGTTCTTGGCTGTTATCCGCTCGACCCTTTCCCTGGTATTCCGCGGCAGAAATGCCGCGGCTTCATTGAAACCCTCGTTGCGACTCACGGGTAGCGAGATCGCTTCGGAGTATTCCGCGGCAGAAATGCCGCGGCTTCATTGAAACCGGAGAAGACTTTGACTTAAATACACCCTCAACAAAGGTATTCCGCGGCAGAAATGCCGCGGCTTCATTGAAACGACCAGATCGCCCGGCGTGTCGGCGTAAGATACATAGCCGTATTCCGCGGCAGAAATGCCGCGGCTTCATTGAAACGCGATATCCACCTTCGCCAATTCCCCCGCAATCCGGGAGTATTCCGCGGCAGAAATGCCGCGGCTTCAATGAAGGGCATGCGATGGTGCTCGACGCCCTCCCATCGACGGCTCGCCCCGAGGTCATTGCAACGGATAATAGAGGGCCTGCACAGGCCTAGCCCGTGTGGGTCTCCGGTGCCGTGCGCGCCGACGGCGCCGGGGGTCGCGCCATGGCGCCGCCTGAGGCCGGTGCGCTTGGGCGTGTGGGCTTAAAACGGCGATGAGAGCGGGCGCTGTGGCTGGTTGGCTTGCCGCCCAGCGGGTCGTCGGGTCAGGGGAGGTCGATCGTGCCTTCGGTGACCAAGACAGCGCGTCCGCCGAGCCGGACCTGGGTGATCGCCGCCGCGTCGCGGTCAAAGGCGAGCGCGAGCGTGCTCGGCCGGCCGAGCTCGTGTCCCTGGTCGATCCGCCAGCGCTGGGTTTCGGGCACCCGCGGTCCGGTCAGTGCGTCGAGGCAGGCGGCAAACGCCGCCGCGGCCGAGCCGGTCGCCGGGTCTTCCGGGATCCCCGTCGCAGGCGCGAACATGCGCGCGCGCACCACCCGTTCCGCCACCCGGACATACGGGTAGACGCCGAGCACGCCGAGTGCCGCCGCGACCGGCGGCCAGTGCACCGGGTCGGCTCGTGCGCGGCCGAGCGCCGCCAGATCGCAAAGCGGCACGAACAGGAACGGCACGCCGCAGCTCGCAACCCGCGGGCCCGCCGGGGCCGCCACCAGGTCCGCAGGCTCGAGGCCGAGCGCGGCGGCGAGGTCCGACAGCGGCGGCGGTGGCGCCCCCGTGGTCGGGACCGTCGGGACGGTCAGCCAAATCTCGCCGATCGCGTCGCCGGCGTCGGGCGAGGCCGGTGCCGGTACCCGGATCGGCACCGGGCCAAGCGGCACGCCGAGCACGGCGTCGGTTGCCCGATCCGCCGCGCGGGCCAGCCGGCCGGTCGCTGCCAGGGCATGGGCCGCCCCGATCGTCGGGTGACCGGCGAACGGCAGCTCCGACGTCGGGGTGAAGATGCGCAAAGCCGCCGCGTGACCGGTTTGGCCGGGCGGCAGCACGAACACCGTCTCCGACAGGTTGAACTCGCGCGCCACCGCCTGCATCACCGCGACCGGCGGGCAGAGCGGCGCAAACACCACGGCGAGCGGGTTGCCGGCAAACACCCGGTCGGTGAACACGTCGGCGGTGACGAACCGCAATCTCATGATCGCCCGTCCCGTTCGAGAGGTCGGATCAGCCGCAGTGCGAGTAGCCGCAGTTGAGACAGATGTCGCAGCCCTCGCGCCGCACCAGCCCGGGGGCGTGGCATTTCGGACAGTGGAGCACCCGCCCGGCGGTCTCGATCGCCGCAGACGGCCGGCGATCGCCGGCGCCGTCGTCCCCGGTGCCGTCGCCGCCGTCGCCGCCGTCGCGGTGGTCGCGGTCGTTGCGGTCGGCTTCGGCCCGGACGAGAAAGCCGATCGCGACCATGTGGCGTTCGATCACCTCGCCGATCGCCGCCATGATCGACGGCACATAGCGCCGGCCGATCCATTGGCCGCCGCGCGGGTCGAACACCGCCTTCAGCTCCTCGACCACGAACGACACGTCACCGCCGCGCCGGAACACCGCGCTGATCATCAACGTCAAGGCGACGGTCCAGGCGTAGTGTTCCATGTTTTTGGAGTTGATGAACACCTCGAACGGGCGGCGTCGACCGTCCTCGATGATGTCGTTGATCGTGATGTAGAGCGCGTGGTCGCTGGTC
Source organism: Azospirillaceae bacterium (assembly GCA_028277115.1). GTDB lineage: Bacteria > Pseudomonadota > Alphaproteobacteria > Azospirillales > Azospirillaceae > JANQHG01. The sequence goes on from JANQHG010000135.1 coordinate 2,325, forward strand.
GGCCAGCGCACCTTGTAAGTCTCACCCGGCAGGGTCTCGGGCCGGGCGAGCGGGGCCGGGGTCGGCGGCGCCGGTGCGGCCGCAACCAGCGACGCGCCCCGGACGGCCTCGGCCTCGGCTTCGGCCTCTGCGGCGGCGTCGGGCTCGCCGTCGGCGCGCGCCACCGCCACCGCCGCTGCGGTCTCGGCCGCCTCGGGCGCCTCGGTCAGGATCGCGCCCGAAATCGGGTTCGGGCGATAGGTCGTACACCCCTTGCAGCCGCTGTCGTAGGCCAGGCGATAGACCTGCTTGAACGCCTCGAACGCCAGATCCTCGCGGCAGTTGATGGTCTTGGAGATCGAGCTGTCGATGTACGTCTGGGCGGCCGCCTGCATCGCGACATGCTCGGCCGGGGTCAACTCGCCCGCGGTGACGAACCAGTCGGGCAGCGGCGCCTCGGCGCCGAACATCCGGCGATAGCGCCGATAAGCCGGGTCGCTCACGGTCTCCGTGCGCCAGCCGCCGTCGCGTTCGCGCACCCGGCGGGTCAGCGACCACGCGAACACCGGCTCGATCCCCGACGAGACGTTGTCGGCCACCAGCGAGATCGTGCCGGTCGGCGCGATCGAGGTGACGAGGGCGTTGCGCAAGCCCACGCGCGCGATCTCGTCGCGGACGTCCGCGTCGAGCGCGTGGATGCCCGGCCGTGCCATCACCCAGTCGCGGTGGTAGAGCGGGAACGAGCCCTTTTCCCCGGCCAGTTCGGCCGACGCGAGATAGGCGCTGCGCCGCAGCTGCGCCAGCCAGCGCTCGGTCAACGCCACGGCCTCGGCGCTGCCGTAGCGGACTTGGCAATAGATCAGGGCGTCGGCCAGCCCGGTCACCCCGAGACCGATCCGCCGCTTGGCCTGCGCCTCGGCCGCCTGGGCGGCCAGCGGGAAGCGCGAGACCTCGATCACATTGTCCATCATCCGCACCGCGATCCGCACGAGCGCGTCGAGCCGGTCGAGGTCGAGCGCGGCGTTGGCGGTGAACGGGTCGGTGACCAGTTGGGCCAGGTTGATCGAGCCGAGCAGGCAGGCGCCGTAGGGCGGCAGCGGCTGCTCGCCGCATGGGTTGGTCGCGGCGATCGTTTCGTGGGGCGCCAGCGTGTTCAGCTGGTTGATCCGGTCGATGAACACGACGCCCGGCTCCGCGCAGTCGTAGGTTGCGCGCATCAGCCGGTCCCAGAGGTCGCGGGCACGGACCTCGCGGTAGACCGTGCCGTCGAAAACGAGCGGCCAGGGGCGGTCGTGGTCGACCGCCTCGATCAGGGCGTCGGTGACCAGGACCGACAGGTTGAAGTTGCGCAGGCGGGCCGGGTCGCGTTTGGCGTCGAGGAACGCCTCGATGTCGGGGTGGTCGCAGCGCAGGGTCGCCATCATCGCGCCGCGTCGGGCGCCGGCGCTCATGATGGTCCGGCACATTGCGTCCCAGACATCCATGAATGACAAAGGCCCCGAGGCGTCGGCGCCGACGCCGGCGACCGGTGCGCCCTTGGGCCGGAGGGTCGAGAAGTCGTAGCCGATGCCGCCGCCTTGCTGCAGGGTCAGCGCCGCCTCGCGCAGATGGGCGAAGATGCCGCCCATGTCGTCCGGAATCGTCCCCATCACGAAGCAGTTGAACAGGGTGACCGCGCGGTTGGTCCCGGCGCCGGCGAGGATGCGGCCGGCGGGCAGGAAGGCATAGTCGTCGAGCGCCGCGCGAAAGCGTGGACGCCAGGTTTCGGGGTCGGTTTCGGGGGCGGCGAGCGCGGTTGCGACCCGGTCCCAGGTCTCGGTGATCGAGGCGTCGCCGCTGCCGTCGGGCGCGACGAAGCGGTATTTCGACGCCCAGACCTGCCGGGAGATGGTGAGTTCGCTCATGGGGTGTGTCTTGTCCGTCCGTGCCGGCGGATGGTTACGCAAGCTGTCGTCGGCTGTCGAGATCAACCGGCGCCAAACAAGCGGGGTCCAGGGGGCACCCCCTGGTCGGGGGGTGTCGGGGGGTGAAACCCCCTGACCTGGGGGCGCCAGCCCCCAACCCCTCGCCTCCGGCGCCGGCGGCGCCGGTCGGCCCCCATCCCGCCGCTGCGCGGCCACCGTCCTTCGACCGACCCACCCTGGATGAAACTGCGTGGCAGGCCCGCCGTAAGGCGGGGGACAGTCCTCCCCCCACGGCACGTGGGGGGAGCTAGAGGGGGGCCTACGGCGGCTGAGGTGACACCGGCGTCGCCGTTGCGCCGGCGTCGGCGATGCCGTACCGTCGCCGCTTATGGCGGTTCCCGACCGGGACCAAGAGGGAAGCCGGTGCGACGCCGGCGCTGCCCCCGCAACTGTGATCGGCGAGCGTTCGCATTTGGGTCACCCCCCGCCCGCCCCGGCCACTGGCGCGTCTTTGCGCGCCGGGAAGGCCGGGCCGGGCAGACCGCGGACGCCACGACCCGAGAGCCAGGAGACCTGCCGCCACCACCCTTCGTGCCAGCCGGGCGGGGACGACCGGCGGCGGCCGGACGCCCTGTCTTGCCCCGCACCCGCTCCGCCCCCGGCTTCGGACACCCGACGGAGCGGCCGTGACCCCGACCCTTGATCTTGCGCGCCCCGCCGCGCCCGACGACCACGCGCCGGTGCCGGCGACCATCGTCACCGGCTTTCTCGGCGCCGGCAAGACCACGCTGGTCCGCCATCTGATCGAGACCGCGGGCGGCCGCCGCCTGGCGTTGATCGTCAACGAGTTCGGCGACATCGGGATCGACGGCAGTCTGCTGAAAGGCTGCGGTCTGGCCGATTGCGGCGACGACGACATCGTCGAGCTCGCCAACGGCTGCCTGTGCTGCACGGTCGCCGACGACTTCGTGCCGGCGATCAGCCGTCTGCTCGCCCGCACGCCGCGGCCCGACCATATCGTGATCGAGACCTCGGGCCTCGCCCTGCCGAAACCGTTGGTCCAGGCGTTTCGCTGGCCGGATCTGCGCACCCGCCTCACGGTCGACGGGGTGATCGCGGTGATCGACGCCGCCGCGGTCGCCGACGGCCGGTTCGCGACCGACCTCGACCGCTTGGCCGCCCAGGCGGCCGACGACCCGGCGCTCGACCATGCGCGCGAGTTGGAGGAGCTGTTCGCCGACCAGATCGCCTGCGCCGACGTCGTGGTGGTCAACAAGACCGATCTGGTCGACCGCGCGGCGCTTGCCCAGGTCATGGCGACGATCGCCCACGACACCCGCGCCGGCGCGACCACGGTGCGGGCCCGCCACGGCCGGATCGATGCCGCGACCCTGCTCGGCCTCGGGCGTGCGGCCGAGGACGATCTCGACAGCCGGCCGTCGCACCACGACGGCGCGACCGAGGAAGAGCACGGCCACGACGAGTTCGAGAGCTTCGCGGTGCCGCTGCCCGTCGAGTTGCCGGCGCCCGAGGCGTTGCTGGCGCGGCTGCGCCCGCTGGCGGCGCGGCCGGAAATCCTGCGGCTGAAGGGCGTCGCCGCCGTGGCCGGGCGTGAGATGCGCCTTGTGATCCAGGGGGTCGGGCCCAGGCTCGACCATCACTTCGACCGCGACTGGCGTGCCGACGAGCCGCGGCAGGGCACCCTGGTGGTGATCGGGCTGAAGGGGCTCGACCGCGCGCGGATTGCCGCCGCGGTGGTCGGGTAACCGGCGCGCGATGCATCTGCTGGCGGCGATCCCGGGCGCGATCGACGACGGCGGGGCTGCCGTCGACCTCGGCCAGAGCCCGGGCGAGCTGATCGTGCTGTCGGCCGCCGACACCGAGCTTGCGTTGTTGGCCGACGCGCGCGGCCGGATCGCGGGGGTCCGGCCGCGGCTGCGGCTGGCCAATCTGCTCACCCTCGGCCATCCGATGTCGGTGGATCTGTATCTGGAGCGCACCGTGCGCGGCGCGCGGCTGGTGGTGGTGCGCCTGCTCGGCGGCGCCGGCTATTGGCGTTACGGGCTCGAGCAGTTGGTCGAGCTTGCCCGCAGCGAGGCCATCGCGCTTGCGGTGCTGCCGGGTGACGACCAGCCCGACCCGTCGCTCGCCGGCCGGTCGACCCTGGGTGCCGAGGCGTGCCATCGGCTGTGGCAGTATCTGGTCCACGGCGGCCCGGCCAATGCGCAGAACTTCCTGCGCTATGCCGGGGCGCTGATCGGGCTGGCGCCGGATCGCGACTGGCTTGAGCCGGCACCGCTGGTGCGCGCCGGGGTGTATTGGCCGGGCGGGCCGGCGGGCGATCTTGCGGCCGTGCGGATGCGCTGGGCGCCCGGGCAGCCGGTGTGTGCACTGGTGTTCTACCGCGCGCTGGTCCAGGCCGGCGATCTCGACCCGATCGACGCGCTGGTTGCGGCGCTCGGCGCGCGCGGGCTCGCGGTGCTGCCCGTGTTCGTGACCAGCCTCAAGGACCCGGACGCCGCGGCGGTGGTCGCGGCGCTGTTTGCCGAGACCGCGCCGGACCTGGTGATCAACGCGACCGCGTTCGCCGCCGGCAGCGCCGACGGCACCCGGCCGCCGGGCGGGCCGTTCGCTGCGGTGGACGCGCCGGTGCTCCAGGTGGTGCTGGCCGGCGGCACCGAGGCGGCGTGGCAGGACGGCACCCACGGCCTGTCGGCGCGCGAGATCGCGATGGCGGTGGCGCTGCCCGAGATCGATGGCCGCATCTTCACCCGCGCGGTCTCGTTCAAGGCGGAAGCCAGGGTCGATGCCGCGACCGAGCTCGCGGTGATCCGCCACCGGCACCGGCCGGACCGGGTCGCGTTTGTGGCGGACCTCGCCGCCAACTGGATGCGTCTGCGCCGGACCCCGCCGGCGGCGCGCCGGGTCGCGCTGGTGCTTGCGAACTATCCGAACCGCGACGGCCGGATCGGCAACGGGGTCGGGCTCGACACCCCGGCCTCGGTGGCGACGCTGCTCGCGCTGATGGCCGTCGCCGGCTATGCGGTCGAGGGCCGGCCGGCCGACGGCGCCGCGCTGATGGCGCGGCTCGGCGCCGGGCCGACCAACGATCTGACGCGCCGCGACCGGGCGGCGGCGGGCGGCGAGCGGCTCGGCCTCGACGCCTATCGCGCCGCGTTCGCCGGCCTGCCGGCCGCCGTGCGGGATGCGGTGACCGCGCGCTGGGGCGATCCCGCGGACGATCCGTTCGTTGTCGGTGACGCCTTCGTGCTGCCGCTGCACCGGCTCGGCGCGGTGGTGGTCGGCATCCAGCCGGCGCGCGGCTACAACATCGACCCGGTCGCGACCTACCACGCGCCCGACCTGGTGCCGCCGCACGGCTATTTCGCCTTTTACCTTTGGCTGCGGGTGGTCGCCGACGTGCACGGACTGGTCCAGGTCGGCAAGCACGGCAACCAGGAGTGGCTGCCGGGCAAGGCATTGGCGCTGTCGGAGAGCTGTTTCCCCGAGGTCGTGCTGGGGCCGACGCCGCACCTTTACCCGTTCATCGTCAACGACCCGGGCGAGGGCAGCCAAGCCAAGCGGCGCGCCGGTGCCGTGATCCTCGACCATCTGACCCCGCCTCTGACCCGCGCCGAGAGCTACGGGCCGTTGCGCACGCTCGAGCTTTTGGTCGATGAGTATTTTGAGGCCGCGCTGCTCGACCCCCGGCGCACCGAGGTGTTGCGCGACCAGATCATCGACCGGACCCGGGCGCTCGGCCTCGATCGCGACTGCGGCATCGCGGCCGACGACGACGACGCGAGCGCGCTTGCCAAACTCGACAACCATTTGTGCACGCTGAAAGAGCTGCAGATCCGCGACGGGCTCCACGTCTACGGCCACGCCCCGACCGGCGGTCGGCGCGCCGACCTGTTGGTCGCGTTGGTCCGGCTGCCGCGGCCGGGCGGCGGAGCGGGCGGGGCGTCGATCCTGCGCGCGCTCGCGGCCGACCTCGGGCTCGGCGACCGCTTCGATCCGCTCGACGAGACCCCGCCGGCAACGCCGTGGGCCGGGCCGCGGCCGGCCGTTCTGGCCGGTCTGGTCGCCGACCGCTGGCGCACGGTCGGCGACACGGTCGAGCGGTTGGAGACGCTGGCACGCGACCTGGTCGGCGGGGCGCGGGCGTGCCCGGCCGACTGGACCCGCACCGCGGCGGTGCTCGAGACGGTGTGCGCGCGCATCGGCCCGGCGGTCGATGCCTGCGGCGTGGCCGAGCGCGCGGCGCTGCTTGCGGGGCTCGACGGCCGTTTCGTTGCGCCCGGGCCGTCGGGCGCGCCGACCCGCGGGCGGCCCGAGGTGCTGCCGACCGGGCGCAATTTCTTTTCGGTCGACACCCGCACGGTGCCGACTCCGGCGGCGTGGCAGCTCGGCTGGGCGTCGGCGGCACGGCTGCTGGCGCGCCATCGCCGCGACCACGGGATGTGGCCGCGCGCGCTCGCGGTCTCGGCTTGGGGCACCGCCAACATGCGCACCGGCGGCGACGACGTCGCCCAGGTGCTGGCGCTCATCGGGGTGCAGCCGACCTGGGACGCGGCGTCGCGCCGGGTCACCGGGTTCGAGGTGCTGCCGCTCGGCGTGCTCGACCGGCCCAGGATCGATGTCACGCTCCGGGTCTCGGGCTTTTTCCGCGACGCCTTTCCGGCCCAGATCGATCTGGTCGACAGCGCGGTGCGCGCGGTCGCGGCGCTTGATGAGCCCGAGCGGGACAACCCGCTGGCGGCCCGGGTGCGCGCCGATGCGGCGGCCGCGGTGGCGCGCGGCGCGGCGCCGGCCGAGGCGCGCCGGCGGGCCGGGTTCCGGGTGTTCGGGTCGATGCCGGGCGCTTACGGCGCCGGGCTGCAGGCGCTGATCGACGAGCGCGGCTGGCGCGACGACGCCGATCTCGCGCGCGCCTATGTCGCCTGGGGCGGCTTTGCCTACGGCGGTGACGCCGGTGGTGAGCCGGTGCACGGCCTGTTCGCGCGCCGGCTGGCGGCGGTCGAAGCGGTCGTCCACAACCAGGACAACCGCGAGCACGATCTGCTCGATTCGGACGACTATTACCAGTTCGAGGGCGGGCTCGCCGCCGCGGTGCGCCACCATGCCGGCGCCGCGCCCGCGGTCTACCACATGGACCACAGCCGGCCGGAGACGCCGCAGGCGCGCACGCTCGCCGAGGAGATCGGCCGGGTGGTGCGCGCCCGGGTGGTCAACCCGAAGTGGCTGGCCGGCGTGATGCGCCACGGCTACAAGGGCGCGGCCGAGATCGCCGCGACCGTCGATTACCTGTTCGCGTTCGCCGCGACCGCGCGCGCGGTCGGCGACCATCACTTCGACGCGGTCTACGAAGCGGTGATCGCCGACCCGGCGGTGTCCGGTTTCATCGCGGCGCACAACCCGGCGGCGCGGCGCGAGATCGCCGCGCGGCTCGGCGAGGCGATCGACCGCGGCCTGTGGCGGCCGCGGCGCAACAGCGCCTACCATGACCTGGACCGGCTGGCCGAGGCCGAGGGGGAGGACTGCCGATGACCGCGCCCGACACCGACGACGACGACGCCGACGCGCTGCGCCATGCCGAGAAGATGGCGAAGAAAAAGGCGGTGCGCGACCGCATGCTGGCGGAAAAGACGATCGAAAAGGGGTTGTTGATCGTCCACACCGGGCTCGGCAAGGGCAAGTCGTCCGCGGCGTTCGGCATGGTGGTGCGCGCGCTCGGCCACGGCCTGCGCGCCGGGGTCGTCCAGTTCGTCAAGGGCCGCTGGGACACCGGCGAACGCACGGTGCTGGAACGGTTTCCCGAGCTGGTCACGCTCTCGGTGGTCGGCGAGGGGTTTTCGTGGGAGAGCCAGGACCTGGCGCGCGACCGTGCCGCGGCGCGCGCGGGCTGGGCGGCGGCCGAGCGGATGCTGGCCGACCCGGGCTACCGCTTGGTCCTGCTCGACGAGCTCAACATCGTGTTGCGCCACGACCACCTGCCGCTCGACGAGGTGCTGGCCGGTCTCGCGACGCGGCCGCCGGGCCAGCATGTGGTCGTCACCGGCCGCCACGCCCGGCCCGAGCTGGTCGAGGCCGCCGATCTGGTCACCGAGATGACGATGGTCAAGCACCCGTTCCGCGCCGGGGTCAAGGCGCAGGCCGGGATCGAGTTTTAACCCGCCGGTCGGACCGACACCTGTTCGGTGTCCGGAGGGCGAGGGCCGAAGAGCGGGCCCGTCTGCGACCGCGGCGGCGACGATTTGTGGCGCGGCCAGGGCGGCGGCGCATAGTATCAAGGGCGGCGATCGCCGGGTTTGCGGCTTTGCAGGGTTGCGCGGCTCGCGCCCCCACGGCTCGGCGAGACGCAGAGCCGCCGTGTGTGTCCCGCGCCGGGCCCCCGCGGGTCGGCGGGACGGCGACCCTCTGTTGAGGCCGCGCCGGATCGGGAGCGATGCGATGACGACCGGAACGCGTCGGGCGGTGGCGGGCGGCGTGATGGCGCTCGCGGTTACGCTCGGCCACGGCGGTCCCGCGCGCGCCAACCCCGAGGGCGGCGTGGTGGTCGGCGGCGCCGCGACGATCGAACAGGCCGGCCCCGACCATCTGCGGATCACCCAGGGCAGCGCCAAGGCGATCATCGACTGGCAGTCGTTCGACATCGACCGCCATGAGCACACCGAGTTCCGCCAGCCGGGCGCGGACGCGATCGCGCTCAACCGGGTGGTCGGCCACGACGCGTGCGAGATTCTGGGCCGTCTCAGCGCCGACGGCCAGGTCTGGCTGGTCAACCCGAACGGCGTGTTCATCGGCCCGGACGCCCGGATCGACGTCGCCGGGCTGATCGCGACCACCTCGGACATTCGCAACGACGACTTCATGGCCGGGCGTCACGTCTTCCATGACGACGCCGGGGCGGCGCGCGGCATGATCGAAAACCACGGCCGGATCACGATCGCCGACGCCGGGCTGGCGGGGCTGGTCGCGCCGGCGGTCGCCAACCACGGGGTGATCGCAGCCCGGCTCGGCGCGGTCACGCTCGCGGCCGGGCGCAGCTTCACGGTCGATCTTTACGGCGACCGGATGATCAACCTCGCGCTCGACGACGCCGTGGCGACCCGGATGCGCCGCCGCGACGGGACGCCGGTCGATGCGCTGGTCGACAACGCCGGCGCGGTGTTCGCCGACGGCGGCCGGGTGGTGATGACCGCGGCCGCGGCCAAGGGCGTGGTCGATCGGGTGATCGACACCTCAGGCTTGGTCCGGGCGCGCACGGTCGAACAGCGGGGCGGCGAGATCGTGCTGTTGGGCGGCGATGGCGGCACCACTGCGGTCGCCGGCACGCTCGACGCCGCGGGCGACGATCCGGGCGAGACCGGCGGCGCGATCGCGGTCTCGGGCGGGCGCACCGCTCTGCTCGCCGGCGCCGCGGTCGACGTGTCCGGCCCGGCCGGCGGCGGGGTCGCGCGGATCGGCGGCGACCTCGGCGGCGGCCGACCGGGCGGCATCGCGCTCCGGCCGCCCGCAAAACCGCTGCCGCCGGCCGCGGTCACAGTGATCGATGCCGGGGCGAGTGTGCGCGCCGACGCGACCGACGCCGGCGCCGGCGGCACGGTGGCGGTGTGGGCCGAGCATTCGACGCAGAGCCTCGGTCGGCTCAGCGCGCGCGGGGGCCCGCGCGGCGGCGACGGCGGGTTGATCGAGACCTCGGGCCTGCGCTCGCTCACCCTCGGCGCGACCAGCCCCGATGCGGCGGCGCCGCGGGGCGCGCCGGGTCTGTGGTGGCTCGACCCGGTCGATGTCGTGATCGCCGACGCCGCCACCGCGGGCGGCGAATTTAACGACGGCCGGTTCGACCTGGACGACGACGCCGATGTGGCGACCATCGATGCGGCCGCGATCACCCGGGCGCTCGAGGCCGGCACCGCGGTCACGGTGACCACCAGCGGCGATGGTGACGGCGCCGGCGATCTCACGGTCGCGGCCGGGATCGTCAAGGCCGCGACCGTGAGATCGCCGGCGCCGTCACCATCGCCGCTGGTGGTCACCGTGACCGCGGTGCCGGCCTCGTGCGCCCGGGTGATCGCGGCCGCATCGATGGTCGCCACATCGGCGTCGT
>JANQHG010000137.1 GCA_028277115.1 Azospirillaceae bacterium
CGCCAGAGATCTAATTCGCTCGCTCTGCGACCCACCACGCCAGCGGAAAAAGCAATCTGCCAATTTGCCGCACATCCCGTTAAGTTAGCGCCTATGGGGGTCACCCCCCGACACCCCCGACCAGGGGTTGCCCCCTGGACCCCGCCTATTGGGTGGTAAAGACAAGGGGAGTGCCCGTCAGGCCGGATACGGCGCGGCAGGCCGCGCACCGTCAATACCACAGCCCGGTCCAGTGCCGTCGGGGCGCGCGGACCACCGTGCCGAACCCGGGCACGATCATGCGCGCGCGATTGTCGAACCCGACTCGGATCGGCACCGGGCGCGGTGCGCGCGGCGGCGCCGGCGGCGGGCGGAGCGCCATCAGACGGCGGATCCGCTCCTCGGTAGACGGGTGGGTGCGCAGGACCGACGGCTCCGGAATCCGCCGGCCGGGATACAAAATCTCCTCCCAGAACCGGCCCACGCGGTTCTCGAGCTTGCCGAGCGCGCTCGCGAGACCCACCGGGTCGCCGGTCAGCTCGACCGCGTCGAGATCGGCGTCGTACTCGCGGGTGCGCGACAAGGCGAGCTGCAACAGCGCGACCACGCTCGGGGCAAAGATCAAGACGATCACCAACAACCACGGCACCGTGGCATAGCCGACCACGACCAGCGGCAGGTTGAGCAGCAACAAAATCTGCCCAAGCGTCGATAACAGCGCGGTCACCCGGCTGATCGTGTCGGCCAGGTTCATGATCCACAAATCGTTGCTGCGGATGTGGCTGATCTCGTGCGCGATCACCCCGATGAGCTCGCGAGGGGTCAGCGTGCGCAACAGACCGTCGGTCACCGCGATCGCCGCATCGTTCGGGCTGCCGACCGCAAAGGCGTTGAGCGTGGTGCTCGGCACGTAGTAAAGCCGCGGCGCCGCCGGCAGCTCCGCGCGCGCCGCCAAGGCGGCGACGATCTCGACCCCGTCGGGGAAGGCGGTATGGCTCAGCCGTTCGGCGCGGTAAAACCGCATGATCATGTCGGGCGGGATCGCAGGGCGCAGGCTCAAGGCCGCGACCACGCCGACCACCACCCACGGCACGCCGGCCGGGCCGAACATCACCCAGCCGCACACCGCAACCAGCGCCGCCATGCCGCCGATCAGCAGCCCTGATTGGACCAGGTTGATCATCTTGTGCTTGTGCCGATCGCGCTCGGCTGCCGTCCGTCCGTCCACGCCATCCTCCGCGCCGGCGTGCCCTCAAGACGGACCTCGCGCCCGATCACCGCGGGCGTTGGACCACCGCCTGGACCAGCACGCCGTTGAGAATCTCGGGGCCGAGCACCCGCGTCGCCGCCGCCATCAGCTTGTCCTTGACCATCAGGACGTTGACGATGGTGCCGTCGATCACGCTGCCGTCGTCGAGGGCTCCATAGAGGGTGGTGATGAACGCGTCGGTCAGCCAGGGCAGTTTGGCGCGGACGTCGGTTTGGTATTCGCTATGGGCGACGTCCAGCGTGACCTCGATCGACACGGTCTGGCGGATCTCGCCGCGCCGGATCAGCGGTACGGTCAGCGTGCTCGGCAACTTGATCGCGACCGGCGGGCCGACCGGGCCGGGGTCTTCGACCTCGTCCTCTGCGGTCATGTAGGACTGGTAGAGCATCCAGCCGCCGAAGCCGCCGCCCGCCAGCACCACCAATAAGATCAGGATCGCGATCATCGGGTCGTCCCGGCTGGGGGTTCACGTCCGGCGCGGGTCAGAAATGTCGAAAGCCGCCGGGGCCGAGCCCGAGCGGCCGGCCGGCGGTGTCCAGCACCTCGACCGCGCCGACCGGTCCCGCGACTAGGCTGCCGATCCGCGCAACCGGAGTCGCGGCGGCCGCCGCGGCCGCCGCGACCCGATCGGCCGCCGCCAGCGGTGCCGTGAACACCAACTCATAGTCGTCGCCGCCGGTCAAGAGCGTCCCGAGATCCGGCGGCGGCGCAGCGCCGCCGGTCCCGCCACCGCGCGCCGCCGCCGCGAGCAGCCGGCGCGCCGCGTCCGACACCGGCACCGCGGGGGCGGCGATCCGCGCCGCCACCCCGGACGCCCGACAGAGGTGGCCGAGGTCGGCGACCAGCCCGTCCGAGACATCGATCGCCGCCGAGGCGACCCCGCGCAAGCCGCGGCCGAGCGCGAGCCGCGGTATCGGCCGGCGCAGGCGGGCAAGGCACGCCCGGTGCGCCGCGGCATCCTCGGGGTCGGCCGGGTCGCCGGGCGGCACCCGGTCGGCGAGCGCGACCAAAAGCCCGAGCGCGGCATCGCCGATCGTGCCCGAAACATAAACGTCGTCGCCGACCGCGGCGGTCGCCCGGCGCAACGCCCCGCCCGCCGGCACCAGGCCGAGCAGGGTCGCGGTGACGCTGATCGGCCCCGGGGTCGAGACAGAATCGCCGCCCGCAAGCGCGACGCCGAACTGGGCCTGATCCTCGCCGAGCCCGGCCGCAAACCCGGCGAGCCAGCGGTCGGGCAGGTCGGGCGGCAGCGCGGTGGTCAGGGTGTAGACGTACGGCTCGGCCGCCATCGCCGCCAGGTCGGACAGGTTGACCCGCAACAGCTTGGCCGCGACGTCGGCCGGCGGGTCGCCGGGCAGGAAATGGATGCCGGCGACCATGCCGTCGTTGGTCACCACCAGCTCGCGCCCGGCGGGCACCGCCAGCACCGCGGCGTCGTCGGTCAGCCCGAACGCGCCCGGACAATGCGCGGTCAACGGGGCGAGCCAGCGGGCGATCCGTTCGAATTCGCCGAGGCGCCCCGCACGGTCAGCGGGCGAGCCGGACCGGGTCATCGACCGGTGCCCGGCCCTCGGCCGGGCGGACCAGACGGGCGAGATGATCGAGCACGCCGTTGACCATCGCAGGCTCGCGGGCGCCGTAAAAGGCGTGGGTGACCTCGACATACTCGTTGATCAAGATGCCCGGCGCGGTTTCGGTGTGGGCGACCAACTCGAACGCGCCGGCGCGCAGGATCACCCGAAGCAACAGCTCGACCCGCTCCAGGCTGACCCCGGCCGACCAGGCCGCGCCGACCCGCCGGTCGAGCTCGTCGCGCCGGGCCGCGGCGCCGCGCACGATCAACGCAAACAGCTCGCGGTCTGCCGTCACGAAACGCTCGCCGTCGATGTCCTCGGTGAAGCGGTGGTGTTCGAACTCGGCGATCACTTGGTCGACCTGATCGACGTCGCCGTCGGTGACCCAGAGTTGATAGAGCGCCTGAACCGCGGCGAGCCGGGCGGCGCGACGACGCGCCTTGGCCGAGCCGGTGGTGTGTCGCCGACGCTCGGGCACGGCGGCGGGCAGAGCTTTGGACATCGAGAGACCGCGGCCTATCTTGGATAGAGGCGGAATTGGCGCTTGAGCGCGAGCATGTCAAGGCACGCCCGCGCGGCCTCGCCGCCCTTGTTCTTGTGTCGGACCGCGGCCCGGGCCCACGCCTGTTCGCGGTTTTCGACCGTCAAGACCCCGAACCCGAGCGCGAGCGTGTACTGGACCGCCAGGTCCTGGATCGCCCGCGCGGTCTCGGTGCACACGACGTCGTAGTGGGTGGTCTCGCCCCGAATCACGCAGCCGAGCGCGACATAGCCGTCGAACCGCCGCCGGCCCGAGTAGAAGTCCATGGCGCGGATCGCATATTTGACCGCGGCCGGCAATTCGAACGCGCCGGGCACCACGAACCGCTCGTGGGTGGCGCCCGCCGCGTCGAGCTCGGCGATCGCGCCGCGCACCAACTCGTCGGCGATGTCGTCGTAGAACCGCGCCTCGACGATCATGATGTGCGGCTGGTCGGTCACCGGCCGCCCCTGTGCGCCACGGTCATGCGCGGCCGAGCTGACGCGCGACGTAGCGCGCCAGCATGTCGATCTCGAGGTTGACCGATACCCCGGGCGCCACGTCGGCGAAGGTCGTGCATGCGCGGGTGTGCGGGATTACGTTGATGCCGAAACGCCGATCATAGACCTCGTTGACCGTCAACGATACCCCGTCGAGCGCGACCGAGCCCTTGGGGGCCAGCATCGCCATCAGATGCGCCGGCGCTTCGAAGGTCCAACGGCTGCTGTCGCCGTCGGGGACCACCGAGACCACCTCGGCCAGCCCGTCGACATGGCCGAACACAAGGTGGCCGCCAAGCTCGTCGCCGACTCGCAGCGACCGCTCCAGGTTGACCCGGGTGCCAACCCGCCAGCCGCCGAGCGTGGTGCAGCCGAGCGTTTCCGCCGAGGCTTGGACGGTGAACTGGCCGGGCACGGTTGCGACCACGGTCAGGCATACCCCGGCGCACGCGATCGAGCCGCCGATTTCCGGCCGGATCGTGTCGTTGCCGAGTTGGATGGTGATCCGGGTGTCGCCCTCGGCGACCATCCCGCTGACCGTTCCGACATCGGTCACGATCCCTGTGAACATGCCGGCGCCTTTCTGCTGTTCGTCTGCCCAATCGTCACGTTGGCCAATCGTCACGTAGGCCAATCGTCACGTTGGCCAATCGTCACGTTGGCCAATCGTCACGTTGGCCAATCGTCACGTTGGTTTCCCGTTGGCCGGCGCCCGATGCGGCCTTGCGGCCGGTGTCGGGGGTGAGCCCCCTGACGTTCGGGGGCGCCTGCCCCGAAAACACGCGCAAAAGCGCGTCGGTGTCTCGTTAGGGATTTGTAATCCCATTTCGGTCGAGCCTAGCCGCGACGCCCGATCGGTGCACCCTAAAACGGTCGCCCGACCCGGGATGAGGACGCGTCCCGCGCCCCCTGGGCACCACTTGAAGGGGGGCCGACGCTGTGCCACCTTAGCCGAGCGGTCCGGTGTTCGCCTATGACGGGGTACCGGACCCTTGCAGGCCCGCTTTTCTGGCTGCGATCGCTGTTCCAACGAGGCGAAACTGATGTTCGAAATCTCCCGGGGCGCCCTTTATCCCGTACTGCCGTTGCGGGATATTGTTGTCTTTCCACACATGATCGTGCCGTTGTTCGTCGGGCGGGAAAAATCGGTCCGCGCGCTCGAAGACGTGATGAAGGACGACAAGCAGATTCTTTTGGTTACCCAAAAGAATGCGGCCCAGGACGACCCCTCGGCGGCCGACATTTACCAGGTCGGCACCATCGGCACCGTTTTGCAGCTGTTGAAGCTGCCCGACGGCACGGTCAAGGTGCTGGTCGAGGGCGGGCATCGCGCGGCGATCGTTCGGGTTGCCGACAACGAGGAGTTCTTCCAGGCCCACGCCAAGGTGATCGAAGAGACCGTCGGCGAAACCCAGGAGATCGAGGCGCTGTGCCGCGCCGTCGTCTCGCAGTTTGAGCAGTACATAAAGCTCAACAAAAAGATTCCGCCAGAGGTATTGGTTTCGATCAACCAGATCGACGAGCCGGGCAAGCTTGCGGACACGGTGGCGTCCCATCTGGCATTGAAGATTCCGGAAAAACAGCAGCTTCTCGAAACGGCGACTGTCAGCGACCGTTTGGAGCGCGTGTTCGGCTTTATGGAGAGCGAGATCGGCGTGCTCCAGGTCGAAAAGCGCATCCGCAACCGCGTCAAGCGGCAGATGGAGAAGACCCAGCGCGAATACTACCTGAACGAGCAGCTGAAGGCGATTCAGAAGGAGTTGGGCGAGAGCGAGGACGGCCGCGACGAGGCGGCCGAGATCGAGGACCGGATTAACAAGACCCGCCTGTCCAAGGAAGCGCGGGAAAAGGCGCTGGCCGAGCTGAAGAAGCTGCGCTCGATGAGCCCGATGTCGGCCGAGGCGACCGTGGTGCGCAACTACCTTGACTGGATGCTGAACATCCCGTGGAAGAAGCGCAGCAAGGTCAAGAAGGACTTGAAGCTGGCCGAAGACGTGCTCAACGAGGACCACTTCGGGCTGGAGAAGGTCAAGGAGCGCATCCTCGAGTATCTTGCGGTCCAGCAGAGGATGAACAAGGTCAAGGGCCCGATCCTGTGCCTGGTCGGGCCGCCCGGGGTCGGCAAGACCTCGCTCGGCAAGTCGATTGCGCGCGCCACCGGTCGCAACTTCGTGCGGATGTCGCTGGGCGGCGTGCGCGACGAGGCGGAGATTCGGGGCCATCGGCGCACCTACATCGGCTCGATGCCGGGCAAGGTGATCCAAGGCATGAAGAAGGCCAAGTCGTCGAACCCGCTGTTCCTGCTCGACGAGGTGGATAAGCTCGGCGCCGACTGGCGCGGCGACCCGTCGTCGGCGCTGCTCGAGGTGCTCGACCCCGAGCAGAACCACGCGTTCAACGACCATTATCTCGAGGTCGATTACGACCTGTCTGACGTCATGTTCGTCTGCACGGCGAACACGCTGCGGATGCCGCAGCCGTTGCTCGACCGTCTCGAGATCATCCGGCTTGCCGGCTACACCGAAGACGAAAAGGTCGAGATCGCGCGGCGCCACCTGATCGGCAAGCAGCTGAAGGCGCACGGGCTGAAAAAGGGCGAGTTCTCGATCTCCGACGAGGCGTTGCGCGACCTGATCCGGTACTACACCCGCGAAGCCGGCGTGCGGAATCTGGAACGGGAGATTGCCAATCTCGCGCGCAAGGCGATCAAGGAGATTTTGTCGAAGGGGCTGGAGCGGGTCCAGATCACCCGGCGCAACCTCGACAAGTATTCCGGCGTGCGCCGTTATCGCTATGGCGAGGCCGAGCTCGAGGATATGGTCGGGGTGACCACCGGGCTGGCCTGGACCGAGGTCGGCGGCGAGCTGTTGTCGGTCGAGGCGGTGACCCTGCGCGGCAAGGGGCGGGTGACCACCACCGGCAAGCTTGGCGACGTCATGAAGGAGTCGGTCCAGGCCGCGGAGAGCTATGTCAAATCGCGATCGGCTGAGTACGGCATCCGCCCGCCGACGCTCGACAAGAAGGACATCCACGTCCATGTGCCGGAGGGTGCGACGCCCAAGGACGGGCCGTCGGCCGGCGTTGCGATGATCACGTCGATCGTCTCGGTCTTGACCGGGATCCCGGTCCGGCGCGATCTTGCGATGACGGGCGAAATCACCTTGCGCGGTCGGGTGCTGCCGATCGGCGGTTTGAAGGAAAAGCTGCTGGCGGCCTTGCGCGGCGGCATCAAGACCGTGCTGATCCCCAAAGAAAACGAAAAGGACCTGGCGGAGATTCCGGACAATGTCAAACGCGGTCTCACCATCGTCGCGGT
This sequence comes from Azospirillaceae bacterium, assembly GCA_028277115.1. GTDB lineage: Bacteria > Pseudomonadota > Alphaproteobacteria > Azospirillales > Azospirillaceae > JANQHG01. The sequence goes on from JANQHG010000137.1 coordinate 7,160, forward strand.
CGCCACGGTGTCCGAGGTGATTCAGCACGCGCTGGTCAGCCAGCCGACTCCGATCGAATGGGACGAGCCGGTCGAGGTCGAGGCGGTCGCCGCGGCGGGCAGCGATAGCGATCATGAGGACGTTGTCCGCCATTAACTTGCCACTAGAGGTGGCAGTGCCTCGATTTTGCCCATTGGCCGCACCCGTCGAACGTTGACGGGTGCGTTTTTCTGTGGTTAGGGTCGAGGCCATGCATTATAGGAGACGGGCTATTTCGGTCGACCGGCCGTCGTTCTTTTGGAGGGGGGGCAATAGTGAACAAGAATGATCTGGTGGCCTACGTGGCAGACGCTGCGGAGTTGTCGAAGAACGACGCTTTGAAGGCAGTTGACGCCGTGTTCGAAGGCATCATCGATTCCTTAAAGCGCAGTGACGAAGTTCGACTGGTTGGTTTCGGCACCTTTGCGGTTGCTGAGCGGGCCGCGAGCAAAGGGCGCAATCCGCGCACCGGTGAAGAGATCGATATTCCGGCCTCGCGCCAGCCCAAGTTCAAGCCGGGCAAGACGCTGAAGGACGCGTTGAACAGCTGACCGAACACCGGTCGCGCCGGGATCGGGCGATTAGCTCAGCGGTAGAGCGTCTCGTTTACACCGAGAGGGTCGGCGGTTCGAACCCGTCATCGCCCACCAGAGTTTTGGGGCAGGCGCGCTCCGGCGTCGGCGCCGACTCTCGTCCGATCTGATCGGTGCGCCGATCGCCAGCGTCCGGCCACGCCGACCACCACCCGGCGGTCGCGCTCGGCGCTGGTGCTTTCCCGCCGTCCCCCTTCGATCCGGTGGACCGTACCGACCGGCAACGCCCGAAAGCGGTTTCGGCGCAGTTCATCGGTCAGCCGGAAGCCGTGGTCGGGCGACCGCCGGAACAGATTTCCGGCGCGCGACCGTGACGTCGCCTTTGGTGCGGGTGTCGCCGGGGCAGAGATCGGTCGCGGTGCGCCCGAGGATCGCCAGGCGCTCACCTTTGACCCGGGCCGACGCCCGGGTCGGCTGAGCTCATGAACCGATCGGCATCGACGCCTGAGCGGGGGCACGGTGGTATAGGACGATCCGGCCGATCCGCTTCGGCACCACGATCGCCTGTGGCCTCGGCGCCGGCCCGCGCCCCGACATCGACGGGGCCGCAGAGCTGAACCGCCGATGTTGGGGCGATCGGCCTCCACCGGCGATGCAAACAGGCAGACCGTGCCGGCCGATCGCCCCAACACAGGATCGGTGAGCAGCTTCCTCAGGCGTGGATAACCGGAACCAAACAATCGGATTTGGTATCAGGCCCCCGGCTGCGTCGCCACGAAGCCGATCACCGAAACGTCATCGCGCCGCAGCTCGTCGCCCTGGTACTGCGCCAGGGTCGTTTCGATCTGCGGCCGTTGGGTGTTGAGCGGCAGGTGAGAGAGGTCGGCGAGCAGCGCCAGGAAGCGTTTGCGGCCGAACATGCGCCGGCGCGGGCCGCCGATCTGATCGGTCAGCCCGTCGGTCGCCAGATAGAAACGGCTGCCGGGGCCGATCGCAACTTGCGTCTGCCGGTAGCTCTGGTCCTGAGGGATGCCGCGATAGCCGATGCTGTTGCGCGCGCCCTTGATCACCGATATCGCACCGTTGTCTACGCGCAGAAGATCGAACCGGGCGCCACAGAAGGTCATGTGGGTCCGGCGGTCGTCAAGATAGCACAGGCCCAGATCCAAGCCACCGTCGGAGGCGCCGTAGGTCCTGTGTTGGCCAAGGGTGAGCTGGATCAGCCGGTGCATCCGCGCGACAAGGGCACCGACCGCCCCCGGTGTCGTATCCGCCTGGGCACGGTCGAGCGCGCCGGTCGCGATCAGGCTCATAAACGCGCCGTGGACGCCGTGCCCCGTGCAGTCGGCCAAGCCGATCAGGACGCCGTCGCCCCAGTGGCGCAACCAGTAGATATCACCGCCGACCCGATCGCGTGGCTGCCACAGCACGAAATGGTCTTCGAACACCCACGCGAAATCCTCTTCCGACGGCAGGATCGAGCATTGGATCGTCGCGGCGTAGTTGATGCTGCTTTGAATGATGCCATGGGCATCGGCCAAGGCCTGCGACGCCACCGCGCGCAGGCGTTCGGTCCGCTGCTGCAGAGACACCAAGAGCGCGATCGCAATCAGACCGAGCGCAAGGGTTGCCAGCAGCAAGGTCATGCCGAAGCGAAGACCACGAATCTGTTCGGATTTTTGCGCCAGCCGCTGCAGCGCCTCGGTGTTGGCGAGCAGGTAAACCTCGGTCAGCGCGGCGAGGGCGTCGTTCAGGCGGGTACCAAGCGCCCGTGCGACCTCGGGTTCGACGACGAAGTCGTCGAACAGATGCTCGATGCGCTCGAGCAGCCAGGCGATCTCGGCCATGATCGCCGCGGTTCGGGTGTCCACCTGATCCAGCTGCGCGGCCTCGACCGCCGCAAAAGCGGTGTCGAGCGCGACCAGGCCTTGCATGACCCGCAGCGGCGCGGCGTCGACCCGCGCCGCATCAAGGCGCTGCGCCAGCACGGTGAGGTTCTGGATCACCTCCGACATCGCGCGGTGTTCGGTCAAGGGCGTCAGCGGCAACTCGGCCTCGACGCCGGCCAGGCTGGAAATCACGTACCAGCCGCCGAATGACGCGCTGGCCAGGAACACCGCCAGGCCGGCGTAGACCAGCAGATACAGGCGTGCGGCCAACGCCCGCCGACCCGGTTCGGCGGCACCGCCCGCGTCCGCCCGGCGGCGAACCGGCGGCGCGGCAAACCGAAAACCGGGGTCGCGAAAACCGGGGTCGGATCCTGTGGCCATTGCCGAACCGCAGCGAGTTTACTCGATCGGGCAGCTGTCGGCGCCGCTGGGACGGTCGGGGGGCCAGCACGGCGCGCCGGCCGCGTCCAGAATGCTTTGCAGGCGGCCGGCGAAGCGGTCGAGTGTCGGTGCGATCGGCCGGCCGCGCAGGACGATTCGCGAAAACGCCAGGCGATAGCTAAGGTTGAAGCCTTCGCCGCCGGCACCGAGACCGGGCGGCAGGATCGCCGGGATCGCGTCCTCCGCGGACTCCTGGCGATCGACCGCCGCCCGCAGCATCGAGAGTGCAGAACCGAGCGCGCCGTCCGGCTCCAGGGTCACCACCGGGAAGAACCCAATCTCAGTGAGCACGGTCCGTTGGACCGCCGGCCGGGTCAGGTAGCCGATCAGATCCCTCGACCCCACCGGGTCCGGCGTCTGCGCCGGGATTGCCAGGCCCGCCAGCACGAGCATGAAGCCGCGGCCCGTCGGGCCGGCCGGTGCCGGAAAGGCGACCAAGCTTTCGGGCTGCTGGCGGAGCGCCGGCAAGAGGCGCGCGACATGATCCCAGGCGACCCAGACCTCGCCGGTGCGTAGCGCCTCGTACATTGTGTTCATCGATGTCGAGCGCGGATTGACCACCTGCCAGAGCCGGCGTGCCTCTTGCCACATTCTGTGGGCTGCACGGGAACGAAAGCCGCGGACCATGGTCCCGGTGTAGGACGGGTAGAGAAATCCTTGCAGGAATCGGTGGATCAGGCCGTTGCTGCCGGCGGGAAAACCGATCCGCGGCGCGCCGGTGTCCGCCTTCAGCCGTTCGCCCCACGCGATCAGCTCGTCATAGCTCAGCCGGTCAAGCGTCGCACCGGGCGGCAGTTTGGCCAGAGCACGGCGATGGGCGACCATGAGATAGGTCGCCTTGGCCCACGGCATGTACCAGAGCTGCTTGCCCCCGGTCTGACCGCCATCGAGACGCCCGAGCGAGCTCAGCCGGTCCGGGATCTCAGCCGCGGCCACCACCGACGGGTCGATCGGGTGCAGCAGGCGGGCGCGGTGCAGCGCCACCATGTCGCCATGCACGCCGCCGAACAGCGCCGGCACCACCGCGCCCGATTCGGCCAAGCGGGCCAGAACCGCGAGGCTGTCATAGGGTTGGAAATCGACCGGACGATCGAACCCGGCCAGCACACGGGTGCGCAAACGATGTGCCTCGTCGACCGGCGCGAACTGTGTCGACAAAAACAGCAACGGCTGGTCAGCCGCGGCGGGCGACGGATGGGTGGCGGGCCCGAGCATGCCGACGATCAGCAGCAGGACGGCCCACAAGCGCCGACACGTCATTTGGGCAGGTGGCATCCGTGCCTCGCGGAACAGGTTCCTTCGGCCCGCCATCCCCAGGGACGACGGCGCAGGGGAGAGCAGGCGCCTTGGAATGATCCAGTGGATCGTGATCTGATGCCGGCCGCTCCCACACCCACACCGTAGCAGGTCTTCCGGAGATTGTCGCGATCGGCACTGTCGGGTTGAGGTTGGCTCGGCATCGGAACTGGGCGTGGCCTTCGACGTTCTCCCTTCCACGCCACGGTTCATACGAAATCCGGTTGAACCGTTTCGTTTGGTCGGAGCACGCCGGTTAGGTCGGGGCGCGGGCCGCCCCTGGTCGCTTGGGAGCGCCCTGTTCCAGGCCCG